>NZ_DASRGV010000031.1:0-32878 GCF_035650855.1 Actinocrinis sp. | reverse complement strand
GGCCAGTTCCAGCCGTAGTGTCCGCCGTACCAGCGGCCGTCGAGCAGTCCGCCGACGGTGCCGTCGGGGGCGACGTTGTCGGGGAGGATGCCGCCGTTGGCGGCGGCCCGCTCGCGCCAGGCGCCGACGTATTCGGTGATCCAGTCGCGGTAGCGCTGCTCGCCGGTGAGGATCAGGGCATTGTGGACGAGCCCGGCGGCGGCGAGGTTGACCGCCGTGTCGCCGACACCCATGCGCCGCGCCATCTCCGTGCTCAGCCGCGGATCCACGGCCCGCTCGGGTTCCGGGGCGTCGGGCGGCAGGATCCAGTCCAGTGGGAAGCCGTACATCTCGGCTTCCTTGGGTAGCCAGGGGTAGCTGTCGCCGTCGAAGATCCCTTCGCGGTCCGGGTCGCTGCCGTTGTGGGGGCGGGTGATGATGCGGTGCCGGGGGTCGTAGTTGCCGTGTGCGGGGTCGATGTAGAGCTGTGCGAAGCGGGTGGCGCGTTCTGTCCAGTGTTCGGGTGCGGCCATGCACAGGAAGTAGAGCAGTAGCAGGCTTTCGCCTTGGTGGAACCAGTCGTATCCGCGTTCGTATTCGTCGTGGAGCATGCCGAGTTCGGTCAGCTGGCGGGTGACGCCCTGCCAGTGTCGTTCGCTGGCGAGCAGCAGGTCGCTGGCGCCGCCGAGCAGGTAGAGCTGGGGCCAGTTGAAGAAGACCTCGTAGAAGTCGTCCACGCCGTCACGGGTGGAGAGGCGGCCGCGGTAGTTCAGGCGCCCGTCGGGCCCGGTGTACTCGCGTTCGAAGCGGCGCCAGGCCTGGTCGAGCAGGTCGAACAGCTCGCGCTGGGCGATGGCCCAGAGCGGGGGTTCGAGCAGCGGCACCGAGGCGGTGACTGCGGGGTGCATCCGGAGGTACTCCTTCTTGCGGCTATTCCTTGGTGGCGCCGGCGAGCATGCCGGCGACGAGGAATCGTTGGGAGAAGAGGAAGACGAGCAGGACCGGGGTGATGGCCAGCAGGGTGGCCAACGCCAGTTCCGGGCGTTGTACGGCCAGGCTGCCGACGGTGGGGTTGAACTGGGGTACGTCGTCGAGCAGGGTGCCCAGGCGCTGCGCGGCAGCCAGACGCGTGGAATCAACCCACACCGTCAGTGCGCCACCGGTCTGCGCCGCCGACCTGAACCCGCCCTGCACACCGGAGCCTGTTCCGGACGTGCCTGTGCTCGTGCCGCAAGCCGCGACGGAGGCAAGAGCCAGCGCGCCACCGACCGCCAACAGCCCGGCACGCCTGCGCCGCTTGCCCGTGCCTTGCGCGCCGATGACGTGGACCTTCGCTTTCATGAACGACTCCACTGCGTCGTGGCACCGCTCGGGCTCGGCCCTGCGGACGGAGGCTGAGAAAATGTGTCTGATACATCGCGCTGACCAAACCCAAGTGTGCGGATCAGATCGGGTCCGGATGTGCGCAAGCTGATGGCTCTTACTTGCCGGGTTGGCGCGATGTCCTTCGGCACACATAACAGCCTCGCCAAGACGTCAGCGTCAAGAGGCTGGGCATACCTATCTTCAAGATTTTTTTACTCGCCGGTCACGAACCGACGCCGTTTTGCCCGTTCTTAAGCGCTTATCGGCGACATTCGACGCACTATATGTCACACACATCTATCGAGATGCTCAACGCCGATGTATGCTCTTGACACAGTGAAGAACTGCCGTACCTTTCCGCGGCAGAGGGCGAAGGAGACAGGAACCGGTGGACGGCAGACCCATTCCGACGGAATCGAACGCGTCCGCCACACAGCTGGACGGGGCGCAGCCGGAGGCCTACCGGCCAGGCTACGAACTGGCCGCCGAGCAGATCCTGCAGCTGATCACCGAGGCGCGGCTGCAACCGGGCGACCGGATGCCGACCGAGCACGAGCTGGCCTCGCGCGTGGGCACCAGCCGGACCGTGGTGCGCGAAGCGATCAAGATCCTCTCGGCGATCGGGCGCGTGAACGTGCAGAAGGGCCGCGGCTTGTACGTGGCCGACGGAGAGGGCATGCTCGGCTCCTCGCGCTGGGGTGCAACTTTCCTCCCGACCGACCTCGACCACGTCTACATGCTCTTCGAGTTCCGCCGTGTCCAGGAGACCGCCGCCAGCCGGCTGGCGGCCGCCCGCGCCACCCCCGCGGAGTTGCGCGCCATCGAAACCGCCGCGCAGCTGTGCGAGCAGGGCCACCTGACCGCACAGGTGGCGCTGTTCGACCGCGGCGACGACGACTTCCACCTCGGCATCGCCGCCGCCTCGCACAACCCGTTCCTCGTCGCCTCGGTACGCGAGGCCCGCCGCCTGCAGCGCCAGTCCAGCACCATCGGGATGAACGGCGCGATCGGCAGCCACGCCGCGGAAGCGATCGCCGAACACGACGCGATCTACCAGGCGATCCGCGACGGCGACGCGGAAGCCGCGGCCGTGGCTGCCGGGGTGCACCTGGACAAGACCCTCGACGACTATCGCCGGGAGATCCAGCGCCGCGTCTTCGGCGAGTAGCGCGACTGACGTAGCGGGCCTTCAACGTGCCCGGCGTGTGCGCGGAGGAGGGTGTGCGGGCATTGATTAGCGTTCACGCGAGGCCGGCTTCGGCGAGGGCGCGCAGTGAGATGCGCATGGCGACGGCGTCGGGTTCGCGCAGGAAGTCACTGGCCCTAGCGGCTGGCACGACGCGGCGGTAGGGGATTTCGAACTGCGGTTGCCAGGGCCCGATCTCGACCTCGGCGCGCCAGAACGAGCGCACGAGCACCAGGTCCTTCTCGTGGCCCTGTGTACACACGCTGCGGGAGAAGCCAAGGAACCGCGCGTCGACTACCTCGACGCAGGCTTCCTCCCGCATCTCGCGGTCCAGGGTCTCGCGTGGGGTCTCGCTGCCTTCCGGCCGCCCGGCGGGCAGTCCCCAGTACACCTGATCTGGGCTGATCAGTACCAGCTGCCGGCCGCTGTCACCTAGACAGACCCCTGCGGCGCCGTGCGGGCGTCCCCCGATCACAGCGTCAGGCGGATGCCAGGAGACCAGCCAGTGCTGACCCGCGGATACGGTCGGCAGCGGCTCTTGATCGTCTGCTGCAGTAAGCATCCGATCGCTCCTGAGGCGGCATTCATCCGCCGCCCAGGGAATCATCGGGTGCCTGGCGCTCCGGACGGCAGTCCCACGGCAGCGTACGACCGGGCGGCCTCACCCGGCGACTGGCACCGCAAGGGTGTCGAGGAGCGCAGTGGAGGGCGCGATCGCGCCGAACACGCCTCCTTGCATGGTCACCATGCGCAAGGCGGCCTCATGGTTCGCCGGGTCGGTGGCGCCGGTGCAGTCCGTCAGCAGCAGGCATTCGTACCCTCGGTCATTGGCCTCGCGCATGGTGGTGTGTACGCACACGTCGGTGGTGATCCCGGTGAGGATCAGGTGGCTGATTCCGCGGGTTCGCAGCAGAAGGTCGAGGTCTGTCGCGTAGAACGCGCCCTTTCCGGGTTTGTCGACGATCAGCTCGCCGTCGAGCGGGGCGGCTTCCGGGACGATCTGCCAGCCCGGCTCGCCGCGCACCAGGATCCGGCCGCACGGGCCCGGGTCGCCGATGCCCGCGCCGATGCGGCGGGAGCGCCACAGCTTGTTCGGCGGGCAGTCCGCGAGATCCGCGCGGTGGCCTTCCCGGGTGTGCACGATGGTCATTCCGGCGGCGCGCGCGGCGGCGAGCACCTTGGCGGTCGGGATCAGCGGCGCGCGGGTGAGGGCCAGGTCATAGCCCATCGCGTCCACGTAGCCGCCGGGGCCGCAGAAGTCCGTCTGCCAGTCGATGCACAGCAGCGCGGTGCGAGCGGGGTCCAGCGCGCCGTCGTAAGGCCACTGATACGGTTCGGCGTCCACGGTCCCGAACAGCGCTCCCACCGGATCCGTACGTGTGCTGATGCTCATCGTGTCCGCCTCTCACCGGTGTGCGGGATGTGGTGCGGGAAATCAGTCCAGCGTCGCCATGCGCGCGATGGCGCGCAGCGCACGCTCCTCGGCGACCTTCTTGGACTCGGCCAGGTGCGCCCGGAAGATCCGTTCCGCCTGCTCCGGATCGTCGGCCATCACCGCGCCGAGCAGCCGCAGGTGCTCGACGATGGTGCGCTGGATCCTGTCGTCGGTCAGGAAATCGTGGATACGCACGACCCTGATACGCGCGTTGACCGACCGCAGCAGGTCGACCAGGATGTCGTTGCCCGCGGATCCGGCGAGGCGGATGTGGAAGTCCTCGTCGAGGCTGACGAAACCCGGGTCGGCCTTCGGCTGGTCGCGGCGCAGCGTCTCCCAGTCCTCGCGCAGATGCTTGAGCATGGTGCGGTCGTGCCTGCTGCCGGCCTCCGCCGGCCGCCACAACGCGCCGATCTCCAGCGCGCGGCGTGCCTCATACAGGCTCGCGATGTCGTTCGGGTCCGGGACCGTGGGGCGGTAACCGCCGTCGCGGTGCCGGGTGATCAGCCCCTCGCCGTGCAGGCGGATCAGGGCATGGCGGACCGGGGTGCGGGACACGCCGATCAGGGCGGCGAGCCGCTCCTCGGCCATACGGTGGGTGAGCGGGAACGAGCCTGCCAACAGCCGGTCACGCAACTCCCGATACGCGATCTCGCTCGGCGAATCCCGCGTCGCTGCCGTAGCAGGATCCTGCGCCGTATCCGCTGCCGAATCCATGCCGTCATCCTCTGCGGCGACCGTAACGGCGCCGTTCCCCGCAGGTTACGGCGCAGTCAACCGCGTAGCGAGCACTCCTATGCTTGCGACCATGCCCCAAACGCGCATCGTGCTGATCCATGGCGCCGCTACGACGGCTGCGATCTGGCAGCGCGTCAGGTGCGCGCTGGCCGAGCTGTTCCCGCAGGTGCCGGTGGTTGCGCCGCAGCGGGCGTACAGCGGTGACCTGGCCGCCGAAGTGGACGCGCTGGCCGCGCTCTGCACGGACGCCGTCGTAGTCGGCGTCAGTGGCGGAGCCACGCTCGGGCTGGCGCTGCTGGCCGCCGAGGTGCCGTTGGCCGGGGCGGTGTTGCACGAGCCGGCCGTCGGCAGCCTGGTGCCCGGCCTGCTCGCTCCGGTGGCCGCGGCTTACGCGTCCGGCGGAGTGGCCGCCTTCGGAGCGGCACTCTACGGGCCAGCGTGGACCGCGGCGATGGCCCCGGCCGATCCGGATGCGGTACGTCGTGACCTGGCCATGTTCAGCGCCTTCCAGCCCACTCCCCAGCCGTCCGTGCCCGGCACGGCGCTGACCACTGTCGGCTCGCGCTCCCCTGCGGTACGGCACGCAGCCGCACGTGCGCTGCAAGTTCACTGCGCCCTGCCGTATCGGGTCATCGACGATTGTGGTCATGCCGCCCACCTGGAGTGTCCGGAGGCTTTGGCGTCGCTGGCCGGACGGCTGGCGCTGCGCCTTCCCCCATCGGGCTGATCACGCCGCTTCCGCCGCGGCCAGCAGGTGCTCGTCAGGGTCGGGTTCGCGCGGCGGCACTTTGCGCAGCGCGAACAGGGCGCACACCGCTGCGGCCAGCAGGTAGCCGAGGGCGACTTCGCCGTCGATGTTCCACCCGACCTTCGCGCCGTGGATGAGTCCGACGAAGGAGAGCACGGCGCCGGCCCCGCAGTAGATCGCGGCCTTGACGAACTGCCGGTCGATCAGGAACGCGACGATCGCGCCGAGGATCAGTCCGGCCAGCACCGCTCCGTCGCCGAGCAGCATCAGGCCCCTGTAGATCACCCCGGCGTTGACCAACGCGCTTTCCGGAACGGTGCCGGGGCTCGTCGCGGTCGGCGGGATCAGCTTCGCGTGCTCGCTGAAATCCACGTTCTGATATCCGACTGCGGAGAGCACGTTCGCCATCTGGCCCTGCGCCCACGAGGCCACGTTCGGGATGATCGCGATCATCACGGCCGCGGCATGGGCACGTGGGACCGCCTGGAAGGCCTGGGCACCGATGAGCAGTCCGATGTACAGCAGGATCGGCACGATCGCCGGTATCGGCAGCAGCGCGCCGAGCAGCCCGAACATGCCGCTGAAACAGAGCACCGCGATGACGATCCCGCTGGCCATCGAGTACGTGGTGCGTCCGCCCGCAGCCTTCCAGCCCGGGTGGCCGATGTAGACGGCCGGCGGGAAGGGCGAGCCGAGGGCCGCGCCGACGATCGCACCGGTGCCGTCGGCCAGCAGCACCGAGCGCAGGTTGTAGGAGTCGCCCGCGACGGCGGCGCTCTCCACGTTCGTCATGCCTTCGGTGAAGTTGTAGATGCCGAGCGGGATCGCGGTGGACAGCAGCGGCCCGATGTGGCTCAGGCCCGTGAACAGCAGGTGGAACTGGAGGGTGGGCAGGCCGATGGCGACGTCCTTGGCGGCCGCGGAGACGTCCGGCGCGGACATGAAGCCGCCGATCCAGCCGATGGCGGTGCCGACCAGCAGCGCGGCGAGGCCGACCGGGATGTTGCCGGGCAGCCGCAGGTTCGTGAAGAACCCGATCAGGATGATGACCATGACCGGCAGCGCGATCCAGGCCGCCTCCCACATCTGTCCGGCCGGCCGCATCGAGATGAAGGCCACGGAGATGCCGGCGAGCGTGCCGAGCAACGCGGCGCGCGGTGTCCATCGGCGCACGTACGGCCCGACGAAGGCCCCGGCGAGCACGATGAGCCCGATGACGAAGGCCCAGGCCAGTCCGGCCTCCCACGCGCGTACCGGATCCTTGGTGGCCAGGTAGGTCGGCAGCATGATGACGAAGGTGACGATGAACATGTGCGGTACCGACGGGCCGTAGGGCATGGCCGCCACGTCGGTGCGCTGCTCCCGGCGCGCCAGCCTGCGGGCGAGGTAGGTGTAGTAGACGTTGCCGACCAGCAGTTCCACGCCGAGCGCGGGAAGGATCGTGTGGTAGGCGTCGTGCGCGGAGATGCCGACGACGCCGATCACCAGCCCGGTGAGAACCAGGACGTTGACGAGGACGTTGAATCCGAGCCCGAAGAAGGCGTTGGTCTCGCCCGGCGCCCACCAGGGAAGCGTCGGCGGCGGGGTGGCCTCGGTGGTCGATTCGGCGGCAGGGGTGACTGTGGTCATGGCGGGCTCCGTGGAGGGTGGAGTCAAGAAGGTGTGAGCCGGGGGCGCTGCGGCGGTGTCGCCCGCGACAGCGTGGTATCAGGACGTGATTACGCTGGTGAGGCGTCGAGCGCCGCGAGGTAGTCGCTCGACGTGGCCGTCCAGCCGAAGATGCCGCCCTGCGCGGCGATCATCGCCAGGCCGACGCGGTGGAATTCCGGGAAATACGAGCCGACGCAGTCGGACAGGACCAGGCACTCGAAGCCGCGGTCGTTCGCTTCGCGCACCGTGGTGTGCACGCAGACCTCGGTCGTCACCCCGGTCACGATCAGCTGAGTCACGCCCTCCTCGGCCAGCAGGGCGCCGAGGTCCGTGCCGTAGAACGCGCCCTTGCCCGGCTTGTCGATGACCGGTTCGCCGGGCAGCGGGGCGAGTTCGTCGATGATGTCGTGCCCGTATTCGCCGCGAATCAGGATGCGTCCGTTGGGGCCCGGATCGCCGATCCGCGCCGAGGGTGCGCCGCGGTTCAGCTTGCTGGGCGGGCAGTCGGACAGGTCGGGCAGGTGGCCCTCGCGGGTGTGGATCACCGGCCGGCCGGCGGCGCGGGTCGCCTCCAGCACCCGCCGCAGCGGCGCGATCGTGCGGCGCAGGACGCCGACGTCGTTGCCGAGGGACGCGCCGAAGCCGCCGGGCTCGAGGAAATCGCGCTGCATGTCGATCACCACGAGCGCCGCCGAGGCCGGGTCGAGGAGGAAGGGCGCCGGGGCGGCCGGTATCGCAGTGCGTTGCGGCGTCAAGGATTCAGCGCCGCGCGGATTGGGATACGACGGAGCGTGCGCATGGGACATGGGCACTCACCTACTGGGATTCACAGCGCAACAGGGTCGGGTGCGGGCTGTGCAAGTGGTGCGGCCGTGCTGTAGCGATGACTGTCGACCTGCGGCTTTGCCAGCGCGAGTCACGGCTGTGAAGAACTGATTACCGATGTATCCAAGGCTGGATCCGGCGCGGGATCCAGCGTGTCAGCGGGTCCAGATGTAGTAGTTCTGCGTGCCGTGGCTGGTGTGCGCGGGCACGGTGGCGGCGAGGTGATAGCCGCTGCCGCGCTGGGCCAGGGTGTCCGTGAGCTGCTTGTCCAGCGCGGCGGTCGGGCCGAAGTCGAGCACGACAAGGTCGAAGTAGTGGTCTGCGATGGCTGCCTGATAGGCCGGGAAACCGGTCAGCTGCTGGCCGCTCTTGGTCGGGTAGCTGAAGAAGAAGGTGGTGAGCCATTCGTAGGGCTCGGTGCTGTCGCGCAGGTAGTAGCGGGGCACCTCGTTCTCCTCGGCGAGGTATTTGAAGTGCCCTTCGCCGGTCATCGGCCGCAGCGCGGAGACCAGTCCCGCCGAGTTCGGCCAGCCGTACTCGGGGGCGGCCGCGTGCCCGGCGTACCAGGCCAGCACGACCGCGAGACCGAGGGCGAGGCCCGGGATCCGGCGGCGCGGATCGATGGCGGTGAGCCGGGACAGGCGACTGACGGCGAGTCCGGCGACCGGCGCGGCGAACAGCAGGCCGAATCCGATGTGCTTGTGCAGCGACTGCATCTGATGGATGTGCACCTGGTAGACCGTGGCGAGCGCGACGCTGGCGGCCAGGACGGCGGCCAGCGCGACGCGAGTGCGGGGGCCTGCGGCGTCAGGGCGGCGACGCGAGCGCGCCTCGCTGACCACGCCGATCACCGCGAGCACCGCCAGCCAGCCACACCACACGAGCGAGAGTCGCACGAGCGCGGAGGTCGGATCGCCGCCCAGGTTCCGGTGGGTCGTGGTCTGGGTCAGCCCGAGACGAAGGTCGGGTGACGCGCTGGCGTACCCGACGGCGAGCGTCACGACGACGGCGACGCCGAGCAGGCCCGCGCGTAGAAGGCCTCTGATCCACGGGCGCCGCAGCGTGCCGTCCTGCGCGTGCGGCACGGCCAGGACGGTGACCGCGAGCAGGGTCGGCAGGTAGAGGGCCGAGGCGTACTTGACCCCGATCGCGAGCACGATCGGAGGCGCGGCGAGCAGGACGAACGCGGGATTGCGCCGGGCTGTGCGCACGACCGTCCACAGGCCCACCGCCAGCAGGAAGATCGCGGACGAGTCGTAGGTGGCCAGCCTGCTGAGGAACAGCGTCGGCGCGCAGGTGCCGAAGAACGCGGCGGCCAGGATGGCCGGCGCCCTGCCGTACAGCCGCCGCGTCACGGACCACACCAGCACGGTCGCGGCGAGCATGAGCAGCAGGCTGAACAGCCGTACCGCCTCCAACCCGCCGAGATAGTCGAACCCTGCGGCGGCGATCGGGTACAGGAACGGCAGCCCGGAGAAGTAGCTCGCGTAGTTGTCGTACGTCGGCGTTCCGTGCAGCAGCAGCGCCCATTCGCGGTGGCCTGCGTACACGTACAGGGCTTCGTCTTCGAATGCTGTGTTCTGCAGCCGGTAGGCGAGGGCGACTTGGGCGACGAGCACGGCGAACAGCGGCAGCAGACCGGCCGCCCGCGCGCCGATCGGGGTCACGGCGAACCGTTCCCACCGCGTCCACCCTGCCCGCCACATCTGTCGCGTCGGCGCGGAAGGCGTCTGCGCGTCGACCGCCGCGTTGTCGCCGGGGTGCGTCGTGGAGGCGGTCATCTCGTGTGGTCAACCTTCATGATGTCGATGCGCTGGTCGCCGGTGCCGAAGGTAGCCACGACGGTCGAGTGCTTGATCGCGGCGCTCACCGTCGGCAGGCTGTTAGGGTCCTGCCGGATGATCGAGGAGGAGACGACGTAGTCGAGGTCCCGCCAGCCGCGCGGCAGCGTCTTGGTGACCGCCGGGTCGAGGTCCACCTTGTAGAACCAGATGGCGCCGAGCCCGGGCTGGAAGCCGTACTCGACCAGGTCCGGCCACATCGCGTCGTCCACGACCACCCGCGTGTGCGCGGGGTCCGCGATGTGTGCGTGCATCCACTGCGAGGCGGCCGCGTAGTTGGTGTTCGACAGGGCGCTGTCCGCGGTCTCGTCGCCGGTCTCCCAGCTCGGCGCCAGCAGCGCGACCGCGAGCACGGAGGCGAACGCGACCAGGTTCGCGCCGCCGGCGCGCAGGAACGGGATCCGCTCGCTGCGCCAGCGCATCGCCGCGCCGACGACGTTGTCCAGCAGGCCCGCGATGACGACCGCGAAGAACGGCAGCGCCTGGATCACGTACATGGCCGGCAGATAACCGCTGGGGCGCGCGGCGACCACGATGAGGATCACCGCGGCCAGGGCGATCGGGCGCAGCCGCTTGAATCCGAGGGCGGCGACGGAGGCCAGTACGCCCGCGTACATGATCACCGGGTCGCGCACCAGCCACCAGTGCAGGGTGAGGTTGGCCAGCGTGCCCTGCTGGAAGATGTCGCCCGAGCCCGGCCGGCTGAGCTGGTAGTGGATCGCGCCGAACAGGGAGTTGTGGCCGGGGCCGGAGAACAGCTCGCCCTTGAGCAGGGCGAAGAGCGGGTACTGGAACAGCAGCAGGCCGGCGGTGGCCAGGAAGCCGGCCAACGCGAACTTGCGGGTGCTGCGATCAGTGCCCTGCCACACGGCGAGCAGCAGCGCGGGGGCGACGACGATCATCGTCTCCTTGGACAGGATCGCGAGCGCCGCGCAGCCGCCGGAGGCGATGTGGTGCCAGAGGTGGCGGGTCGGGGTGAGCGCCAACACGAACGCGGCGAGCATCCAGACCACTGCGAAGTTGTCGAGGTAGATCTCGCGCTGCATGGTCACCGAGAGCGGCGAGAGCCCGAACGCCACGACCGCGACGGCGGCCGCCCAGCGGGACATCCGCAGCCTGAGGCAGAGCACGTAGACCAGCGCCGCGCCGATCGCCGACACCGGCAGCATGATGATGCGCGCGTGCATGACGACCATCGGCCCGTGGAAGAGAAGCGCCGGAATCCAGGACAGCGCGGCGATCTGGATCCAGCCGAACGGCGGGTGGTCGTACCAGTAGCTGTAGTGCGCGAGCCCGTGGCCGTGCTGGATGGCCCAGGCCTGGGCGAGGTAGGTTCCCTCGTCGTCGGAGACGGTCGGGAAGTTCGCGATGTTGATCCCCTGGACCGCGAGCACGACCAGGACCAGCGCGGTCACGATGCTCGCGTCGCGATGGCGCAGAATCAGATCGCTGATTCGTTCGCGGCCGCCTCGACGCCAGGGCACCGGCGCCGGTTCGCGTTGCGGCTCGGCAAGACCGGGCTGCGCCACGCGCGATTCGCCCGGCTCGATCACTTCCTCGATGACGGCGGACATCAGGCGGCCGGCTCCGAGACGAGGTGCGCACCGGTGTGCCTGGTCAGCTCCCAGTCGTTGCGGCCGCGCAGCTCCCGCCATACCGCGCGCATCGCCGCGCCGGCGAGGATGAGCTGGTAGAAGGGGCCGCCGAGGATGAGCTTGGCGTAGTGCGACGGTTTGATCCGCAGCTGGTACTGGTTGCCGAAGTCGTGCAGGCCCACCGCCTCGAAGGCGAAGGTGGCGAGCATCGGCACGACCGGCAGGAAGGATATCTGCGCGACCAGCACCGGGACTCGGCCGGTCAGCGCGACCAGCAGGCCCATCAGCACCATGAGTCCGGAAAACGCCTGGATGAACGGCGTGACCAGGGTGTACCTGGCCAGCAGCCGTTGCCGGAACGAGGGCAGCCGCTTCCAATCCTGCTTGCGCAGCACTTGCAGGAAGCCCTGGTTCCACCGGGTGCGCTGCTTGAAGAGCGCGACGACGGAGCCGGGCGTCTCCTCGCGGGTGACCATCTCCGAGTCGTAGGCCACCACCACCTTCGCCCCCTGGCTCGAGAGCCTGACCCCGAGGTCGCAGTCCTCGGCGAGGCAGTTCTGATCCCAGCCGTCGTTGGCCCGCAGCAGGTCGGTGCGCACGAACACGGTGTTGCCGCCGAGCGGGATGAAGCCCTTGCGGGCGTGCAGGTGCAGCCGGCTGCGGAACCAGAAGAAGTACTCCAGGCAGTTGCGCAGGCTGTACCAGCTGGAATGGAAGTTGATCAGCTGCACCCCGCCCTGCACCACGTCCGCCCCGGTCTCCCGGAACGCGTGGTCGACGTGCGCCAGCAGGCTCGGATGGACCTGGTCCTCCGCGTCGAAGACCCCGACTACGTCGCCGGTGCAGTACGGCAGGGCCGTGTTGAGCGCCTTGGGTTTGTTCTTGCGCTCGTGCGTGTCGGTGATGACCTTCACCACGTCCGGACTGGCCTGCGCCAGGCGGTGCGCGACCGCGGCGGTGTCCGGATCGTCGTGGCCGACGATCACCAGCACCTCGTAGTCGGCATGGGTGGACTCGAGCAAGCGGTTGACGGTGTGCTCGAGCACCTCCTGCTCGTGCCTGGCCGGGACCAGCAGCGAGAAGCAGAGCCCGTCATCGCCGACCGGGTCGGCGAACCGGGTCGCCTGCAGCGTCTCCGGCGTGCGCCAGGCGTGCAGCATCCACCACAACGTGAAACCGGCCACCCCGGTCAGGAAAAACGACACGACGACAATCAAAACGCTGATCAAAGAAGACCCCCACGCCCTAAGCCCGATTCAGCTTAACGGCAAGTCTGGCAGAGCCGGTGAGCCGCGGCACACATTCCATCGCACATTAACAGACTGTTCATACGCGCGGCCGGAAGGGGCGCCTTAAGTCAACACTGTGTGACGTTTTCCGATCCGGCGCGCGCGGAACGCCGGGAGGCGATAACTTCAGTCGGCTGGGTTTCCAGAAACACGTATGTATGAATACTGATAAATCTCGCGGCGCTTCACGCAGGGGAGAACTGGTGCGTCATCGAATATCGGGCGGTGCGGTCGTGGCCGCCCTGCTGGCCGGCGGGCTGGCCTTCCCGGCCGTCGCGGTGCGGGCGGACGCCACGACCGCGTCGGCCGACACCTACCGGACCGGATGGGACGCCAACGAGCCGGGGCTGTCGCCGGCCTCCGTCGCCTCCTCCGACTTCGGCCAGCAGTTTTCCACCCAGCTCGAGTCGACGGTGCAGAGCCAGATCTACGCCCAGCCGATCGTGGCGAACGGCACCCTGATCGCGGCCACCGAGACGAACAACGTCTACGGGCTCGATCCCGCGACCGGCGCGGTGCGGTGGACGGTCAACCTCGGTACGCCGTGGCCCGCGAGCGTCACCGTTCCGGGCAACTCCTGGTCCTGCAACGACATGTCGCCGGACGGCACCACGACCCCTGTGATCGGAATCACGTCGACCCCGGTCTACGACCCGGCAACCGGATACGTATATCTGACGTCTAAAGTCGACGGTGGCGTCTATCACGAATCGCCGAAGTGGTTTATGCACGCGGTCAATCCCGCCACCGGCGCCGAGAAATCCGGCTTTCCGGTGCAGATAGCCGGTTCGCCCTCGAATGACCCGTCGCTCGTTTTCGACCCGGTTCAGGAGGCGCAGCGGCCCGGGCTTCTGCTGCTGGGCGGTGTCGTTTATGCCGGATTCGGCTCGTTGTGCGACGCGGGCAACTGGCGCGGCTATGTGGCGGGCGTGTCGACGGCCGGCAAGCAGACCGCGCTGTGGTCCGACGTGGCCGGCAGCGGCTCGGTCGACGGCGGCGGCATCTGGGCCAGCGGCGCGGGCCTTGTCGCCGACGGCTCCGGGCACATCTTCTTCGCGACCGGCAACAACGGCTCTCCCCCGGTCGGCGCCGGCAGCGCGCCCCCGTCCCTGCTGGGCGAGTCGGTGGTGCGCCTCAACGTCAACAGCGACGGCTCGCTCTCCGCCGGCGACTTCTTCTCCCCCTCGGACGCGAACACCCTCGACACCAACGACCGGGACCTCGGCTCCGGCGGCCCGATGGCGCTGCCCGATTCCATGGGCACGGCCTCGATCCCGCACCTGATGGTCGAGTCGGGCAAGGACGGGCGCATCTTCCTGCTCAACC
Source organism: Actinocrinis sp. (assembly GCF_035650855.1). GTDB lineage: Bacteria > Actinomycetota > Actinomycetes > Streptomycetales > Catenulisporaceae > Actinocrinis. Next base: position 18,901 of record NZ_DASRGV010000031.1, on the reverse strand, counting down.
GGGACAACCTCGGCGGGCGCGGCCAGGGCGCCGGAGGCACCGACGCCGTCGTGCAGACGCTCGGCCCGTATCAGGGCTGCTACTGCCATCCGGCGGCGTGGCCCGGAGACGGCGGTTACATCTACTACCCGAGCAACGGCGGCCCGCTGACGGCGTTCAAGTACGGCCTGTCAGGGTCCGGACAGCCGTCGCTCGCCGCAGTCGGCCACGGGGCCTTCAACTACAGCTACCTGTGTGAGGGCTCACCGCTGGTCACCTCCACCGGCACCACCTCGGACACCGCCGTGGTGTGGGCAACGCGATGCACGGACCAGAAGACCGGCTCCGGCAGTTATCTGGTGGCCTACAACGCGATTCCAAACGCGGACGGCTCGTTAACTCAGCTCTATGCGACGCCGCTGCCGAACCTGACCAAGTTCAACATGCCTGCCACCGACGGCGGCCGCGTCTACGTCGCCACCCGGACCGGCAAGATCCTCGCCTTCGGCCGGCCGGCCTCGTCGGCGCTAACCGGCTCGCCGGTGAACGTCGGCAACGTCAACGTCGGCGCGACCGGTACCGGCACGCTCACCGTCCAGTCGACCAAGGCGCTGAACATCACCGCGATCACGACCTCGGCGCCGTTCGCCGCGACAGCGCCAGCCCTGCCGTACGCCATGGCGGCCGGGGCGACCCTGTCCGTACCGGTCTCCTTCACCCCGACGGCCGCGGGCAACGCCAGCGGCATCATCACCCTTACGACCGACAGCGGCTCGATCGGATTCGCCGTCGCCGGCAACGGGGTCAAACCCGGGCTGACCGCCAACCCGACGACGGTGAGCTTCAGCAACCAGCCGACCGGTGTGCCTAAGAGCGCGACGATCCAGTTCACGAACACCGGCACCGCGACCGAGACGGTCACCGCCGAGACCCCGCCGGCCGCGCCGTACTCGACGGGCTCCACCCTGCCGGCGATCGGGACCACGATCGCGGCCGGGGCATCCGTCAACGTCAGCGTCACCTACAGCCCGACGGTGGCCGGCACCGACACCAGCTCGCTTTCCATCACCTCGACATCGGGCACGGTCACGGTGCCGCTCAGCGGCACGGCGGTCACCGGCCAAGGCCACCTGACCATCACCCCGACGACGCTCGCGTTCGGCAACGTGACCGTGGGCACGGCCTCGCAGCCGCTGAGCTTCACCGTGACGAACGACGGCAACATCCCGGTGACGATCACGAAGGCCAAGGCGGTAGCGGGGGACTTCTTCACCACCGCGCCGATCGCCGAGGGCACCCAGATCTCGCCTGACCAGTCCCTGTCCGTGCCGATCACCTTCAAGCCGTCGATCGCGGGCGCGGAGTCGGCCAGCTACGAGATCACCGGCGACACCGGCCAGGGCGAGAACTTCATCACGATGACCGGCACCGGCGTCACCGCGCTGTCCGCCCCGCCGACCAACTGGAAGGCCAACGGTACGGCGACCGTGCCGACTGCCGGCACGATCCAGCTGACCGCGGCCACCGCGTCCGCGGCGGGATCGGCGTTCTACGCCTCGCCGGTGGCCACCGACGGGCTGACCGCCTCGTTCACGGCGCAGATGAACGGCGGCACGGGCGGCGACGGGCTGGCGTTCGCCCTGGTCGACTCGACTAAGGGCACTGCGAGCGGCTTGGGCGCGCCGGGCGGCGGCATCGGCTTCGCCGGCCTTCCCGGGCTCGACGTCGCCCTGGTCAGCTCGTGGAACGGCGGAACGAAGACCGGCAACTTCATCGGCCTCGCCGCGACCGGGGCCTACGCCCAGAGCCAGACCTACTTCTCGTGGGTGAAGGCGCCGAGCAACCTGCGCACCGGCACGCACACCGTCGGCGTCACGATCGGCGGCGGACACGTCAAGGTCTCCCTCGACGGCGCGCAGCTGCTCGACGCGGTGCCGACCGCCGGAGTGCTTCCGGCCAACGCGTACGTCGGCTTCACCGGATCAACCGGCGGATCGACCGACGTGCACGCGGTCAGCGGCATCACCATCACGCCGCCCGCGGCCACGACCGGCCCGCAGCCGCTGACCCCGTCGCCGACGTCCGTCGCCTTCGGGAACGTGACCACCAACACCAGCGCGAGCCAGAGCGTCGTGCTGACCAACAACGGCACCGCCACCGAAACCGTCTCCGCGGTGACCGCACCCACCGGCGGCTTCAGCGCGACGCTGCCCAGCGTCGGCACCGCCGTGGCCGTCGGCGCGTCGGTCACCGTGCCCGTCTCCTTCTCCCCCACCATCTCCGGCGCGCAGAACAGCACCTTCGCGGTGACCACCACCAGCGGCACCGTCACGGTCTCGCTGTCCGGCACCGGCCAGGTCTCCTCCACCAAGACCCTGCCCGGCTTCGCCGACGGCACGTGGACGGCGAACGGGTCGGCGACCATCACCGGCACCGGCGCGGCCGCCACGGCGACTCTCACCACCGACGGCGTCACCGGATCGGCCGGCTCGGTCGTGAACAGCACACCGGTCAACCCGGTCGGGCTCACCGCCACCTTCACGGCGACGATTTCGGGTGCTGCGACGTCCGGGGCCGACGGCATGACCTTCGCGCTCTACGACGCCTCCGCCACGACGAAGAACTCGGTCGGCGGCACCGGCGGCGGGCTCGGCGTATCCGGGCTTCCGGCGGTGTTCGTCGCGCTCGACACGTTCGGGACGATGGGGATCTACGGATCGAGCAACTTCTGCGCGATCGGCACGTCCACCGCGTCCGCGATGACGGCGCTCGCATCGAACAAGTCGATTCCGGTGCTGCGCAACGGCGGCGCGCACACCATCGGCGTCACCGTGACGTCGTCGAGCCACATCGTGGTGAGCATCGACGGCACACAGGTGATGGACGCAGCGGTAACGCTCCCGCCGTCGGTGCTGGTCGCCTTCACCGGCGGCACCGGGTCGCTGACCGACACGCACACCGCCGCGAATCCGGTGGTGACATACGTGTCATGACGTGAGCTCGTGCGCCAGTCACCCCAACGCGCACGGCAGTTTGTGCGTTTCCCAAGCGTGATCTCTTAGCGCCGTCCCCGAAACCCCGTCTCCGCTACCGTTACCGTTACCGCCGCGTTGGGGTTCGGGGTCGGTGACGGGGACGGGTTCGATTTCGGGGTCGGGTTCGGGGTTGCACAGCGGGAGGGCGTCGTGAGCGGGTGGAGGCGGAGCGGGGTTACCCGCCGCATGCTGTTACGTCGGACCGGGGCGGCAGGCGCCGCCGCGGCCACGGCCGGAGTGAGCCTTTGGGAGGCGATCGGCGGTTCCGATCCGGCGCCTGCGGCCATCGGGAAAAGGCGGGCTCCCTCGCCTTCCTCGATCGTGCAGATCGTCGCGCACCCGGATGACGACCTCTATTTCATCAACCCGCTTGCATGGCAGGACCTCACCGACTCGGCGTCACTGGCCACGGTGTACCTCTCGGCCGGCGAGTCGGACGGCCGCAACATCTCGATCCGCACGAGCGGCCGGCATGCGGTGCCGGCGGACTTTCCCCGGTACGTCGAGGCCCGCCGCAACGGCATTCGTGCCGCGTACTCGCTGATGGCCACCGGACGCGACGACTCGCCGTGGCAGGTCAGCGCGGTCCGGCTCGGATCAGCGCTCGTGGTCGAGAAGTCCGTGCTGAAGGCGGAGCCCGACATCGCGTTGTACTTCGTCGGCACGCGGCTCGGCGGCAAGCTGCGCGCCGACGAGGCCGGCGATCCGACCGTCAGCAGCCTGCGCACGCTGTGGTCCGGGCGCGCGGCCGCGCAGCAGACGCAGCCGGCCGCCACTTCTCCGGCGGCCAAGGCGCAGCGAGTCGGACGCGAGGAGCTGATCACGGCGCTCGTCATGCTGCTGCAGCAGCGCAAGCCGACTCTGGTGCGGCTCTTGGACCCGGACCCGGATCTGGTGGCGGGCTCCTCGGTCCACTACAGCGACCATCCGGACCACACGGCGTCCGCCGAGTTCGGCATCGCGGCGCTCGGTAGATACTCAGTGGCCTGCGACACGGTCCCGGCCGTCGAGCATTTCCGCGGCTACTCGAACGCGTGGTGGCCGAAGAATCTGTCCCCGGACAGCTACCACCACAAGTCCAGCGCGCTGCTCGTCTATGGCGGCAGTGGACGGCCCGACTGCTACGCGACGATGTGCGGCGATCTCGAGCTCGGCGAGGACGATCAGATCCAGTACGGGTTCAGCACGTGGCGGCGCTACCCTCGCGCGGCGGGCTGGCTCAGCGTGCAGGCGGACGGAACGCTGGCCGCGGTCGGAACGCTCGGCGGTCAAGTCGTCTCCTGGCGCGGCGGACTGGGCGGCGCCAGCCCGTGGAGTACAGCGGAAACGATCGGCACCCAGGGATACGTGGCGCCAGCGGTGAGCACGGTGCGTGGACCGGACGGACAGCTGACGTTGCTCGCGCTGCGCCGCACCACCACGCTCGGCAGCGATCCGGTCGTCGAGGTCGTCTGGTCCGCCCAGCGTGGCGGATCGCTCGCGTTCTCGGAGTGGCGGTCGCTCGGTGCGCCGACTGCGGACCCGGTTCGGGCGCGGGAAACCGGAATCCCGGTCGGCGCCTTCGACACTCGGGGCGTGCTTAGCGTCTTCGTGCGCGATGACCGCCGAGGCGTCAGCGTCATCCAGCGGTCACCGGCCGGCGCGTGGGGCGCGTGGCACCCCGTCACCGTGCCGAGCCCGTGCCAGGACGGCTTGGCGGTGCTCGCGCGCAGCTCAGGCGTGGTCGAGGCATACGCGCCCAGCTCCCGGGGAGTCGTGCGCATCCAGCAGTCGAAAGCGGGCGCGGGTGACTTCACGGCGCGGAAGGTCATCGGCGCGGCGCCGCCCGCGAGCCCGCTGACCGCGGTCGAGTCCGTCGACGGCAGGGCCGTTCTGGTCTACCGTCCGCCGCGGTCCGCCGACATCGCGGTGTGCACGGAAGCGAACGGCTCGTCACGGTGGACTACGGCGACGGTGGCCGGCGCCGGAGGAATCGGACCGGTCGGCATCGCGCCGTGGCGCGTGGGCCCCAGCTCGGGCTCGCTGTTGTACCTCATGGGTGAGGACGGGGGTCTCGTGACTGCGCCGACGGTCGAGCCCGGGGCGCTCGGCGCCGGCCGCAGCGCCGCTCCCGCCTGGCGCAAGGTGGACGGCCCGCCATTGGCAGGGGCGGCGAGCGCGATCCAGACCGCGCAGGGAACCATCGCAGCAGCCTGCCTGGGCAACGACGGCCGGCTGTGGACCGCGGTCCAGAGAATCGACCGGCTCGCCGACGGTTTCACCGCCTGGACCAGTACTGCGTGAGCAGGCCGACGCTAGCCACGGTACATTGCCAAACGCTTGTCACGTGAATGGGGAGGCTCTCATGCTCTCGCTGCCGCTGCGCGACGGTGCCTGCCTTCGCGGGCTGGAGGTTTGGCATGCCGAGGAGTTCGCCGACCATATGGATCGGGCTCGAGAGCACATCCGCCCGTGGGTCGGGCCCACGTTCGTCACCGACGATGTCGACGGGGCGCGGGCGACGCTCAAGCGGTATGCCGAACGCCAGGCCGCCGACGGCGCCCGCCTGTATGGCATCTGGCAGGGCGAAGTGTTGGTCGGCGGTGTGTTGTTCACGGACTTCAACGCCGCGGCCGGCTGGTGCGAGATCGGTTGCTGGCTGGAGCCGTCCGCCGAGGGCCACGGTCTGATCACGCAGGCGTGCGGCGCGCTGTTGGACTGGGCGTTTGCGACCCGTGGGCTGCACCGGGCCGAGTGGCACTGCCGGGCCGACAACGAGCGCAGCGCAGCGGTGGCAAAGCGGCTCGGCATGACGCTGGAGGGCGTGCGGCGCGAGGCTTGGCAGTACGAGGGTGTGCGCTATGACAAGCAGGTATGGGCGATCCTGGCTCCTGAATGGCGAGCCCTCAGTCAGCGACCGTCGGCGTAGAACTGCCTGATCCACGAGACTGTGCCCGTGGGATCGAACGAGTGGCACCCATCGCCGGACGATGAGACCTACCTGAACGCGCTCGACGGTATCGACGCGGTCGAAGGTATCGACGCAACCCGCTTCAACCTCCCGGCCATCGGGTGGGGCGCTTTCACTCCGTCCGCACTCGAAGCCCTCATCCCCCCGCGTCGTGGACCTGTGCAGGGTCCCGCCGCGCCGGCCTCCCGCGTTCGCGGGCGCACCCGCGGTCCGCGCCGCCGGGTGGCCGCCGCGCCGTGACGACACGCTGGCCGCCCCGCCCTGGATGCCCGCCCCGGACGAGCCACCAGTGGCCACTGCGACCGACACCACGACCGCTGCTCCAACCGTCGCTCCGCCGGCAGCCGCGAGCCTGTCGCGAGCGGGCCGGATCATGGCCTTGGGAACGACCGCCTCGCGGGTGACCGGCATGATCCGCTCGCTGCTGCTCGCCTCGGCGCTCGGCCTCAGCACGCTCGGGGACGACTTCAACACGGCCAACAACATCCCCGGAACCATCTACCTGCTCATCGTCGGCGGCGCGGTCAGTTCCGTTTTCGTGCCGCAGCTGGTGCGGGCGATGCGCGATGACGCGGACGGCGGGCGCCAGTTCACCGATCGGCTGCTGACGATCGCGCTCGTGGTACTCAGTGTGCTGACGGGCGCGTGCCTGCTGCTGGCCCCGCAGATCGCGGATGTTACAGCGGGCGCCGCCGCTCCCGCCGACCATGCGCTGACCGTCACCTTGATCCGCTTCTGTGTGCCGCAGATCTTCTGCTACGGGGTGTGGGTGATCCTCAGTCAGATCCTCAACGCCCACGAGCGCTACGGGCCGATGATGTGGACCCCGGTGCTGGCGAACCTCGTGATGATCGCGACCCTCGTGGCGCTCATGGCGGCGGTCGGGCACGCGCGGCTGACCGCGCAGAACATCACGCCGGGCGAGGTCGCGTTGCTCGGCGTCGGCACGACGCTCGGGATCGTGCTGCAGACCGCGGCGATGATCCCCTATCTGCGCCGGGCTGGAGTCGGATACCGGCCGCGCTTCGACTGGCGTGGGGTGGGCCTGCGCAAGTCCGCGACGTTGGCGAAGTGGACGATGGGGGTCGTGCTGCTCGGACAGATCGGCTCGCTGATAGCCACCCGGATCGGCGACATGATGGACGCGCGCTTCAAGGGCCAGGGCGTCGGCTACACGGCCTATATGAACGCCCAGAACATCTGGCAGCTGCCCTTCGCGGTGATCACCGTCTCAGTCATCACCGCACTGCTGCCCCGGATGAGCCGCTCCGCGCAGGCCGGCGACCGCGCCGCGGTGCGCACCTCCGTTTCGTACGGCCTGCGCGTGGCTGCGGTCGCCATCGTCCCGTGCGCGTGCGCTCTGTCGGCCTTCGGCCCGCAGATCGCCGCCGTGCTCTTCGGACACGGGCAGTCGGACGCGACGATGGCCCACAACACCGGTTTCATGCTCATGGCGCTCGCCCCCGGCCTGATCCCGTTTTCCGCCCAGTTCGTGATGATGCGCGGTTTCTACGCGTACGAAGACACCCGCACGCCGTTCGTGATCACGATGTGGATCACCGCCGCCAACGTGGCGATCGGTCTGCTGGCCTACGCGACGCTGAGGACGACGCCGTGGGTGATGGTCGGCCTGTGCCTCGCCTCCACCCTCGCCTACACGATCGGCGCGATCATGACCGGTCGCAAACTCCGCCGCCAGTTGCACGGTGTCGAGGGCCGCCGAGTCGCGCGCACCCACCTCAAGCTCGGCGCGGCGTCCGGCGTCGCAGCGGTCATCGCGGCGCCGATCGCGGCGATCGTGAGCGCGCAACTCGCCGGGACCGTCGGGAACGTCGCGGCCCTTCTCGGCGGCGGAGCGGTGTTCGGCGTCCTGTTCCTCGCGGTCTCGCGCAAGCTGCACATCGAGGAAGTCGCCTCGCTCGCCCGCGTTGTGCGAACGCGCCTCGGATACTGAGGTCCCGCCCCGACGCTTAACTGGCGGCGGCTAACTGGCGGCGACCCACTCCGCGGTCAGCTGCTGAACCCGTGAACCGTCCACGTCCGCGAGCTTCGTGCCGACGAAGTCACGAGCCCAGTCAGAGGTCTGCACGCGGAAGGGCGGCTCGTCGGCGTCGAGCGTGGCGATGATCACCTTTGCGGCGTCCGCGGCGGACTGCGCGTTGCCGAACGACGCCCTGGTGCGGTTGATGTAAGCCTGCAACGCCGACGCATACGGACCGGCCGCATCGAGCATCGCGGGGATATCGATCTGCTGGCTCGCCACGAACTCGCTGGCGACCGCGCCGGGCTCGATGACGCTCACGCGCACGCCGGCCGTGGCGGCGACAGGAGCCAGCGATTCCATGAAGCCCTCGACGGCGAACTTCGCGGCGCAATACGCGTCATTGAACGGCTGCCCCACCACTCCGCCCACACTCGTCACGGTGACGAGCCGACCGCGCGAGGCACGCAGGTGCGGCAAAGTCGCCTGGGTGACCGAGACGACGCCGAAGTAGTTGACTTCCATCGCGGCGCGAACGTCCGCGATGCTGACGTGCTCGGCGGTTCCCAAGGCCCCCGCTCCGGCGTTGTTGACGACGGCGTCCAGTCGCCCGTGCGCAGCAAGCGCCGCGTCAACGCACTCGGTCACGGAGGCGGAGTCAGTCACTTCCAGCGCCATGACCCGGAAACGCTCGGCGACGCCCGCTTCACCCGCCGCCGCAAGCAGCCTCTCGGCCTTCGCGGTGTTCCGCATGGTCGCGACGACCTGCCACCCGCTCTGGGCGGCGGCGACGGCGGTCGCCAGCCCGATCCCGCTGGACGTCCCGGTGATCAGTGCGATCCTGCTCGCGCTCATGGCTCGATTCCTGTCGTCGTGCGGCGCCCGCCCGCAAGTGCGTGCGTGTGGACACAACATATAGTCGCGTGCACACACCGTGACGCTCCTGAAGGCAGGGCCTCGCGGCCATCTGGCTGAAGACCAGGGGCGCTAGGGCCGCAGGGCGGAATCGATGAAGGAGCGCACGGCGTCCTCAATGCGCTGACGCGTGGCCTCGGGGGCGTCGCGCAGGGGGCCTTGACCGGTGAGCACGGCTAGGCCGTGGACCGTGGACCACACGGCGTATTCGATTCCAGCGCGGCGGGATTTGTTCATGATGCCCGCATCGACCAGTTCGTCGAGCACTGCGCGCAGCTGGTCAAGTGGGGCGGGATGCTGCTGCGCCGTGGCGTCCGCTGTGCGGTAGGAGTGCTGGTGCGGTAGGGCGAACGCGGTCGCGAAGAGTCCCGGTTGCTCGCGGGCGAAGCGCAGGTACGCCTGGCCGATGGCGCGAAGGCGGCGGCGGGCGGCTGCGGGGTCACCGTACTTGCCACGGACGCGGCTGACGCCGGCGGCCATGCGCGCGGCGAACTCGCCCATGGCCGCTGAGCACACTGCGGCCAGGAGCTCGTCGCGATCGGCGAAGTGCCGGTAGGCGGCGTTGGGGACCACGCCGACTGTGCGCGCCACCTCGCGCAGCACGACGGCGTCCGGGCCCCCGGTGCGGGCCAGCTCGAGTCCGGCGGCGACCAGCCCGTCGCGGACGGCGCCGCGCGGGCGGCGGGTATTGCCGGCGCCGTCGGCCGATGCGTCGGCCGCGGATTCGTTGCTCATCACGGACGCCAAGTTAGTGGACAGCATCCACTGACTCAATTACGGTGGACAGCGTCCACTAAATGGTGGACGCTGTCCACTAACTCGGACGAAGGGGAAGGGGACTCACCATGACCAGCAGGATGACCCCACTGCTCGAGCGCAACGAGACGTTCGCCCGCACCTACACGCCCGTGCCGCTCGGCCTGCCCAGCGCTCAGGTCATCGTCATCGCCTGTCTCGACCACCGGGTCGATCCGGCGATCACGCTCGGACTCAAGCTCGGCGATTCACCCGTCCTGCGCAACGCGGGCGGGCGCGTCACCCAGCCCGTCATCGAGGAGATCGCCTTCCTGGGCTTCCTCGGCCGAAGGCTGGCCGGCGGGCGAATCGCCGACGACCAGCGCGTCGAAGTCGCAGTAATCCACCACACGCAGTGCGGGACCGGATTGCTCGCCGACCCCGCCTTCCGGCACGAGGTCTGCGAAGCGACCGGCGTGGACGAGGCAGCGCTGGAAGCATCCGCCGTCACCGATCCGTACGCGACCGTTGCCGCCGACGTCGAGCGTCTTCTGGCCTCGCCTCTGTTCCCGCCGCGGTTGTACGTGTCCGGGCATGTGTACGAGGTCGAAACCGGACGGGTCACCACCGTGGTGGAGGCCCGACGCCCTTGAGGGGCTGGGAGTCTCAGGATTCAGATAGCGGTGCGGCCACCGTCTGCGGCGATCGTGGCGCCGGTGAGGTAGGCGGCGCGATCGGTGGTCAGGAACAAGATGACCTCGGCGATCTCGCGCGGTGAGGCGAGTCGGCCGAGCAGGGTGGTCGCACCGAACTGCGCGGCGCCCTGCTCCCCGACGGTGGCCAGGACCATGTCGGTGCGCGTCGGGCCGGGGGCGACCGTGTTGACCCTGATCCCGTGCGGGCTCAGTTCGGCCGCCCAGGTGCGGGTGAGTGATTCGAGCGCCGCCTTGGTCGCGCTGTAGACGGGCATGCCGGGCATGCCGATGCGCGCGGCCATGGTGCTGACATTGACGATGCCGCCGAAGCCCTTGGCCACCATGGCGGGCGCAAAAGCGGCGGTCAGCTGGTACGGAGCCCGCACGTTGGCCGCGAACGCCGCGTCGAACGAGGTAGTGTCGAAGAGCTCTGCCTCGTCGGATGCGGCGCCGGCGCCGCCGGACTTCGCGTCCTGGGCGATGGTCGGGCCCATCGGGAACTGCGCCGCGTTGTTGACCAGGATGTCCACCGCGCCGGCCGCCTCGGTCAGGGCGCGCAGCGATCGAGGATCGGTCAGGTCGGCCGCCACGAAGCGCGCGGAGCCGCCGTTCTCGGAGATCGCCTTGACCACGGCCGCGCCGCGTTCGGCGTCCCGGCCGGTGACGACGACCTGTGCGCCGGCGGCCGCCAGCAGTTTCGCCGTCTCGCTGCCGATGCCGCCGGTCCCGCCGGTGACCAGGGCCGTCTTGCCGCTCAATTCCATGAGCTTGCCTTTCCTCGGGAACGATCGGCCGCCGCCCGCGGCCGGATTGGGTTGCAGGATCCACAATGCTCAGCTAAAAGTGGGTTGTCCAATCCAAAACTTGGCGAGGCTCAGGAGCATGAGTACGAGCACGAGCACGCGGAGCTCTTCCGGCCGGCTGACGCGCAAAGGCGAGGCGACCCGGCAGCGGATCGTGGCGGCCGCCGCCCAGCTGATATACGAGCGCGGAGTCACCGAGGCGACGCTGGAGGACGTGCGCGCCGCCGCCGGGGTCAGCGGCTCGCAGATCTACCACTACTTCGCGGACAAGCAGGCGCTGCTGCTCGCCGTGATCGAGTATCAGACCGAGGCGGTGCTGGGCTTGCAGGAACCGCTGTTCGGCCGCATGGACTCGATGGAGGGCCTGCGGCGGTGGCGCGACGCCCTCGTGGAGTATCAGCGGCGTATGCAATGCCGCGGCGGCTGCCCGATCGGCTCGATCGGCGGCGAGGTGGCCGAGAACAATCCCGAGGCGCGTCTGGCCGTCGCCTCCGGGTTTCTGCGGTGGGAAGCGGCCATCCGTGCGGGGCTGAACGCCATGCACGCGCGGGGGGAGCTCGACGGCGACCCGGAGGATCTCGCGCTGGCGGTCCTCGCCGCGCTCCAGGGCGGCCTGCTGCTCACCCAGATCCAGCGGGAAACCCGGCCGCTGGAGATCGCCCTCGACACGATTCTCGACCACGTCGAGTCACGAACTAGACGACCCGGCACGAGCGAGGATTGAGGTCGGTTGGCGGCTCAAGGAGCGGTGAAAGGCGCCCGTGTAACGAGCTGAGGGTTGGCGGGACTAATGGTGCAAGTCCCTGAAGGAGGCTGCCATGTCCACCAACCCCGAAGCCGTCGAAGACGACGCCGCTGCACCGCAGCCGCGTTACGACGATCTGCGCGCGCTGTTCATCAACTGCACCCTCAAGCGCTCCCCCGAGCTGTCGCACACCCAAGGCTTGATCGATCTCAGCGCCGCCATCATGCAGAAGCACGGCGTGCAGGTCGATGTCGTTCGCGCCATCGACCTCGACATCGCCACCGGCGTGTGGCCGGATATGACCGAGCACGGCTGGGCCTCGGACGCGTGGCCCGCGCTGTACCGGGACCGGGTCGTGCCTGCCGACATCCTGGTGATCGCCGGTCCCATCTGGCTGGGCGACAACTCCTCGATCACCAAGAAGGTCATCGAGCGCTTATACGCCTGCTCGCACCTGCTCAACGACGCCGGGCAGTACGCCTACTACGGCCGGGTCGGCGGTTGCCTGATCACCGGCAACGAGGACGGCGTGAAGCACTGCGCGATGAACGTGCTCTACAGCCTTCAGCACTTGGGCTACACCGTTCCACCGCAGGCGGACGCCGGATGGATCGGCGAGGCCGGCCCCGGCCCCTCCTACCTCGATCCGGGCTCCGGCGGCCCGCAGAACGACTTCACCAACCGCAACACCACGTTCATGACCTGGAATCTGCTGCACCTGGCCCGCATGCTCAAGGACGCCGGCGGCATTCCCGCGCACGGCAACCAGCGCGCCGCCTGGGACGCAGGGGCCCGCTTCGACTTCCCCAATCCCGAATACCGCTGACTGCGGCACTCGCCGGCTCCGGCGCCGTGGCTCACCGCGCGCGGCGCCGGGACCGGTTAGAGTGCCGGGCGTGGAGTTGCCCGCCGACGCGGTAATCGTGGCGCGGCTGCGTGCGCGCGACGAGCCGATGTTCGCAGCCCTGTTGGACGCGTGGTCGCCGGGCATGTTGCGTGTCGCGCGCGCGTATGTCGGCGACGAGCACGCCGCGCAGGACGTGGTGCAGGAGGCCTGGCTAGGGGTCCTGCGCGGTATCGACGGCTTCGAGTTCCGCGCGTCGCTGCGCACCTGGACGTACCGGATCCTGGTTAATCGTGCGATCAGCCGGGGCAGCCGCGACGCCCGGGTGATCCCCGCCTCCGCCCTGACCCTGACGGCCGAAGACTACGCGCCGACGGTCGATCCGGCGCGGTTCCGAGGCAGCGACGATCCGTATCCGGGGCACTGGCGCAGCCACCCCGAACGGTGGCCCACCCCGGAAAGCGAGCTGCTCGCCCGCGAGACCCGCCGGTACCTGGCCGCCGCGCTGGAGCGGTTGCCGGCACGGCAACGGATCGTGGTCACCCTGCGGGACGTCGAGGGCTACAGCAGTGAACAGGTATGCGAGATCCTCGCGGTCAGCGCGGCCAACCAGCGCGTCCTGCTGCACCGCGGCCGAGCGGCGCTGCGGGCAGCGCTGGAGGACCACTTCACCCAGGAGGTGCCGGCATGAACTGCGACGAATTCGTCGAACTGGTCACCGCCTACCTCGACGGCGCCCTGGACGCGCACACCGCAGCCCGGTTCACCGAGCACCTGGCCGCGTGTGACGGCTGCGATCGCTACCTGGAGCAGATCCGGCACACCGTCGGCGAGCTGCATCGTCTTCCGGGCGACAGCCTCGCCGGACACGCCCGTGACCGGCTGCTGGCCGCATTCCGCGACTGGCCCGGCTCAGCCGCGCCCTGACGAAAAAACACTCAAGGAAGCGGCCCAGATCACGTAACCCCGCACCCTTATATACGGCGCGATAGCACTGTCTGGATTCAACACGCGCGTGTGCCCGGGGCTCGGCAGCCGACCTCGATTGGACCTGCGATGAACCGGGGACGTTGAATCGGCGTACACCGGCTGAATTCGGCGCGCCCGCAAGGACGCGGAAACATTGCGCGCACGCCCGCCCCTATCGTTTCCTCTGTTCGACGAACGGGAGGGTTGCACAGCCATGAACGGCAGGGCTCGGCCGGCTCCGCGGCGCGGAAGGCAGCCGAAAGCCACTGCGCTGCTCGGCGCTCTCCTGCTCGTCCTTGTCGGCGGCTGCTCGGCGGGCGTCGCGCCGCATCCGGCAACGTCGCCCCGGCCGAGCACCGCCGCGTCGTTCGACGTCGCGGCCGAGAACGCCAAGCCGGGTACGACAGCGTGGGCCATCGCGACATCGGCGATCGGATCTGCACACGCCATCGAGGGTTACGCCGACCAGGTTTCGGTCGCGAGCGGCGCATCCTTCCACCTGTTCGTGTCCACCACCTCGCCGCGCTTCACAGCTATCGCGTATCGCTTCGGCTATTACGGCGGCACGGGCGCGCGGCAGGTTTGGCAGTCCGCCGAGACCGCGGGCCACGTGCAGTCGGCCGCATCGTTCGACCGCTCGACCGCCACCGTCGAATGCCGTTGGCGACCTTCGCTCACGGTCGACACGGCCGGCTGGCCCGAGGGCGACTACCTGATCAAGCTCGTCGCCTCCGACGGCGCCGGGCAGCGCTATGTCCCGATCACCGTGCGCTCGACTCAGACCACCGGGCGGATCGTGCTCGTCGCCGGAGTCACCACCTGGCAGGCCTACAACGGCTGGGGCGGGTACTCCCTCTACGACGGGCCGCACGGCCACTCCGACCGATCCCGCGCGGTCTCCTTCGACCGGCCGTACACCGACTACAACGAGCCCGCGGGCTCGGGCCTGTTCTTCCAGTTCGACCGAGGCCTGGTGTACTTCGCCGAACAGCACGGCCTGTCGGTGGCTTACGAAACCGATCTCGAGCTCGAAACCCACCCGGAACTGATCCGGGGCGCCGCGGCCGTGGTCTCGGACGGACACGACGAGTACTACTCGCAGCAGATGCGCGACACGCTCGCGGCCGCGCGCGACGCCGGCACCAATCTCGCCTTCCTGGGAGCCAACGCGGTCTACCGCCACATCCGCTGGGCCGCGACCGCGCTCGGCCGGTACCGCCTGATCATCTGCTACAAGGAGGCCGCGACCGATCCGCAGTTCGGCACCGACCCCACCCAGACCACGCAGAACTGGCGCGACAGCCCGGACCCACGCCCCGAGAACGCGTTGACCGGCTCGTACTACCAGTGCAATCCGGCGAACGCGGCCTACGTGGTCTACGACGCGAATAGCTGGATCTTCGCCGGGACCGGGACGGACCGCGGCTCGTCCTTCCCAGGGCTCGTATACCCGGAGTACGACCGTGTGGTGGACATCCCGACCACTCCGCACCCGCTCGAGGTGCTCAGCCACTCCCCGCTCGACTGCCAGGGTCGCGCGAGCTATCAGGAGTCCGCGTACTACACCGTTTCGAGCGGAGCCGCGGTGTTCGACGCCGGGACCATGCAGTGGGTATGCGCGCTCGGTCCCGCATGCTTCCCAGTCGCGGTGACCGCCGCGGGTCAGCAGTTCGTGCGAACAGCTACGCTCAATCTGTTGACCGCGTTCGCCGCGGGACCGGCCGGGAAACGGCATCCAGCCACAGACAACACCGCCGCGGACGGCGTCCCGAGCTCGGCGGGCCTCGGGCTGGATTAGATGCGGCGCATCCGAGACTGGGGCTAGAGTGCGCCGTCGCGCCAGGCCGCCCTGGCGCTCGGGTAGATCGGGCGGAAGCCCAATTCCCGGTACGCGCGCGTCGTGTCGGGCACGCAGTACCACGGATCCGCGACGGTCCTTCCCTCGGCCGCGTCCAGGTCCATGCTCTGCCCTACCAGCTCGTGCAGTTCGTACGCCGTCGAGACGCCGTCGCCGCAGACGTTGTACGCGCGGTAGCCGCTCTCCATCGACGGCAGGACCCTGAGAGCCCGGTGCACGGCCTGGGCCACGTCCGCGTGGTGCACCATCGCCATCGGCTCGTGCGCCGCCGCGGTGGCGAAGCGCGGAAGGATGTTCTCAATGTGCGGGTCGCCGTCCCCGTAGACGAAGGCGAGGCGCAGCGCGACGATATCGAGCCCTGATTCCCCGCTCAGCTCGCGCAGCCGCTCCTCGGCCTCCCGCTTGCCCGCCGGATATGCGCGCTGCTGCGGCGTCACGACCGCGCGCAGTTCGTCATCCTCCCGCACCGGCCGGCCGATGCCGGGGCCGTACACGAGGTTCGTGCTGACCTGCACGAAGCGGCGCACCCGCGCTTGAGCGCTTTCCGTCGCCAGCGCCACGGCCGCGTCCCGGTTCACCGCGTACATGTCGTCGTCGGTCACGGCCGGGCCGCGGAAGGTCGCAGCGACGTTGACGACGACGGTCGCCCCGTCCAGCGCCCGCTTGCGGTCCGCGGCCTCCAGCAGGTCGCCGATCACGGCCTGCGCGCCCAGGCCCGTGAAGTGCTCGGCGGCTAGCTGCGTGCGCACCAGCACCCTGATCTGGTCGCCCGGCTCGCGCCAGGACAGCAGCCTCGGCACCAGCCGCTTGCCGACCTGCCCGGTCGCGCCGGTGACCAGGATCGTTTCGTTCGTCATCATCGTGCTCCGTTCTGAGCTGCATTCGGCTTGCACGACCCACCCTGGCGTTCTTCTCCCGCGGGTAGCAGAGACCGGTTTAGCCACGGACTGGCAGTACCTGGCTACCGCTCGGTTCGCGCGCGAGGATGATCGGGTGAATCCGATCGACCTCGCGGCGCTGGCGGACTTCCTGCGGCGCAGCAGACAGCGCATCGACCCGTCCTCGGTGGGCCTCTCCCCGCGTGCCCGGATGCGTACCCCGGGCCTGCGCCGGGAGGACGTCGCGCAGATGGCCGGGATCTCCGTGGACTACTACGCGCGGCTGGAACAGCAGCGCGGCGCCCGGCCCTCCGAACAGGTGATCGGCGCGCTGGCCCGCGCGCTGCGGCTGACCGAGGACGAGTGCGACTACCTGCATCGCCTGGCCGGTTATCCGACGCGGACGCGCGGTCCGGCCCGCCGGCACGTGTCGCCGGGCCTGCTGCTCATCCTGGACCGCCTCGTGGACGCGCCCGCGCAGGTGATCAGCGACACCGGCCAGGTGCTCGCGCGCAACGCCATGGCCGAAGCGCTCCTCGGCGCGCCGGTCCTACCCGGCCGCGCCGGCAACGCCATCTGGCGGATGTTCACCGAGACGCCGCCACGGCTGATCATCAAGGAGCAACTGCCCAGACTGATGGCCAACCACGTCGCCGATCTGCGCGCCACCCACGCCCGCCGCCCAGACGACGCCGAGGTCAACGAGCTCATCAGCGACCTGCTGAAAGCCAGCCCCGCATTCCGCGACCTGTGGGAGCGGCACGACGTCGCGGTGATGCGCGGCACGACGAAGACCTTCGTGCACCCCCAGATCGGCGAAATCACGCTGCAGTGCGAGACGTTGCTTTCCGCCTCAACCTCGGGCGAGCAGTCCTTGGTTCTCTACACCGCACAACCGGGCACCGACAACGTCGGAAAGCTCGAGCTGCTGCGCGTGCTGGGCCAGGAATCCTTCGCCGAGGGCAAAGTCCGTTAGGCCGTGCGGGATCGTCTCCCTGCACCGCTAGGGCCGGAAGTCCCTGAAGCCGAAGCCGTCCGGCCCGTATCCTGGCCCTGACATGACGTCGCTCGAGATATGCCGCGACGTGCAGGAAAAGGCCGCTAGGATCACGCGCATGGACACCACCCATGGCTGCTGAGGCCGACCTGCTCGTCCTGGGCGCCGGGCCCGCCGGGCTGGCAGCCGCCTGGCGGGCGGCACGCCACGGCCAGTCCGTGCTCGTACTCGAACGCGCCGAGAACGCCGGCGGCATGGCCGCCTCTTTCGAGATCGCCGGGATGAGCGTGGACTACGGCAGCCACCGCCTGAGCCCGGCGACACCCCCGCACATCCTCGCCGACCTGCGCACTCTGCTCGGCGCGGACCTGCAGACCCGCTACCGCACCGGGCGGATCCTGCTCGGCGACCGATGGGTGACCTACCCCTTCAAGCCGCGTGAGCTAGCCAAAGCCCTCCCCCGCGCGCCACGAACCAGGGTCGCGCTCGACGCGCTGTCCATGTTGCGGCCCAAGGCTCCCGACGAATCAGAGGCCAGCTATGCGGACCTGATGCGCGCAGGATTCGGCCCCACGCTCTACCAGCTGGTGTACGAGCCCTACGCCCGCAAGCTCTGGGGCGTTTCAGGAGACGAACTCGACGCGGACCAAGCGCGGCGCAAGGCCGGCGCGCCCACCGCCTTCGCCGCCCTGACGCGGGCGGTGCGCGCCGGTCTGGCCGGCGAGTCCCTGGCCTATCTCTACCCCCGGCGCGGGTTCGGCCAGTTGACCGAGACGCTTGCCGACGCCGCGATCATCGCCGGTGCCCGCATCGCGTTGGGCACCACCGTGGAGCGCGTCGAACTGCGCGAGGAGGGCGCGACCGTCACCGCGGCGCGCTCGGAATCCCACAGCGCGGCCGCAGACCGTGTCGGCCGCCGCAGCGCCGAGCCGTGGACGAACGGCGGTACGGTGCGCGCCAGGCACGTCTTCTCCACGCTGCCGCTGCCGCAACTCGCCCGCCTGCTCGTCCCATCAGCCCCCTACGAAGCGCTGGCCGCCGCGAGCGAGTTGCGCTTCCGCGCCCTGCTGCTGGTCTACGCCGTACATGAGGGCGGACGCTGGAGCGGGCACGACGTGCACTATCTGCCCTCCCCCGCCGCCCCAGTCACGCGCATCTCCGAGCCGGCCAACCACCGCATCAACCCGGACGACCCGAGCGACCGCTCGGTGATCTGCTTCGAGATCCCCTGCCAGGTCGGCGACGAGCTGTGGTCCGCGGACGAAAGGCAACTGGCCGACCTCGTGCAGCAGACGGCACGCTCGTGTGCCCTGCCACCGCTGCGCCTGGCCTGGGTGCAGGTCAAGCGTCTGCGTCACGGCTACCCGGTCCACCACGCCGGCTACCGCGAGCATCTCGCCGCGCTCGAGTCCTGGATCAACACCCTGCCACGGCTGACCACCCTCGGCCGTCAAGGCCTGTTCACTCCCGACAACGTCCACCACGCCCTGGATATGGGCTACCAAGCCGCCGACGCC
>NZ_DASRGV010000030.1:0-46427 GCF_035650855.1 Actinocrinis sp. | reverse complement strand
CGCCGGCTCGATCACCCTGGACGGCAAGGAGCTGGTCGGAGCCGGGCCACGGCAGACCCTGGACGCCGGAGTCGGCTTCATCCCCGAGGACCGCTTGCACGACGGGCTGGTCGCGGGCTTCACCGTCGCCGAGAACCTGGTGCTGGACCTGTACAAGACCAAGCCCTTCGCCGGCACCTTCTCGCTGGACCTGGACGAGATCGAGAAGAACGCGAAGGCGCGGATCGAGGAGTTCGACATCCGGCCGACCGACCACACTCTGCCGGCGGGCAACCTTTCCGGAGGCAACCAGCAGAAGGTGGTCGTCGCTCGCGAGCTGTCCCGGCCGCTGCAACTTCTGGTCGCCTCGCAGCCGACCCGCGGCGTGGACGTCGGCGCGCAGGAGTTCATCCACAAGCGGATCGTGGCCGAGCGGGATCTGGGCCGGCCGGTGGTCATCGTGTCCACCGAGCTTGACGAGGTACTGGGGCTGGCCGACAAGGTCGCGGTGATGTACCGGGGCAAGATCGTCGGCGTGGTGTCGCCGGACACCTCGCGGGAGGAGATCGGCCTGCTGATGGCCGGCATCACGGATGGCACTACGGCGGGCGGAGACGGCGCGTCATCCGGTGCCACGTCGCAGGCCGAGCCGTCGGGCGGCGCCGCACCAGATGGCGCGTCAGTAGACGGCGCCTCGGCAGACGGCGCGTCAACGGGCACAGCACCAACGCAGGCCGCGCCGGACAGCGCTTCGGCAGCGGACGCGCCGTCGGCTGACGCCGCGGACGCGGGTCAGGAGGGGGCAGGCTCATGACCACCGAGACCACCGAGCAGGAGACACCGACCCCCGAACCGTTCGGCGGACTGGGGCAGGCCGCCCGCAACGTGTTCAACGCGGAGAACTCGGTGCTGGTGACCTTCCTCGCGGTCGCCCTCGCGCTGGTCGCCGGAGCGATCCTGATGGTCGTCTCGGACACGACCACACTGGACAAGGCGAGTTACTTCTTCGCCTCGCCGGGCGATTTCTTCTCCGGGGCCTGGCACGACATCTCCTCCGGCTACAGCGCGCTGTTCAAGGGCGCGATCTTCGACCCGGCGACCGTCAACGGCACCCCCTCGCAGTTCTTCGGCCCGATCACCAACACGCTGCTGATGGCCACCCCGCTGATCTTCGGCGGCCTGGCGGTCTCGCTGGCCTTCCGGGCCGGCCTGTTCAACATCGGTGGCCAGGGCCAGCTGATCATCGGCGCGATCTTCGCCGCCTACGTCAGCTTCGCCTGGCACCTGCCGATCGGGCTGCACGTGGTGGCCGCGGTGCTGGCCGGCGCGCTGGGCGGCATGCTCTACGGCGCGGTGGTCGGCTGGCTCAAGTCCTGGCGCGGCGCGCACGAGGTCATCGTCACGATCATGCTCAACTACGTGGCGTTCTACCTGCTCGGCTACCTGCTCAACGCCAACGGCTTCCACGACCCGACCAAAGCCGGCCAGGCGGTCTCCAAGCCGGCCGACCCGAACGCGCGGCTGCCGCACCTGTTCGGCGACTCGGTCAACACCGATGTCGGCCTGGTCATCGCGCTGGCCGCGACCTTCGCCACGGCCTGGCTGCTGCACCGCTCCAAGCTCGGCTTCGAGGTACGCGCACTCGGCATCAATCCGCGCGCCGCGCGGATCGCCGGCATCAACGTCGCGCGCACCCAGATCCTCGCGATGTCCTTTTCCGGCATGCTGTTCGGCCTGGTCGGGGTCACCCAGACGCTGGGCACCACCAACCCGAACAACAACTCGCTGAGCCCCAACATCGACGCGGGCCTCGGCTTCGACGCGATCACCGTGGCGCTGCTCGGCCGCAACCGGCCGTGGGGCATCGTCGCGGCGGCGCTGTTGTTCGGCGCGTTCAACGCGGGAGCCTCGGTGATGCAGGCGAACGCCGGACTGCCGGTGGACATCGTGAACGTCGTGAAGGCGGTAATCGTGATCTTCGTCGCGGCCCCGCGACTCGTACAGGAGATCTTCCGGCTGCGCGCCCGCCGCGCGTCCGTCGCCACGGGAGGCCAGGCGTGACCGCCACCACCGCCCCAGTCGCCGCGCCCGCCGTGCGCGGCTTGGACCGCAACCGGCTGATCCCCGGCCTTGCGCAGGCCGTCGTCGGCGCGTACGCCCTGTGGGCCTTCGGGCTCGGCACGCGCACCCAGCACAGTGCCGAGGCAGCCGTGGGCATGGCGCTCAACCCGAACGCCGCCGGGGCGCTGGGCATGCAGCACTTCCCGGCCGCTCCGGTCGCGATCGTGTTCAGCGTGCTGTGCATCGCCTGCGGCCTGGCTCGCGCCTTCGTCCCGATTGGCCTGGCCGGCCGGCGCTGGCTGACTGTCGGCTACGTCGTCTCGTTCATCATCGCGTTCCTGGTCTGGGCCTCGGCCGGGACCGCGCAACTCGGTGGTGTCAGCCTGCCCGGGGTTCTCGACAACACGCTGATCGTGTCCGTGCCGCTGATCCTCGGCGCGATGTGCGGCATCATCTGCGAGCGCTCCGGCGTGGTGAACGTCGCGATCGAGGGCCAGTTCCTGTTCGGCGCCTTCTCCTCGGCGATGGCGGCAACGATGTCCGGGTCGGTCTGGATCGGCCTGATCGTGGGCGCGCTCGCCGGAGGACTGCTCGGCTCGCTGCTCGCGGTGCTGGCGAACCGGTACCACATCGAGCAGGTCGTGCTCGGCGTCGTGCTGAACCTGTTCGCGCTCGGCCTGACCACCTTCCTGTACGACAAGCTGCTCTCGCCGAAGGCCGCGGAGTTCAACCAGCCGCCGGTCTTCCAGGCGATCCGCATCCCGGGCCTGGCCTCCATCCCGGTGGTCGGCGACGTGCTGTTCGACCAGAACATCCTGTTCTACCTGACCTTCGTGATCCTCGCGGTCGTGCAGGTGGCGCTGTTCCGCACCAGGTGGGGCCTGCGCACCCGCGCGGTCGGCGAGCACCCGAAGGCCGCGGACACGGTCGGCATCAAGGTGCTCGGGACCCGGTACCGCAACGTGATCATGGCCGGCCTGATCTCCGGGCTCGGCGGGGTGTGGCTGACGATCGGTCAGGTCGGCTCGTTCACCACGAACATGTCCGCGGGCAAGGGCTTCATCGCCCTCGCGGCGCTGATCGTCGGACGCTGGTCGCCGGTCGGCGCGCTCGGAGCGGCGCTGCTGTTCGGCTTCGCCGGTGGCCTCAACAACGCGCTGGCGCCGCTCGGCACCCCGATCCCCGGCCAGTTCCTGTCCATGGCGCCGTATCTGGCCACGGTGTTCGTGGTCGCGTCCCTCGGCGGCATCGTGCGCGCCCCGGCCGCGGAAAACCAGCCGTACATCAAGGGATGACGCGACTATGACCAGGCTTTTGATCTGATGGCCGAGATCGACTGGCAGGCCCTGCGCGAGCAGGCCGGCGCCGCGATGACCAAGGCGTACGCGCCGTACTCCAAGTACCCGGTCGGTGCGGCGGCGCAGGTTGACGACGGCCGGATCATCACCGGCTGCAACGTCGAGAACGCCTCCTACGGACTGACCCTGTGCGCGGAGTGCGGCCTGGTCTCCGCGCTGCACCTGACCGGCGGCGGCCGCCTCGTCGCCTTCGCCTGCGTGGACGGCCAGGGCAGGACGCTGATGCCGTGCGGTCGTTGCCGCCAACTGCTCTACGAGCACGGCGGACCGGACCTGCTGGTGGACACGCCCCTGGGCGTGCAGCCGATGTCCGAGGTCCTGCCGCAGGCCTTCGGTCCCGAGCACCTCGACAGCCGCAGCTAGCAGCCCGCAGCCAAAAGCCCGCACCGAGAAGCACCGCACCGAGAACAGAGAGCGCCATGAACGTCATCGACGTCATCCGGGCCAAGCGCGACGGCGCGCGGCTGACGGACCAGCAGATCGACTGGGTGATCCGGGCCTACACCGACGGGACCGTCGCCGACGAGCAGATGTCCGCGCTGGCGATGGCGATCCTGCTCAACGGCATGGACCGGGGCGAGATCAACCGGTGGACCGACGCGATGATCGGCACCGGGATCCGGATGGACTTCTCCGCGCTGGACCGGCCGACCGCGGACAAGCACTCCACCGGCGGCGTCGGCGACAAGATCACCCTGCCGCTGGCCCCGCTGGTTGCCGCGTGCGGTGCCGCGGTGCCGCAGCTGTCCGGGCGCGGCCTCGGCCACACCGGCGGCACGCTGGACAAGCTGGAATCGATCCCGGGCTGGCGGGCCAGGCTCTCCACCGAGGAGATGCTGACCGTGCTGCGCGAGGTCGGCGCCGTGGTCTGCGCGGCGAGCGACGAGCTCGCCCCGGCCGACCGCAAGCTGTACGCGCTGCGCGACGTGACCGGGACCGTCGAGTCGATCCCGCTGATCGCCTCCTCGATCATGTCCAAGAAGATCGCGGAGGGCACCGGCGCGCTGGTGCTCGACGTGAAGGTCGGCTCCGGCGCGTTCATGAAGGACCGTCAGCAGGCCCGGCAGCTCGCCGAGACGATGGTCGCGCTCGGCACCGACCACGGCGTGAAGACCGTGGCGCTGCTCACCGACATGCAGGTTCCGCTCGGGTTGACCGCCGGAAACGCCCTCGAGGTGCGCGAGTCGGTCGAGGTGCTGGCCGGCGGCGGCCCGGCCGACGTGGTCGAGCTGACCCTGGCGCTGGCCCGCGAGATGCTCGCCGCCGCCGGGATCGACGGCGTGGACCCGGCCGACAAGCTCGCCGACGGCTCCGCGATGGACGCCTGGCGGCGGATGATCCGCGCGCAGGGCGGCGATCCCGAGGCCGAGCTGCCGTGGGCCAAGGAGCGGCACGTGCTGGCCGCGCCCGCCTCCGGAACGCTGACCCGGCTCGACGCGCTCGCGGTCGGCGTCGCGGCCTGGCGGCTCGGCGCGGGCCGCACCCGCAAGGAGGATCCGGTGCAGGCCGGAGCGGGTATCGAGCTGCACGCGAAGCCCGGCGACCCGGTGACCGCCGGCGCGCCGCTGCTGACCCTGCACACCGACACGCCGGAGCGGTTCGAGGCCGCGCTCGACGATCTGGCCGGTGCATTCACCATCGGCGCCGACGACGCCGGTGCCGATGACTTCGGGGGCCGCGCTGAGGACTTCGCCCCGCGTCCGCTCATCCTCGAGCGAGTAAGCGCGTAGGGTACTGCGGGTGACTGAAACGACATCGCTCACCACGGACGAGATCAGACAGGCGCCCAAGGTGGCCCTGCACGACCACCTCGACGGCGGCCTCCGGCCGCAGACCGTCATCGAACTGGCCGACGCCTGCGGCTACACTGACCTGCCGAGCCGTGACGCCGCCAAGCTCGGCACCTGGTTCCGCGACGCCGCCGACTCCGGCTCGCTGCCGCGCTACCTGGAGACCTTCGACCACACGATCGCGGTCATGCAGACCGCGGACGCGCTGCGCCGGGTCGCCGCCGAGACCGTCGAGGACCTGGCCGCCGACGGCGTCGTCTACGCCGAGACCCGCTACGCCCCCGAGCAGCACCTGCGCAACGGCCTGAGCCTCGACGAGGTGGTCGAGGCGGTCAACGCCGGCTGCCGCGAGGGCGAGGAGCGCGCCGCCGCCGCGGGCCACTTCATCAAGGTCGGCACCCTGGTGACCGCGATGCGGCAGAACACCGAGCCCGGCCACAGCCTGAAGATCGCCGAGCTGGCGGTGCGGCACCGCGACTCCGGGGTGGCCGGCTTCGACATCGCGGGGCCCGAGCTCGGCTTCGGCCCGGACCTGCACGCCGACGCGTTCAAGTACCTGCGTGAGCAGTTCTTCCGCTTCACCATCCACGCCGGCGAGGCCGACGGCCCCTCCTCCATCGCCGCGGCGCTGCTCAACGGCGCGGACCGGCTCGGCCACGGGGTACGGATCATCGAGGACATCGAGTTCACCGAGGACGACGCGAAGCTCGGCCGGATCGCCGCGTACGTGCGGGACAAGCGGATCGCGCTGGAGGTGTGCCCGTCGTCGAACCTGCAGACCGGCATCGCCGAGACGATCGCGCAGCACCCGGTCCAGAAGCTGTACGAGCTCGACTTCAACGTGACCGTCAGCTGCGACAACCGGCTGATGAGCGGCACGTCGATGAGCCGCGAATTCGGGCTGCTGGCGGAGAACTTCGGCTGGGACCTCTCCGACCTGGAGCTGGTCGCGCTCAACGCGATCGACGCCGCGTTCCTGGCGCACGACGTGCGCGACGCCATCGCGGACCAGATCATCAACGGCTACGCCGACCTGCGCGGCGACGAGGACGACTGAGCGCGTAAGCGCCTAAGCGCCACGGGCAGGGGTCTGCGTCGCATCACCGGACGCAGGCCCCCGTTCGGTACCAGGCTCCGTTCCGCGAGTAACCGCAGTCTTGGTCCTAGCTCTAACCGTGGCCGTGGCTCGTCAGCCCGACGGCACTACCCCGACCGCGGAGCCGTCCCCAGGCATCGGAACGTAGTAGTCGACCATGTCTGCGCACGCGTTCCAAGTCGGCTTCTCCGCGCCCTTGATCTGAATGCCCACCGAGATCGACTGATCCCAGTACTGCATCGTGCACAAGAACTGCGCCTTCGCCTTGGTGGTCAACGGCTGGGTGACCATGTAAGCGTCAGCCTGGCCGCTCGCGCGGGGCACCGCTATCAGGCCGGTCGGCAGCGCCGTGGACATGCCCTGCGCCGCCTCCTCCTTCGTCGGTCCCTGAAGCATCGCGCCGAGCACGGTTTCCTCGTTGGTCGTGCTGTCGCTGTTGCGGTACGTCGGGGTCAGCCGGCCGTCCTGGTAGAAGAACAGCACGTACTGCGAGGAGCCGACCTGCTGCGCAAGCGCCCGCTGCGCGGCGCCGCCCGACACCGCCGGCGCCGGGCCGAGGCTGGTGATTCCGGTGGGCTGGATGCCGCAGCCCGAGGCCGCGGGCAGCACGAGCGCGGCCAGCAGCCCGCCGAGCTTCAACGCCCTGCGCCGCACTGCTCGCCGCCCCGTCTCGTCCCGCTGGATTCCGGTCGCCGCGCCGCTCGCCTGCCCGCTGGTCACACACTCACCCCCTGCGTCCGGCCGTAGGGTCCCGATCCCGACAGGCCCGAGCTGCGATCGTCGGCTCCGTCCGCTTCCGAGAGCACGCCAATCTGTTGTTCTTTCGGGAACCTGAGCGTGAAGACGGCTCCGCCTTCGCTGCGGTTGCGTGCCGACAGCTGACCGCCGTGCATGCGGGCATTCTCGAAGGCGATCGACAGGCCCAGGCCGCTGCCTTCGGAGCGGCCGCGCGCCTTGTCCGCCTTGTAGAACCGGTCGAAGATGTGCGGCAGCGCGTCGGCCGGAATGCCGGGACCGGAGTCGGCGACCTGGACGATCACGTACTGCCCGTCGTCGAACAGGCTCAGCGCCACCGGCTCGCCGCCGTGCTTGAGCGCGTTGCCGACCAGGTTCGCGACGACCACGTCCATGCGCCGCGCGTCGATCCGGGTCGCCAGCAGCGGCGGCGCGTCGACCGTCACCTTGCTCGTCCAGCCGCGGGTGGCCAGGGTCGCCTCGATCAGCTCCGGCAGGTTGATGTCCTCGATCCGCATCGCCGCGGTGCCCGCGTCGAACCGGGAGATCTCCATGAGGTCCTCGACCAGCCGGGCCAGCCGCTTGGTCTCGTTCGCGATCAGGTGCGCGGCGGAGACGGTGGTCGGATCGGCGTCCTCGACGTCCTCCAGCACCTCGGTCACCGCGGTCATCGCGGTCAGCGGGGTGCGCAGCTCGTGCGAGACGTCCGCGACGAAACGGCGGGAGGCGGCGTCCATCGCGCGCAGTTCGGCGATCGAACGGGCCAGCGCCTCGGCGGTCTCGTTGAAGGTGCGCGAGACGTCCGCGATCTCGTCCGTGCCCTTGACCTCTAGGCGGACGTCCAGGTCGCCCTGGCCGAGCATCCGCGCCGCGTGCCCGAGCCGGCGGATCGGCACGAGCACGTTGCGGGTGGCCAGCAGCGCCACGCCGCCCGCGCCGAGCAGCGCGAGACCGCCGGAGACCAGGCCGATCGTCATCAGCTCGGTGAGGATCGCCTGTTCCGACTCCAGCGAGGTGAACAGGTAGACCTCGGGACCGTTCGGGTTGATCCGAGTGCCCGTCACCACGTACGGCGTGCCGTCTATGATCTTGCGCTCCTGCACGACCTGGTCGTGCGCCGCGGTCTGGAACGCCTTGGTGATGTCCTGGTTGGTGAACTGCGAGTCGCTGGCGACCGGGCCGCGCGTGGTGATCAGCAGGATCACGCCGCCGCCGTTCTTCGCCATGAAGTCCGCGATCGTGGTGTCGGTCTGCGCGGAGTTGGACTGCTGAAGCTGCGCGCCGTTCGCGTCCACGTCGGCGAGCAGTTGCGAGTGCGCGTTGGTGGCCACGCGGGAGACCAGCGCGTCCCGGATGAGGAAGTACGACGCGCCGGTGATGATCGCCGCGGTGATGGCGGCGACCGCGACGAAGCCCATGAACAGCCGGGGACGGATTCCGGAGAGCCGCAGCCTGCGCCGATGCGCCCCGGACCGGCGGCGGCGCTGATCGCGCCCGACGACCTCCGCCGCGGCCGGAGGGGTCGGGTAGGGTGCGGGTCCGCCGCGCGGCGGACCCGGCGTTTTTCGGCTCACCGCGCGGTCACCTCGGCGGATCCAGGCGATAGCCGATGCCGCGTACGGTTCGTATCAGCTGCGGCTCGGAGGGCACGACTTCGACCTTCGCGCGAAGCCGCTGCACACAGGCGTCCACGAGGCGTGAGTCGCCGAGATAGTCGTGATCCCAGACCAGGCGCAGCAACTGCTGCCTGGAGAGGGCCTGGCCGGGGCGGCGGGACAGCTCGACCAGCAGCTTGAGCTCGGTAGGCGTGAGTGAGATCGGCTCGCCGGCCCGGGTCACCGTCATCGCCGCGCGGTCGACCACCAAGTCGCCGAACACGGCCGTGTCCCCGGCATCCGGGACGCCGTTGCCGTGCCGCCGCAGCACCGCGCGAATGCGCGCGTCCAGCACCCGCGGCTGCACCGGCTTGACCACGTAGTCGTCCGCGCCCGACTCAAGCCCGACCACGACATCGATGTCATCGCTGCGCGCAGTGAGCAGGATGATCGGAACCTGGTCGGTGCGGCGGATGCGGCGGCAGATCTCGAAGCCGTCGATGCCGGGCAGCATCACGTCGAGGACCACCAGCTCCGGCCGCTGGCTCTGCCACATCTCCAGCGCCTCCTCGCCGGTGGCCGCGGTCGCGACCTGGTGACCTTGACGGGTCAGCGCGATCTCGATGGCCATCCGGATGGACGGGTCGTCTTCGACGAGGAGAAGGCTCGGCACCTACCCATTCTTACCTAACTCACACGTCCATGGTCGATACCACCGGCGGCTTTAGCAGTCCTTCACACAATCGCGCATCAGCCGTGGTGAATATATGTTCGAATTGTGACGCTGCCGGGTGAGCAGGTAACCCTGCGTAGTCAGATTTCGTCGATTCCCGCTGGAAGAGGCTGCGTGGGAGGGGTCGCGAAGGCCTGTGGCAATTCTGTGACGCGAGGCGTACGCGACGATGAAATGCGGGGGCCAGGCTAATCACCATGAGCTTCCAGACTCTGGCAACACTTCCGGCCCCCGCTAGGAGATTCGACGCGGGTTCGTCCGCGTCCGGTTCCAAGCACACGGGTGCCACTACATCTGACGCACCTGCGGATTTCGCGGCGTACGTCGCGGAACGCCGCTCTTCTCTGCTGCGTACCGCGCACCAGGTCGCGGGTGACCGCACCGAGGCCGAGGACCTGCTGCAGGAGGGCCTGCTCAAGACCTATCAGGCCTGGCACCGGATCGAGGACAAGGCGGTCGTCGGCTCGTACCTGCGCCGCACCATGACGAACCACCAGATCTCGCAGTGGCGCAAGCGCAGGGTGGAGGAGTACCCCACCGACGAGCTGCCCGAGCACGGCTACGACGGCGAGTCGATGTCGCAGGTGGAGATGCGCGTCGCGGTGGCGCGGGCGCTGATGCGGCTTTCGGCGCGGGACCGCGAGGCTCTGTCGCTGCGGTACTACGGCTCGTACACGGATACTGAGATCGCCGAGCGCATGGGCGTGTCGGTCGGCACGGTCAAGTCGGCGCTGTGGCGCGCGCTGCGTAAGTTGCGCGACGACCCGGCGCTGCGCCCGCTGGCCGGGTACGTGTCGCAGAACAGCGAATGGCTCGTCGAATCGCAGGCCGCATAGCCGAAAACCGGGGTTGTGGCCGGGGCGCGGCAGCCGCCGCGGCCGCTACGGCCGGTCACGGGGGTGCCCGTTCGTGGGCTGATGTCATGCGCCGATCGCGCCTGACGGGGATGAGGCGGCGTCCGCCACTTCAATCACGCTCGGTAATGTGGAAGTCTTGCGCCGAAAGACAGTCGGAAGACAAGCGGACTGACACGGGAGCGTTGCACTGCCATGCCTGAGACGTTGAAGAAGCTGCGCGAGCCGGCGGCGTTGGCCGCCGTCGTGTTCGCGGGGCTCACCCTCCTTGTCGCAGTGATCAATCTGCTCGCGCCCCCGTCCTCGAACGGGTTCTCCGAGCCCTTCGCCAATCGCGCGCACGACCAGGTCGGCACCTTCCTCGACGTAGTCGTCGCGGCGGCTGCGGCCTTCGCGGTCTACCTGGCCAACCACGTCACCCCGGCGCTGGCCAAGGCGCGGCTGATCACGCTCGCCGCGCTGGTGGAGATGGGCGTCGCGCTGCTGTTCGGATTGGTGACCGCGCTGGCCCAGTTCGGGGCGGACGGCATCGGCGGCGAGGGCAAGTTCCTCACCTTCGTGATGGCGATCGGCGAGGGCGTCGTCGTCGTGGTCGCGGCCCTGTTCGTGTGGATGACCTGGCAGATCCTCAACCCGCAGACGGCCCGCCCGTCCGGCCAGGGCAGCCAGTACGGCGGCGGCTGGACGGCCGGCCCGGGAGCGGGCACCGGCGCGGGCCAGGGCGGCCAGCAGTACGCGCAGCCCGGACCGCCCCCCGGCGGCTTCGGCTGGACCCCGCAGCAGGGTGCCGGTCAGCCGGGCCAGCAGGCCGGGCAGCCCGGACCGGCCGGTTTCGGCCAGCAGCCCGGCCAGTCGGGCCCGACCGCGTTCGGTCAGCAGAGCCAAGGGCAGGGCCAGAGCGCCGGCGCGGCCGGAGCGCCGCAGCCGTTCGGTTCGGACCGCACGCAGCTGCTGCCGCCGGTTCAGGGTGGCCAGCCGCAGGGCCAGAGCCAGCCCGGCGGCTACGAGCAGCACCAGCAGTCGCAGCCGTTCGGACAAGCCGCTAGCCCCAGCGGCACAGGTTCCCACCAGCCGCAGCCGCAGCCGCAGCCGCCGGTCCCGCCGACGATGCAGGACTACGCCGCCGCGCAAAATCCCTGGTCTCCGAGTGGAGTCGGTGGCTCCACTCCGCAGCCCGGGGCGCAGAACCCGGCCCACGGGCAAGGACTCGGGCAAGGCCAGGCGCAAGGTCAGGGCCAGCAGATTCCGTCGGCCCGCGCGGACGAGGCGGAGCCGCGCCAGGGCCCGTTCCAGATCGGCGACTGGCGCTCCGAGTAGCGATTTGATCAAGGACTTATTAGGGCAAAACCCTACTTAAGGCCTATTGTCCGCCAGGAGGGTGAGGCGGCGTGACTTCGGACTGGTATCCGAGTTGCCTCGGGTACCAGTCCGTTTTGCGCGGATCTCTGACCTCTGTGAGGGACGTTTCAAGATGCGTCAGTCAAGGACAGCCGGGCGAATCCCGGGCAGCGCGCGCCGCCTGGCGCTCACCTCGCTCGGCGCGGGCTTGGCGGTCGCGGCGGCGGCTCCGATGGCTTCGGCCGCGACGACGGCGGCCGAAGCCGCGTCACCGGTCTCAGGAGACGTCGCCGACACTGCGGCGCTCGGCTCCACGACGACCAGTGCGGACGCCATTCCGGTGACCTCAGCTGCGACGCACCAGCAGGCGCAGCAGGTGCAAGTGCAGGGGCAGCAGCAGGCGCAGGCGCAGGCGCAGAAGCAGGACACGCCGATGACCGCTGCCGCACCGGAGGCGGCTCCCGCCCCCGACGCAGCACTCGCGCCTGCTTCGGCCACTGTTCCGGAAGCCGCACTTGCGCCCGAGGCTGCCTCTGCTCCCGAGATGGCGCCCGTTCCCGCTGCGGCCCCGGCTCCCAACTGGTCGCGGCTCGGCCAGCTCAAGCTCTACCCGCTTGCCGGCACTGGCGTCGACCCGCTGTCGAACGTCGTGGACACCAGCCTCGGCGGCATCCCGGTCTCGACCCAGCCGGTGAGCGACACCTTCGCCGACGGTCTCCCGGTCTCCGACCTGCCGTTGATCGGAACGCTGCTCGGCGGACCGCACACCTGACCGGTCCTCAGATCGCGTGCCTGACCACTTCGCGGATCGCACGCCAATAGCGAGTGGGCTGTCCAGTCCACTACACACGTCCGGCGCCGATCGGCGGCTTCACGAGAGCCTGCCGAACGGCGCCGGATTCATGCGTGTCCGCTCCTGACTTGGGCCCGTGCCGAACCAGTCCGTGCTGGCCCTGCCGGTCAGACTCCGACGGGGTGCCAGACCGTCTTGGTCTCCATGAAGGACACGATCCGATCGAGCCCGGGATCGGCCGTCCAGTCCGGCTCGGGCTCCGGCCGGCGCAGCCGCTTGAGGTTTTGCGCGCCAGCCCGCTCCAACTCGGTCGCCAGTTCGGGATCCGTCACGCCGGACAGATCCAGCGCATCCACGTCGAGGTGGCTCGCGAGCGGCATGCCGAGCTCGGCGATCCGTCCAGTCAGGATGTTGATCACACCGCCGGGCAGGTCGGAGGTCGCCAGCACCTCCGCGAGCGTGATCGCGGGCAGGGCCGTTGGACCGGGTGCGACGACGACCGCCGTGTTTCCGGAGACGATCACCGGAGCGAGTACCGAGACCAACCCGAACAGCGACGGTCGCTCGGGCGCGAACACCGCCACGACGCCGGTCGGCTCGGGGGAGGAGACGTTCCAGTACGGTCCGGCCACCGGGTTCACGGTCCCGCGCACCTGGCTGATCTTGTCGGACCAGCCCGCGTACCAGACCCAGCGGTCGATCGCGGCGTCGGCCTGCGCGAGCGCGGAATCACGGGTGACGCCCTCGGCAGCGGACACCTCGTCGGCGAACTGCTCGCGTCGGCCTTCGAGCATTTCGGCGATCCGGTAGAGGATCTGGCCACGGTTGTACGCGGTCGCGCCGGACCAGCCGCTGAACGCCGACCGGGCCGCCCTGACCGCGTCGCGGGCATCCTTGCGGGAGGCCAGGGCGGCGTTCGCGACGAACGCGCCTTGCGCAGAGGTCACCTCGTAGCTCCGTCCGCTCTCCGAACGCGGGAAGGCCCCGCCGATGTAGAGCTTGTAGGTCTTGCGCACGGCCAGCCGGGTTCGCGTGCTGGGCCGCTCGGCGCTTTGCGTCTCGACGGCAGTTGCGTTCGATTCGGCGGGGACGCTAGCGGTGGTGGTGGAGCCGTTGGACGCACTGGCATCAGCGGATGTTGGCGGGGCGGCTGTCGGCGCGCTCGTCTCGGTGGATGCTGTGGTGACGGCGCGCTTGGCGGTGCCCTTGCCTGCGGCCGCGCCGCTCACGGCAGGCACTGCGGCTGCGACGCTGGCCTCCCTCGGCGAGCCTTGTGCCGCTGCGGTTTTCTTGGCTGCCGTCTTCTTCGCTGCCGGGTTCTTCGTGGCTGTCTTCTTGGCAGTCACCGTTTTCGCAGCCGCCTTCTTTGCCACGGTGGTCTTCGCCTTGCTGTCGGCACCGGTCTTGTCAGACATCGAGGTACGCCTCCAGACCGTGTGCGCCGCCCTCGCGGCCGTAACCCGACTCGCGGTAGCCGCCGAACGGCGAGGAGGGGTCGAACTTGTTGAACGTGTTCGCCCACACCACCCCGGCGCGCAGCTTCTTCGCGATCGCCAGCATCCGCGAGCCCTTCTCCGTCCAGATCCCTGCGGACAGCCCGTACGGCGTGTTGTTCGCCTTCGCCACCGCCTCCTCAGGGGTGCGGAAGGTCAGCACCGACAGCACCGGCCCGAAGATCTCCTCGCGGGCGATCCGGTGCGTGGCCGAGACGTTCGTGAACACGGTCGGCGCGAACCAGTAGCCGGTGGACGGCAGCTCACACGCCGGGGACCAGCGCTCGGCGCCCTCCGCCTCGCCAGCCTCGGTCAGCTCGGTGATCCTCGCCAGCTGCGCCGCCGAGTTGATCGCGCCGACATCGGTGTTCTTGTCCAGCGGATCGCCGACCCGCAGCGTCTCCATCCGGCGGCGCAGCGCGTCCATCAGCTCCGGCTCGATCGACTCCTGCACCAGCAGCCGCGAGCCCGCGCAGCAGACCTGCCCCTGGTTGAAGAAGATCGAGTCGATCACGCCCTCGACGGCCTGGTCGATCGGCGCGTCGTCGAACACGATGTTCGCCGCCTTGCCGCCCAGCTCCAGGGTGACCTTCTTCCGGCTGCCCGCGACGGCGCGCGCGATGCCGCGGCCGACCTCGGTGGAGCCGGTGAACGCGACCTTGTCCACGTCCGGGTGTCCGACCAGCGCGGCCCCGGTCTCTCCCGCGCCGGTCACGATGTTGACCACGCCGGGCGGCAGGTCCGCCTGCCGGCAGATCTCCGCGAAGGCCAGCGCGGTCAGCGGCGTGGTCTCGGCGGGCTTGAGCACCACGGTGTTCCCGCAGGCCAGCGCCGGGGCGATCTTCCAGGCCAGCATCAGCAGCGGGAAGTTCCACGGGATGACCTGCGCCGCGACGCCCAGCGGCTTCGGATCGGGTCCGTAACCGGCGTAGGAGAGCTTGTCGGCCCAGCCCGCGTAGTGGAAGAAGTGCGCGGCGACCAGCGGCAGGTCCACGTCCCTGGTCTCGCGGATCGGCTTGCCGTTGTCGATCGACTCCAGCACGGCGAGCTCGCGCGAGCGCTCCTGGACGATCCGGGCGATGCGGAACAGGTACTTGGCCCGCTCCGAGCCGGGCATCCGCGACCAGACCCGGTCGTAGGCCGTGCGCGCGGCGGCCACCGCGCGGTCCACGTCGGCCGCCGACGCGACCCCGACCTCCGCGAGCACTTCCTCGGTGGCCGGATTCACCGTCTTGAGCGCGCCGCCGGTGGCCGGGACGAGTTCGCCGCCGATGAACAGGTCGTAGCTCGGATTGATCTTGACGATGGCCCGCGACTCCGGCGCCGGGGCGTACTCGAACAGCTTCGCCGCCGAGGCGGTCGAAGCCGTGCTCGGCGTGTCCGCTGCCGCGGTGTTCTCGGGCAGTCGTGAGGATTTCCGCTGTGCCATCGGGTCAGTCCACCGTCACGTAGTTGGGCCCGGAGTAATAGCCGGCGGCCTGCTTCTGACGCTGCATCAGCAGATCGTTGAGCAGCGAGGAGGCGCCGAACCTGAACCACTGCGGGTCGAGCCAGTCCGGGCCGCAGGTCTCGTTGACCGCGACCAGATGCTTGATCGCGTCCTTCGCGGTGCGGATGCCGCCGGCCGGCTTGAACCCGACCATCCGGCCGCTCGCCGCCCGGAAGTCACGCACCGCCTCCAGCATGACCAGCGACACCGGCAGCGTCGCCGCGGGGGAGACCTTGCCGGTGGAGGTCTTGATGAAATCGGCCCCGGCCAGCATCGCCAGCCACGAGGCGCGCCGCACGTTGTCATAGGTGACCAGCTCGCCGGTCTCCAGGATGACCTTCAGATGCGCGTCGCCGCAGGCTCCCTTCACCGCCACGATCTGCTCGAAGACCGCGCCGTAGTGTCCGGCGAGGAAGGCGCCGCGATCGATCACCATGTCGATCTCGTCCGCGCCCGCCGCCACGGCCATCCGGGTCTCGGCGAGCTTGACCTCGAGGGAGCTGCGGCCGGAGGGGAAGGCGGTGGCCACCGAGGCGACCTTGATCGCGGTGCCGCGCAGCTCGTGCTTGGCCACCTCGACCAGGTCCGGGTACACGCACACCGCGGCGACCGAGGGACAGGTCGGGTCGGACGGATCGGGCCTGCGCGCCTTCGCCGCCAGCGATCGCACCTTCCCGGGGGTGTCCGCCCCCTCCAGCGTGGTCAGGTCGATCATCCGGATCGCCAGGTCCAGCGCGAAGCCCTTGGCGGTGGTCTTGATCGACCGGGTGCCGAGCCGAGCGACCCGGGCTTCCGCGCCGACCTTGTCCACCCCCGGCAGCCCGTGCAGGAAGCCGCGCAGCGCCGCCTCGTTGCCGGTGGCCGCGCGCAGGTCGAGCCGGTCGGGCACGTGGTGCGTCCCGGCCGGGTCCACGCCGGTATCCCGAGCCGCGGCTATGTCACGGCTCGGTCCGTCGTCTGGTCTCAGGCCCGGTTCGCGGGCCGGATCGGTGTGCGGCCGTTGCGCCGCTTCGGTCGTGCTGGTCACACGATCCAGCGTAAACGGCGGGGGCGGGCGCCGCCGGACCCGTCGTCCAGGTTGTGGATAACTTGTGCGATCCGCGCGCCGGCGGCCGACCGGATATCACCCCTCGATCGGAATCACCCCGTTATGCTGCTGTGACATGCTTTGAAACCGGCCACCCTACATGGACCGCACCCAGCCCGTGAGGCAGAATCCAGGGTCATGACTCCGCTCGCCACCGAATCCCGCTCGACCGCAGAAAAACCGACCGTGTACCGCGGCCCCGCCGCGCTCATCGGCGGCGCGTTGGTCGTGCTGTTCTGCGGATTCGGCGCGATCGACCTGTTGATCGAGTCCGGCACCCAGGACCTGGTCGCCGCGAGCGTCCTCGCGCTGGTGGCCGTCCTGGCGGGGCTTTACGGCGTCTATCCGGCGGCGTTCGCGTGGAATGACCGGCTTGTCGTGCGCAATCCGTTTCGCACGATTGAGCTGCCCTGGGACGCGGTGACCGATCTCAGTGCCCGGCTTTCCTTCATCGCGCACACGGAAAGCCGCCGTTTCACCGTGTGGGCCATCCCGGTCTCGCTGCGGGAGCGCCGCCGATCCGAGCGGCACCGTCTCAGGGATCTGTCGCAGGCGCAGCGCCTGGCCAAGCGCGGAGTCCCGGCCGACATGCTGCAGTCACGCAACCGCCGCCCCTACGACCCGGTCGATCGGCTGTCCTTCGCCGACCAGGCGATCGAGGAGATGAACGCGCGGCGCGAGGCGTACGCGGTCCAGGCGCGGTTCAAGGCCAAGGAGGCGGAGCAGGCCGCTGCGGCAGAGACGCAGCCCGCTACCGCGTCGTCGAGCGTGGACGTGTCGACGAGTGCTGAGTCCTCAAGCGACGCCGCAGCCGCGCAGAAGGCCGCGTCCGCCGTCGAGATCGCACCGACCGACTCGGGCACGGTGCA
The DNA here is from genome assembly GCF_035650855.1 of Actinocrinis sp. GTDB lineage: Bacteria > Actinomycetota > Actinomycetes > Streptomycetales > Catenulisporaceae > Actinocrinis. The sequence continues at coordinate 29,157 of NZ_DASRGV010000030.1, read as the reverse complement.
CTGGTCCGTCCTGTCGTTCGCACTGCTCAGCGCTAGCGTCGTGTTCCTCATCGTCGCGCTGAGCATCCGCTGACAAGCCGACGGGCTCCTGCCGCAGGCGTGCCCTCAGTCCGTCGCCTTGAGCCGTTCCGCCAGGGCACCCTTGAGCGCGTCTAGCAGTGCGGCCGCGTCAGCCGCCGAACCGTGCGTTACGACTTCGATGTAGCACTTGAGCTTCGGTTCGGTGCCTGAAGGACGCACCACCACGCGTGCGCCGCCGTCGAGCGAAAGCCGCAGTCCGTCGGTCGGCGGCAGGCCGGGCGAGCCGAGCGACAGGTCGTCGAGCAGCGTCACCGCCAGGCCGGCCAGCTCCTTCGGCGGAGCGGAGCGCAGCGCGGCCATCATGCGCGCGATCTGCTCCAACTCGTCGACCCGGACCGAGAGCTGGTCCGTGGCGTGCCGGCCGTACTCGGCGGCCAGCCGCTCGAGTTCGCTCTCGACGCTGCGGCCGTCCGCCTTCAGCGTCGCCGCCAGTTCGGCGATGAGCAGCGCGGCGCTAATCCCGTCCTTGTCGCGCACGCCGTCCGGATCGACGCAGTATCCGAGCGCTTCCTCATAGGCGTACGACAGGTCCTCGACCTTCGTCAGCCACTTGAACCCGGTCAGCGTCTCGCGGTAGTCGATGCCGTGCCGCTGCGCGATCTTTCCGAGCAGAGAGGAGGAAACGATCGTCGTGGCGAAGGTGCGCGCGCCGCCGCGTTCGGCGAGGTACGCACCAAGCAGCGCCCCGACCTCGTCGCCGCGCAGCATTCGCCAGCCGTCCTGGCCTGACGCGCCGTTAGCTGCGCCGAGCGGAATCGCCACAGCACAACGGTCCGCATCCGGATCGTTGGCGATCACCAAGTCGGCACCGGACTTTCGCGCCAGCGCCAGCGCGAGGTCGATCGCGCCGGGCTCTTCCGGATTCGGGAAGGCCACCGTGTGGAAGGTCGGGTCCGGCTCTTGCTGCTCAGGCACTGCGATCGGCGTACCGAACCCGGCGCGCTCGAAAGCAGCCGCGAGTACCGCACCGCCGACGCCGTGCAGCGCGGTCGACACAACCCGCAGGTCCCGTGGGCCCACCGGGCTGAGCACACGCACTGCGCGATCGAGATACGCATCGAGGATCGAGTCGTCCAGCGTCTCCCACTCCGTGCCGCGCGGAACCGTGGCCAGCGGCCCGACCGCCGCAATCGCCGCCGCGATCTGCTCATCCGCCGGGGGAGTGATCTGCGAACCGTCGCCGAGGTAGACCTTGTACCCGTTGTCGCGCGGCGGATTGTGACTCGCCGTCACCATGACGCCAGCGCACGCGCCCAAGTACCGGATCGCGAACGCGAGCACCGGCGTGGGCAGCGGCCTCGGCAACACCAGAGGCCGCAGGCCGACACCGCTGAGCACCTCGGCCGTGTCGCGCGCGAACACGTCGGAGTTCTTCCGTGCGTCGTAGCCGATGACGACGGCCTCTTCCACGTGCCCGTTGTCCAGCAGATAGCGCGCGAGGCCCGCTGCGGCGCGGCTGACCACCACGCGGTTCATCCGGTTCGGCCCGGCGCCCAGCTCACCGCGCAGCCCGGCGGTACCGAACTGGAGCGTGCCGGAGAAGCGGTCCGCGAGCTGGGTGCAGGTGTCGCAGGCACCCTCGTCGGCGTCGGCGCACTCCTCAATCAGCGCGCGCAACTCCTCGCGGGTCTCCGGGTCGGGATCCTCGTCAAGCCAGGCGCGGGCGAGTGAGAGCAGGCGTTCCACGGCGACTCCTTTCGAGCCTTTCCGTCTTGCTTGTCGCTATGGGCGCTATAGGTGCTACAGGCGACCGAGCACGTCGCGCAGCAGCACGCCCATACGCGCGGCCGATGCGTTACCGGTCTCGATGACTTCCTGAGCGCTAAGCGGCTGCCCCGTCATACCCGCCGCCATGTTGGTCACCAACGAGATGCCCAACAGCTCCGCCCCGGCCTCCCGCACCGCGATCGCCTCAAGCGCCGTCGACATGCCCACCAGATCAGCACCGAGCGTACGCACCATGCGGATCTCCGCAGGCGTCTCGTAGTGCGGGCCGGTCAGCTGGACGTACACGCCCTCGGCGAGCGACGGATCGACCTCCTTGCACAGCGCGCGCAGCCGCGACGAGTAGAGGTCCGTCAGGTCGACGAAGTTGGCGCCGACGATCGGCGAGGTCGCGGTCATGTTGATGTGATCGCTGATCAGCACCGGCTGACCCACCGAGTACTCCGGATTCACCCCGCCGCAGCCGTTGGTGAGGACCACCGTCGAGCATCCGGCGGCCACGGCCGTACGCACTCCGTGCACGACGCGCGCGACGCCGTGGCCCTCGTAGAAGTGCGTGCGGCCGAGGAACACCAGCGCCCGCTTGCCCGTGGAAGCCAAGCGGACCGACCGGATCCGCCCGGCATGGCCGATGGCCTCGGCCATGGTGAACCCGGGCAGCTCGGTGACCGGGAACTCGTGCTCGGGCTCGCCGAGCGCGTCGGCCGCCGGGACCCAGCCCGAACCGAGGACCAGCGCCACGTCGGGCGTGCCGCCGATCCTCGAGATCAGTGCCTTAGCGGCATCCTGTGCGCCCTGGTACGGGTCCGCGTTCGACTCTGCAATCGCCTGTGTCGTCACGCATCAGACGATATAGCGGCTGCCGATAGCCCGCTCTGTGCGGTCGTTGATGCGACGGGCACGTCGGCGATGTTCACGGCGACGGCGATGTCCGCCGCGGCCGCGGTACCGCCGGCGACCTCCGCCGGCCCGGCGACTTGTGCGCCCGATACCGGTGTGTCGGTGCTGCGCCGCGTGCGGATGTCACGCGAGAGCAGCGTCAGCAGGCTCACCGCGACGATCACGCCGGCCGCGGCGTACTGCGTGTTGGACACGCCGATCGCCGCGGCGATCGGACCGGCCAGCAGTGCACCGATCGGCATGGACATGACCGATCCGAGCGCGTCGTAGGCCGAGACCCGGGCCAGTTTGTCCGCGGGGATGTAACGCGCCATCACTACGAACCACTGCACCATCATCGTCTCGAGCGCGATGCCAACGCCGAAGCTGGTCGCGCAGATCAGCCACACCGGCCACAGCATCGCCAGGGCGAGCGAGGGCAGCGCGATCGTCGCGCCGATCATGGCGACGAACAGCATCGGCCGGCGCGGCGTGTACCGCAGCGCGATGAATCCGCCGACGATCAGACCGATCGATTCGAAGGCCATGATGGTGCCCCAGGCGGCCGGACCGCCCAAGTGCGCCTTGGCCACCGCGGGACCGAGCACGCTGAACGAGCCGTACCAGCACATCAGCACCGCGGAGTACTGCAGGACGATTCCCCACAGCCAGGTGTGCGACCGGAACTCGTCCCAGCCCTCGCGCAGCTCGCTGAAGACGCCCGGGTTGTGGGCGCGCTCGATGGCGCGCACCCGGATCAGCAGGTTCGGCGCGACCGACGCGGCCATCCCGATCGCGTCGATGATCAGGGCCCAGCCGGGGCCGGAGGCCGCGACGAGGAATCCGGCGATCGCGGCGCCGCCCATCATCGCCGCGTTCATGACCAGTCGGCTGATGGCGTTGGCCTGCTGGAGCTCGGATTCCGGCACCAGTTTGGGTAGCAAGCCCTGCGAGGCCGGGTAGAAGATCGCGATCGCGGTACCGGTGCCCGCTTCCAGTGCGATCATCTGCCAAAGGTGCGCCGAATGCGTGAGCACCAGCAGTCCGAGCGTGCCCTCGCACAGCGCGACCAGCAGGTTCGCGAACGCGATGACGTACTGCGGCGGTATCCGGTCGGCGATCACTCCGCCGAGCGGCCCGAACACCAGGTTCGGGGCGATCTGCGCGGCGAGCACGTAGGAGAGGTCCGCGGTCGATCCGGTGTTGGCCAGTACAGCGAAGGACACGCCGACGGCGGAGAACGCGAAGGCCGACGGCGCGACGAACCGGTCGATGAGTAAGTACCGGAAGTTGCGGTAGCGGAGCACGCCAAAGCGACTCGGCGTTGACGTTGACATGGTTATCCGCTCCCCGGACGCGCACCCTTGTGAGACTGCGCCCCTCTTAAGACACTGCGGCGCCCTTGTAAGACACTGCTTCCGAAGGTACCCAAGCCTTCCGACAGGGCGCCAACGTATTTCCTCTGACGCCGAAGTGGACTGCGTTATTCCGTCAGGTGAGGCGGACGGGGAGGGACTCCAGGGCGTTCATCAGGCTTGTGGGACGCCAGCGCAGCTCTTCCGGTGACACCGCGACCTCGACGGCCTCCGGGAGCCGTGACGGATCCTTGCGCAGCCGGGTCATCTCCTCCGGGTGCGCTCGGCGCGCTTTGTGGCGATCAGGTCGGTCAGGTAGGCGGCCAGCTGTTGGGTCACGCGGTCGGCCTGCCCGGGGTTCCCGTAGGCGATGACGTCGGCCGGAATCCACGCACCGGTCCGCTCACGGCGCTGGCCAGGCAGCCTGTGGACACGGCAACAGCGCTGGTACCTGGGGCAATTAGACTGAACCTGTGACACGAATTGCGATCATCGGTGGCGGACCCGGCGGTTACGAGGCGGCGCTGGTGGCCGCGCGGCTCGGCGCGGAGGTGACCATCGTCGACCGCGACGGCATCGGGGGCGCGGCGGTGCTGACCGACTGCGTCCCGTCCAAGACCCTCATCGCGACGGCCGACGTGATGACCACCTTCGAGGACGCCCCGGAGCTCGGCGTCCGGATCGGCGAGGATGCGGCGCACTGCGTCACGGGCGTGGATCTGGCCCGCGTCAACGCGCGGGTCAAGGCGCTAGCCGCGAAGCAGTCCGAGGACATCGCCGAGGGTCTGGCGAAGGCCGGGGTGACCGTCGTGCACGGTGCTGGACGGCTGGCCGACGGCGGCGCCACGGTCGAAGTGGTGACGCCCGGTGATGGCGCCGGTAAGGGCATCGTGGAGAAGGTCGCCGCCGATGCGGTAATCATCGCGACCGGCGCGCGTCCTCGCGAGCTGCCCTCGGGCCGGCCTGACGGTGAGCGGATCCTGACGTGGACTCAGCTCTACGACCTCGACGAGCTGCCCGAGGACCTGATCGTGGTCGGCTCGGGCGTGACCGGCGCCGAGTTCGCGGGCGCGTACCAGGCACTGGGCTCACAGGTGACGCTGGTCTCCTCGCGTGACCGGGTGCTGCCCGGCGAGGACGAGGACGCAGCGCGTGTCCTCGAGGAGGTCTTCCAGCGTCGCGGCATGAGGGTACTGAGCCGGTCCCGCGCGGCCTCTGCGGTACGCGAAGGCGACCGCGTCACGGTCACGCTCGAAGACGGCCGCACGGTACAGGGCACCCACTGCCTTATGGCCGTCGGTTCGCTGCCCAACACCGAGGACCTCGGCCTCGAGGCAGCAGGCGTGGAGCGGACGCCCTCCGGTCACATCCTGGTGGACCGCGTCTCGCGTACCACTGCCGCCGGCGTCTACGCAGCCGGTGACTGCACAGGCGTCCTCCCGCTCGCGTCGGTGGCTGCGATGCAGGGCCGCATCGCCGTGTACCACGCGCTCGGCGAAGCTGTGTGGCCGATCAACCTCAAGCGGGTTTCCTCGAACATCTTCACCGCGCCGGAGATCGCCACGGTCGGACGCACCACGTTCAACGCGGAGAGCGACGATCCGAAGTTCGACGTGGTCAAGCTGCCGCTGGACACGAACCCGCGGGCGAAGATGCTCGGCTTCCACGACGGTTTCGTGAAGCTCTATGCACGCCCCGGCTCCGGGACCATTCTCGGCGGCGTCATCGTTTCACCGCGCGCCAGCGAGCTGATTCACCCGGTTTCACTGGCGGTGGATCTGCACCTGACCGTGGATCAGGTCGCCGCGGTGTTCACGGTGTATCCGTCGCTGTCCGGGTCGATTGCGGAAGCGGCGCGCCGGCTGCACAAGGAAGAGGAATAGCCGCTACCGGCAATTTGGCACGTGAAAGTTTCGGGCCGGGGCGATAGGAATTCGCCCCGGCCTGTGCCGCTATCGGTATTCCGGTTCAGAGCAGGATTTCACATGCGGTTCTGCCCAGGCCGGGTTGTTTTGTGTGGGATTAGTCCTTGATTTCGCACAGGACCGCTCCGGCGGTGACACCGGTGCCGATCTGCGCGGTCAGCGAGACCACGGTGCCGGCCTTGTGCGCCAGCAGCGGCTGCTCCATCTTCATCGCCTCGAGCACCACGATCAGGTCCCCGGCGGCGACCTGCTGGCCCTCGGTCACGGCGACCTTGACGATGGTGCCCTGCATCGGGGAGGTCAGCGCGTCCCCGGTCACCGCGACCGCCGCCCGGCCACCGCCTGCGCGCTTGGGGGCTGCACGCCGCACCGCACCGGCGCCCGGAGCGGGGGCGAGTGTGGCGGGCAGGACCACCTCCAGACGCCGCCCGCCGACCTCCACCGTCACGCTCTGGCGCTCTTGAGCTTCCGGCGCCTCACCGATCTGCCCGTCGTAGGCGGGCAGCTCCAGCTGAGCCTCGGTCTCGATCCAGCGGGTGTGCACGCTGAACGGCTGCGCGGGGTCGGCGGGCGCGAACGCCGGATCGTCGAGCACCGCGCGGTGGAAGGGCAGCACCGTGGCCAGCCCGGCCACCTCGAACTCCGCCAGCGCGCGGCGGGCGCGGGCCAGGGCGTGCGCGCGGTCGCGGCCGGTGACGATCAGCTTGGCCAGCAGCGAGTCGAACGCCTGCCCCACCACGCTGCCGGTCTCGACCCCGGCGTCCACCCGCACCCCCGGGCCCTGCGGGGTGCGCCAGGTGGTGATCGTGCCGGGGGCGGGCAGGAAGGAGCGGCCCGGATCCTCCCCGTTGATGCGGAACTCGATGCTGTGCCCGCTCACCTGCGGGTCGTCGTACCCCAGCGGCTCGCCGGCGGCGATGCGCAGCTGCTCGACCACCAGATCCAGCCCGGTGACCTGCTCACTGACCGGGTGCTCAACCTGCAGGCGGGTGTTGACCTCCAGGAACGAGATCGTGCCGTCCTGGCCCACCAGGAACTCGCACGTGCCCGCCCCCACATACCCCGCCTCCTTGAGGATCGCCTTCGACGCCGAGTACAGCTGCTCGACTTGCGCGTCCGAGAGGAACGGGGCCGGGGCCTCCTCCACCAGCTTCTGATGCCGCCGCTGCAGCGAGCAGTCCCGCGTGGAGACCACCACCACGTTGCCGTGGGTGTCGGCCAGGCACTGGGTCTCCACATGCCGCGGTCGCTCCAGATACCGCTCGACGAAGCACTCGCCGCGCCCGAAGGCCGCGACCGCCTCGCGCACCGCGGAGTCGTACAGCTCCGGGATCTCCTCAAGCGTGCGGGCCACCTTCAGCCCCCGGCCGCCGCCGCCGAACGCCGCCTTGATCGCCACCGGCAAACCGTGCTCGCGCGCGAACGCCACTACCTCATCGGACCCGGAGACCGGCTCGCTGCTGCCGGCCACCAGCGGCGCCCCCACGCGCGCGGCGATGTGCCGTGCCGAGACCTTGTCCCCCAACGCCTCGATCGCCGAGGGCGGCGGACCGATCCACACCAGCCCCGCCTCGATCACCGCCTGAGCGAACGCCGCGTTCTCGGAGAGGAACCCGTACCCCGGATGTACCGCATCCGCCCCCGACGCACGGGCGGCCGCCAACAACTTCTCCACCGACAGATACGACTCCGCCGCGGTCTCGCCCCCCAACGCGAATGCCTCGTCCGCCACGCGCACATGCACCGCATCCCGATCCGGCGCCGCGTACACCGCCACCGAACCGATGCCTACATCCCGACACGCCCGCGCCACCCGTACCGCGATCTCCCCACGATTCGCGATCAGCACCTTGCGCACGTCAGGCTCCCTCATCCCAAAATCCGAGAAGACCCCTTGAGTGTAGGCAGGCGTGAGAAGCCGCCGCCCGGAGGGATCACTACTGAAGGTGCCGCCACTTGTTGTATGCGGCCCACAACCAATCCTGCTGCATTGCGCGTCTCCTTGTAATGAGGTGGGCGCTATGGTTCTTCTCACAGGGGACGTAAGGTGCGAAGCCGAATGACGTCCCGGTGCGGAAAGAGAAGACCGAAGCAGACGACGCGATCGACGCGTTAGGGGAGGGTGGCGGCGAGTGTCCATACCCGGCGGCTCGCTCGAGACGAGCAGGACGGACCGGCTCAAGGCGCAGGGCGCCTCGATGCTGGCCGAAATGCGCGTCGCGGCCGAGGTCACCGTCTTCGTCGTCGCCCTGATCTGGGTGGTGCAGGCGTTCAACGCCGCAGACGGATACCGCCTTGACGCTCAGTACGGCATCGTCGCGCGCAGCATCCCCTCGCTGCCGCACGTCATCACCGCGCCGTTCCTGCACCTCGGCCTCGATCACATCGAGAGCAACACGCCGCCGCTGGCGCTGCTGACCTTCCTAGCCGCGCTCGGCGGCATCAAACGGTTCGTGTACGCCGTCGCGATGATCATCGTGGTCGGCGGACTCGGCACCTGGCTGGTCTCGCCGTCGAACAGCGATACTGTCGGAGCGAGCGGTCTGATCTTCGGACTGCTCGGCTACGTCGCGGTGCGCGGCCTCTTCGCCCGCTCGCTGTGGCAGGGGGTCTGGCAGATCGCGGTGGGTGTCGCCGTGTTCGTCTACTACCAGTGGACGCTCGTTCTGCTGTACCCGTCCGCGACGGTCACTGCGATGCACATCTCCTGGCAAGGGCACCTGTGCGGCCTGCTTGCCGGAATCCTCGCCGCAGTGCTGATGTGGCGGCGCGGTAGACGACTCGACGACGAGCCGGAACCCGCCTGACCCACCGACCCAGTCCCGATTCAGTCCCGACCCGGAGTGGCGCCAGTCGTGCCGATACCCCCGAAGACCCCCTCGCGCGTGTTCCGCACCGCCCCCGCAAAGGCGGCGCTGGCGGTGGGCGGTGCCGCCGTCGCCGCCTGCGCCCTGCTGGCCTTCCCGGCGACGGCCTCGGCAGCGTCCGGCTCGGCGAACCTCCTCATCCGGCCGTCGCGTCCGTTTCCGAGCTTCAGCTTCCCGGGGCCGCCGCCGAGCACGCAGTTCCCGACCTCCGGCGGCACGACCATCGTCCCGGTGGGCGTGAAGAAGTCCAGCGCGCCGAAGCACTCGGACCAGCCCCAGTTCAGCTACGTCTCCACGTTCTCGCCACAGCCGGCGGCCTCCAGCGCACCCGCGAACACCGCGAGCGCGAGCTGTCTCGCGAACGGCCAGCCGGTCCCGGGCCCGCGCGGCGACCTGGACCTTCCGGGCATCAACGGCACGTCACAGGACGCCGGTCACACCGGCGCGCTGCCGATCGACACGCTCGGCCCGACCGCGATGCTGCCGCCGCAGATCGACTCGGCGAATCTCGGGCAGCTCAAGGTGACCCGGCCCGTGGACGCGACCTCGACGAACCTGTCGATGGTGGCCAGTTCCGGCTACCGGTTCCCGTGCGTGCACATCGAGGTCGGCCCGGGACAGGGCTTCGCGAACGCCGAGTACGCGCTCGTCAACGCGGGTCTGGTCGCGGACGACCGGTCGGGTTCGACGGAGACCCTGACGTGGACGTACTCGACGATCTTGTGGTCTTACACGCTGCCGGGCTCGACGACCCTGCACCAGGGCTCGGGTGAGATCAACGCGCAGCCTGACCGGACGACCACCTCGCTCGTGACGGACTCGAAGGCGGTAGCGGCGGGGACGATTGGGCTGACGCTCGTCGTCTCACTCGGGTTGATCGCGCTGTACATCGTCGGTAGGCGCCGCCACAAGGCGCGGTACCGCGCGCGCTACTACCGACGTGCGGCGATCCGTGCAGAGCGCGAGGGGATGCCTGCGGCGCCGGTCTTCGCGATGCAGGCGACTGGGCCGGGCGAGCAGGTTGAACCGGCTCAGTCGGCCGAGGCCTGGGAGCCGCAGCCGGGCGAAGCCGTGGATGTTGTGGAGGCTGCCGAGGTCGCCGAAGCTGGCGAGGTCGCGGAAGCTAGCGAGGCCGAGGCGGTTGAGGCCTCCGAGGCGGTCCCTGCATCGGAAGCCGTGGCTGAGACCGTATCGGAAGCCGTGGTCGAGCCTGAGGTCGTCGAGGAATCGGAGCTCACCGAAGAACCTGAGTTGGAATCGGCGGAGGCCGAACCGGAAGCTGAGCCGCTCGCGGTCGCGGAACCAGTCGAGGCGGAGAGCGAGCCGGAAGCCACCGAACCCGAGGCCGAGACGGAGCCGGGACGCGATGCCGAGATCGAGGCTGAAGTCGAGGCTCAGGAGCCCGCCGCACCCGAAGAGTCAGCCGAGCCCGAGGAACCGGCCGAAGCCGAAGCCTCCGCGTCGGCTGAGAAATCGGATCCGGAATCGGAGTCGGAGTCCTCACAGGAGCCGAGCGAGTCAGAAGCCGAACCGGTGCCGGGCGACGATCACGAACCGGCCGCTGCTCGCTGACTCACCGCCCGCCGACCGGCCGCTATCGGAAGATCCCGGTGTGCCCAAGCGAGTACCGGCCGGGCTGCGGATACACGCACAGACCATGCGGTCCGCTGCCCACCGGGATACGCGCGATGAGATGTCCGTCGATCGTCGAGATCGCGTACACCTCCGCGTTGTACCGCCCCGCCAGCCACAGCACCGTGCCGTCCGCTGACACGCCGCCCATATCCGGGCTCGCCTTACCCGGGATGCGCCACAGCGCCTTCACCGAGCGCGTCGCGAAGTCGAGCACCGAGACAGAGCCCTCGCCACGGTTCGACACGTAAAGCGACTTGGAATCCCGGCTCACGTACAAGCCATGCGCACCGAGCCCGGTGTGGATGAACCCGGTCACCTTGAAGTTGTCGCCGTCGAGCGTCCACAGCCCATTCGTCGCCATGTCCGCGACGTACCAGACTGAGCCGTCCGGAGCTATCTTCACGTCCTGCGGCATCGCGCCTGACTTCAGCGTGATGACCCCGAGCAGCTTGTGCGCTGCCGTGTCCACCTTGAGCAGTTGGCCGGAGAACTCGCACGACGCGATGAAGTACGTGCCATCCGGCGAGAAGTCCGCGTGGTTCACGCCCGCGCACGGCACCGGCAGTATGTCCTGGATCGCCATCGTGTGCGGGTCACGGAACACGATCTGCCGGTTCGCCTCCGCCATCACCATGGCCGACTTGCCGTCGGGGGTGAAGTAGAGGTTGTACGGGTCGTTTACCGGCACCGGTTTGCCGAACGCACCGGTGCGCGGGTTGATAGGTGTGAGCGAGTTACCGAGGTCGTTGTTCACCCAGAGCGTTTGCAGGTCCCAGCTCGGTACGACGTGCTGAGGCTGATGCCCTACCGGTACCGTCCGCACGACCTTGTACGTCGCCGGGTCGATGACTGAGACCGTGTCGGAATTGCTGTTCGGCACGTACACGTACGACGGCATGCCCTTCACCGCGTCGGACAGCTGATTCGGTCGATCGGCGGCGTAAAGGTCCTCAGGGTTGTATTCAGGCATGCCTGCGAGACCTGACCGCAGCTGGATCGTCGGAGACGGAGACAGTGACGTACCGCTTCCGGTCCTGTGCGGTGTGCCGACGGCCGCCGCGCCCTGTGTCGTGTGCGAGCTGGCAGCCGAGCCGTTCGTCCCCGAGCCGAACAGCGCGCAGCCGCCGACCACCGCACCTGTCGCCACGACGGCCGCGCTGCCGAACCAAGCCTGACGTCGGCTGAGACCGTTCACCGGTGTGCTACCTCCGAGATCGAGAGGGGCTGCGGGAAGAGCTCGGAAGCCGTGACGGCCTGCAAGCCGCGCGTGCGCAGGCCGTCCAGGATCGCCGGTAGCGCGGTGACGGTCCCGGCGTGGCCCAGATGCATGGAGACCACGTCGCCGGCGTGCACCGCCGATAGCACGTTGTGGACGACTGCGTCCGCGCCGGGGTCGGTGTAGTCGAGCGAGTCGAGGTCGTACGAGAGCACCGTCTGATAACCGGCGCGCACCGCTGCCGCGCGGACTGTAGCCGTCGCGTGCTGCGCTTGCGACGGGCGGAACCAGCGGCCGCGCGAGCCGGTCAACTTCTGCAGCCGCGTTGCGCAGTCCTCGATCTCTGCGTAGGCCGCGTCCGCGCTGAGCGCGTCGATGTCGATGTGATGCTCGGTGTGATTGCCGAGTTCGTGGCCGCCGTCGAGCACTCGGCGTGCCATCTGTGGATACGTGCCGAGCCACCGACCGACAGCTAGGACCGTGACACGCGCGCCGGCCCGCTCTGCCTCGGAGAGCAGTGCGGTAGCGAGTGACGGAGTGCCGTCGCCATGAAACGTAAGGGCGACGCCGTTAGCGACAGCGGCGCGCGGTACCGCACTCCCGGATGCGGAGACGGCGACCGGGGGACCCGTGCCTGACGCCGTGGAGGTTGCGGAAGGTCCCGGTTGCCTGGTGCTGCCTGCGTGGCCCCCTCCGCCCGCCGACGAGCAACCTTCCGTCGCCGCCGCGACCGCACAGGCCGTCCACGCGGCACGCAAGGCGTCCCTGCGTGACAAGGACAGGGTGCGCCACGGCTCGTCCTCCGGGACACTCACGCACCGACCCTATGTGAGGCGGAGTCAGCAGGTAATCGCCCCTTTCGGCTAACAGGGTGAAGCGATCAACCCTTCAGGGGATCTGGCCACAGATCGGCGACCGAGACGCCGAACTCGGCGAGCATCAGCCGCAGCAGCGGCAGCGAAAGACCGATCACGTTCGACGGATCGCCGCCGATCGACTCGACGAACGATCCGCCGATCCCGTCCAGCGTGAACGCACCGGCCACGTTCAGTGGCTCTCCGGTGGCGACATAAGCCTCGATCTCGGCGTCCGAGACGTCGGCGAACTGCACCAGGGTCGCGCCCGCGCGGGTGATCTCGCGCCAGTCGCCGCCTCGGTCGCCAGTACCGCTACCGGTACTGGTGCCGTCACTGCCGCCGGCCCCGGCGTGGCCGGTGTCGTCGCCTTCGGCCGCACTGGCATCTTCGGTAGACAAAGCAGCCCGGTCAGACGCGGTCTCCGCTTCCGAGACAGCGTCAGCATCCGTGGGCCGGGTGTCGATCAGGCAGTGTCCGGTGACGAGAATGCCCTCCCGACCCCGCATCGTCTTCCACCGCCGGATGGCGTCCTCCGGGTCGGTCGGCTTCCCGAGTGCGTTGCCGTCCAGGTCGAGCACCGAGTCACAGCCGATCACCAGCGCGCCCGGCTCCACCCGCCTGGCCACGGCGCGCGCCTTGGCACGCGCCAGGACCAGCGCCAACTCGACCGGGCTCGTGGCGTCGAAGGCGTCCTCGTCCACGCCGCTGACGATCGCCTCCGGCGAGAAGCCCGCGTTGCGCAACAGGGTCAGTCGAGCGGGCGACTGCGAGGCCAGTACGAGTCTCAAGATCGCTGCTTTCCGGTCGCCGGATAGTCAAATGGTCGGATGTGCGCCAGCGCAATCAACGCGGGAGTGCGGAGGCCCGCCAGCCGCCGGGGGACGGCCTGCCGGGCCAGCGCATGTTCCGCGAGCGGTCCGTCCAGCCGGAGACCTTCGGCGGCGCGGCCGGTTCGCCGGGCGCCCCGGCCGCCTGGCCCGCGATCACCGCGACCAGCGCCGCGAGCTCTTCCGGGCTCGGCTGGCCGCGCACGACCCTGAGCACCGCCGCGTCCTGCGTGCTCTCCGCGTCGTCGGCTTCCGAAGTCGCGTTCGTCACCATGGCCCCGATCGTCGTCACAGCGGGATGTTTCCGTGCTTCTTGGGCGGCAGTTGCGCGCGCTTGGTCCGCAGCGTACGCAGCGTCCGTGTCACGAACGCGCGAGTCTGCGAGGGCTCGATGACCGAGTCCACGTAACCACGCTCCGCCGCGATGTACGGGTTCATCAGCGTGTCCTCGTAGTCCGCAATCAGACCGGTGCGCATCGCCGCCCGATCCTCCGCCGCCGCGAGGTCACGCTTGTACAGCACGTCTACCGCACCGGATGCACCCATCACCGCGATTTGCGCCGTAGGCCACGCCACGTTGATGTCCGCACCAAGGTGCTTGGAACCCATCGCGTCGTACGCGCCGCCGTATGCCTTACGCGTGATGACCGTGATCATGGGCACAGTGGCCTCTGCGTACGCGTACAGCAGCTTCGCCCCGCGCCGGATGATGCCGTCCCACTCCTGGTCGGTACCGGGCACGAAGCCGGGCACGTCGACGAAGGTCAGGATCGGGATGTTGAACGCGTCACAGGTGCGGATGAACCGGGCCGCCTTCTCCGAGGCGTCGATGTCGAGGCATCCGGCCTTCATGATCGGCTGATTGGCCACGACGCCGACCGAGTGCCCCTCCACCCGTCCGAAGCCCACCACGATGTTCTGCGCGAACAGCGGCTGCACCTCGAGGAAGTCGCCTCCGTCGAGTACGTGCTCGATGACCCGGTGCATGTCGTAAGGCTGGTTCGCCGAGTCCGGGACCAGCGTGTTCAGCTCCAGGTCGAGCTCGCTCTCGGCCAGGTCGCCGTCCAGCTCGAAGACCGGCGGGTCCTCCAGGTTGTTCTGCGGCAGGAAGGAGAGCAGACCCTTGACGTACTCGATCGCGTCCTTCTCGTCCGCGGCCTGGTAATGCGCTACACCGGACTTGGTGTTGTGCGCGTGCGCCCCGCCGAGCTCCTCGTGGCCGACGTCCTCGCCGGTCACCGTCTTGATCACGTCCGGCCCGGTGATGTACATGTTCGAGGTCTTGTCGACCATGACGACGAAGTCGGTCAGCGCGGGGGAGTAGACCGCGCCACCCGCCGCGGGGCCCACGATCAGCGAGATCTGCGGGATGACGCCCGAGGCGTGCACGTTGCGCCGGAAGATCTCGCCGAAGGCGCCGAGGGAGACCACGCCCTCCTGGATGCGCGCGCCGCCGCCGTCGTTGAAGCCGACCAGCGGGCAGCCGATCTTCATCGCCAGGTCCATCAGCTTGGCGATCTTCTCGCCGTTCACCTCGCCGAGCGAACCGCCGTAGATCGTGAAGTCCTGCGAGAACACGCACACCGTGCGGCCGTCCACGGTGCCGTAGCCGGTGACCACGCCGTCGGTGTACGGCCGGTTCTTCTCGATGCCGAAGTTGGTCGACCGGTGCCGGGCCAGCTCGTCCAGCTCCTGAAACGAACCCTCGTCGAGCAGCAGCTCGATGCGCTCACGTGCGGTCAGCTTGCCCTTGGCGTGCTGCTTCTCTACGGCACGCTCGGAACCGGCGTGTACCGCCTCATCGAGATGCGTACGCAGTAGGGCGAGCTTGCCTGCGGTCGTGTGGATGTCGATCTCTTCGGCCATCGTCGCTCGTCACTCCCTGAACGGTCGGTACCTCCCGGTCGAGCAGGTCGCTCCGGGGGCTGGAGACAATCTATATGAGCGCTTCGCGCACGCACCGGACACGTTCCGGCACGCTCGAAGCGACAATGTATATGCCGCGCTCTAGGCTGCGACCATGGCCTCCGTCTACAGCGATCTCAATCGCCCGCCGTTGAACGAGCACAGCCTGCAACGCGCCCTGATGGTGCCCGGCATCGCGTTCGGCGGGCACAGCATCGCGGCGCTGCGCCTGCTTCCGGAGGTCGATTCCACCAACACCGCGCTGCTCGCCGCCGCAGCGGACGGCGCTCCGCACGGCTCGGTCGTCATCGCGGAGTCGCAGACCGCTGGCAAGGGGCGCCTCGGCCGGTCCTGGATCGCCCCGCCGCGCTCCGGCCTGTTCTTGTCCATCCTGCTGCGGCCCGAGGTGTCCCCGGCGCACTGGGGCTGGCTGCCTCTGCTCGCCGGCGTCGCCGCGCGCTCGGCGATCTCCCGGGTTGCGGAACTCGACGTGTGGCTCAAGTGGCCCAACGACCTCATCCTCGCCGAGCCGGCTGACAGCTCATCAGGCGCCACGGAATCAGGCAGCGCCAGATCAGGCGCCACCGAATCAGGCAGCGCCGAATCAGACAGCAGCGTCACGGATTCCGGTTACGGCGTCGGGCGAAAGCTCGGCGGCATCCTCGCCGAACAGGGTGGTACCGCAGCGCAGCCGTGCGTGGTCATCGGCATCGGTATCAACATCACGCTGCGCGCTGACGAACTGCCCGCACCGCACGCGACCTCGCTTCTGCTCGCAGGCGCTAAGGTCACCGACCGCGACACGATCCTGCGTGCGTTGCTGCGTAGCTTCGGGTCCTGGTACACCGACTGGGCCGAATCCGGGGGAGACGCCGAACGCTGTGGTCTGACAGCCGCCTACCGGGCCGGTTGCGCGACGCTTGGTCGCGAGGTGCGTGCCGAATTGCCAGGTGGCAGCGCGGTTTCCGGCCAGGCGATCGACCTCGACCAGGACGGCAGGCTCCTCGTCCGCGACGCGAGTGGCGCTTCGACGCCAATTGGCGCCGGAGATGTTGTGCACTTGCGATAAGCGCAGTAATAGCGCACCGTCCCGATCGCATGCCAGGATTCGCCCATACACAAGCGCGGTGGAATCGGCGCCGGTCCGAACGGCCGCACACTAAGAGGGGACAAGGACGGTCATGGGGTACCCACAGCGGCTGCTCGCCGAGGGAGAGCGGATCGACCTGCAGCTGCGTCCGCACTGGAAGGCTCTCGTGCTGCCGGTGATCACGCTCATCCTCACCTTCGGCATCGGCGGCTTCCTCGTGGCCATAGCGCCCAAGCACGGCACGGGGGCCCAAGCCAGCTGGATCGCCATCGGCGTCGTCGCGCTCGGCATTCTCGTCTGGTTCGCCCTGCGCCCCTGGGTCATCTGGCTGAACAGCAACTACGTGATCACCAACCGCCGGCTGATCATCCGCCTCGGCTGGATCCACCGGGTCGGCCGGGACATCCCGCTGGAGAAGATCAACGACGTCTCCTTCCGGCACGACTCGCTGCTGGACCGGATGCTCGGCTGCGGCACGCTCGTGGTCGAGTCGGCCGGCGAGCACGGCCAGGTCGAGCTCGACGACATCCCGCACGTGGAGGAGACCCAGCGGGAGATGGCCACGCTCATCTCCGGCGACCCGGCGCCCCAGGCCCGGCAGAACCAGAACTGACGCATCCGCCGCACCGGCGCGCCCCCTGCACGCGTCTAAGTCCGAGACGGCCCGCGCTCGGCGGCGCGAAGCAAGCGCTCGGCGCGCCGGTGATTCGCGGCGCTCGTCGCGGGGCGAATCAGGGAACGGCCCGATCGCGTGCGGCGGTCCGGGCCGGGTTCCTTGGTCGCTCCAAATCACCTTAGAGCGGTATCGTTGCAGTCCGTACGCCTCCGGATGCGGCCGGCGGCTCAATAGACGCCTACCGGGACCGACCAGGACATTTCCGTCCCGATCGGCCACCCCGCCAACCCCATCCCCTCTCTATTGCGAGTAGGTGAGTCAGGTCACCGGAGCGCACGACGTCACCAGGCCGCGGCCGGGTTCGGAAGCCCATGCCGCCGCGCGGTTGCGCGCGCTGACCGGTTTCGCGAAGTCGATGGCCGCGGCGCACTCGGTCGAGGACGTCATCCGCATCGCCGCCCGCGAAGCCCAGCGCGATCTGCGCGCGGCGGTCGCCTCCATCTCCATGTGGGAACGGCAGACCGGCCGGCTGCGGGTGCTGGCCAACCACGGCAAGCTCGCCACCGGCGAGTCCGCATTCCCGAAGGACGAGTCCTACCCGGTCTCCGACTTCCCCGAGATCCTGCTGAGCGAGGACGACCTCGGCCCGTGGATCCAGGTCGCCGACGACGAGTACGGCGACCCCAAGCGCGTCTCGATGCTGCGCCGCCGCGGCCGGCACTGCGCGCTGATCGCCCCCATCGTTTACAACGGCCGCGCGTGGGGCGAGCTGTTCGCCGCCCGCACCGTCGACCAGCCGATCTACGACCGCGAGGACGTCGACTTCGCCGCGGCGCTGACCGCGCAGATCGCCGCCGGCCTGGCCAAGGCGGATCACGTACGCCAGATCGAGCGTCTCGCCTACACCGACCAGCTCACCGGCCTGGCCAACCGGCGCTCGTTCGACGCGCGGCTGGACGCGGCGATCGACCGGCACGCCAGCGACGGCACCGTGGTCTCCCTCATCGTGTGCGACGTCAACGGCCTCAAGCGGATGAACGACGGACACGGCCACGACCACGGCGACGCCCTGCTCGTGCAGCTCGCCGGCGTCATGTCCGCGGCGGCGGCGCTGCTGCCCGGCTCGCTCGCGGCGCGGCTCGGCGGTGACGAGTTCTGCGTGCTGATCGAAGGCTACGGCGCCGACGATGCGGTACGCGTCGCGGAAGAGCTATGCACCCTGGCGCTGACCGTACGCGGCGGTGAAGGCGTTGCGTGCGGCGTGGCGTCCACCGGTGACCGAATCGGCGACGTCATCACGCGCGACCGTCTGTTCCGTCTGGCGGACGCGGCTCAGTACCGCGCGAAGCGTTCCCGCTCCCTGCACCCAGTGGTCGCAGGACGCGGACAGCCGCCGGACGCTGCGGTCTTCGCCCTGCCGTCCCCACGTGCCGTCCCGCCTACGCCGGGTGCTCCGGTACCGGACCGGCGCGTGTACCGGGGCCGCACCGGTATTGCGATCGAGTCGCTGCTTACCGAGGCGTTCTCTGCGTTGGACGAAGAGGCGCGTCGTACCGCCTCTGCGGTACCGATCGTCGACCGCGTCGAAGTAGTCGCAGACGTCGTAGCGCGCGGGCTAGACGCAGCGTCCTGGTACGTCTACAGCAAGCCAGGGCCCGTCGAACCACTCTCCGTCGTGCGCTACTCGGTATACCGCACTCCGGCCGAGCCGGGATTGGGAGACGAGAGCCTCGTCTCCGCAGCGCAGCCGGTCGGCCCGGAGCACTTCATGGGCATTGAGGATCTGCTGCTCAGCGGAGGCGAATTCCTAGAGCTGACCGACGGCGCCTTCGACAGCGAGCCGGGCAACGGTTACGGCTACGCGCCGGAGCCGCCGCCGGGCGCGGCCAAGCTCGCGGCCGCCGGATACACCGGGGCGGTGACCATCGGCTCGCCCGCGCCCGACCGCTCGCAGTGGATGGTCGCGGTGCTGTTGGATTCGATCTCCAAGCAGCCTGCTCCGGCTGTGCCGCTGCTGCGTGCGTTGCTGGCCGCCGCGTTGCTGCGTTAACAAGACGGCGCTGCCCAAGGCGGCGCCAGGTAAGGAAGAACGGCCCGGGTCCCGATCCGCGGAAGTACACCGACATACTTCTGCGAACCGGGACCCGGAGTGTTACGCGGCCGCGATCGCTATAACGGCTGTACGGCTATCGCATCGTGCAGGCGGTGCAGGTAGCGCTAGCGGTGCCGGCAGCGCTAGTGGTTCATGCGCGTCGGGACGCGCCGCGGCGCGCCGTATGCCGCCAGCTTGAGGTCCTGCTGCAGGTCGAAGTAGGCCGGCTTCGGCTGGAGGTTGACGTCGTAGATGTTGGCGAAGCCCTCGCCCTTGAAGAAGCCGGGGACCCAGGAGTCCTTGTCGCCGAAGCCCCAGACGGTGAACGAGATGCACTCGGGGACGGAGAGCGCGGCCTTGAGCATCTGCGAGTACTCATACGGGTGCGCGAAGGTGGCCAGGTGGTCGGTCGGCACCTGCGTGTCCGGGCCGTCGACGAAGGTGCGCACGTCGGCCTCGGTGATGGCCACCTTCAGCCCCAGGCCGGCGAAGCGCTTGAGGTTGTCGGCCATCTTCGTCGGGAAGCCGTACTGCGTGTCCAGGTGGCCCTGGTCGCCGACGCCGTGGATAGGCACGCCCTGCGCCAGCATCTGCTTGAGCCAGGCGTACGCCGCGTCGCTCTTGGCGTTCGTCCCGTCCTCGCCCGCGATGTTGTAGTCGTTGTAGAACAGCAGCGCGTGCGGGTCGGCCTCGTGGGCCCAGCGGAAGGCCTGCGGGATGATGTCCGGCCCGAGGTTGACGATCCACCAGTTGGTCGGGTCCAGCTTGGACGGGTTCGAGTCGGTGAAGAACTCGTTGGCCACGTCCCACTGCCAGATCCGGCCGCGGTAGCGGGTCACCTCGGTGAAGATGTGCTGCTTGAGCAGCGAGGCCAGCTCGGTCTTGCTGATCGTGCCGTTCGCCACGCCGGCGGTCAGCCAGTCGGGCAGCTGGTTGTGCCACAGCAGCGTGTGGCCGCGCACCAGTTGGCCGTGTTGTTCGGCGAACTTGACCAGCCGGTCCGCGCCCGACCAGTCGTAGACCCCCTGCTGCGGTTCGACCACCTGCCACTTCATCTCGTTGCCCGGGGTGACCACGGAGAACTGCTCGGCCAGCACGGCCGCGTAGTCCGGGGTGTCGAGGTCGAACGGGATGACCGCGGTGCCGAAGCGCAGGCCTATCCGCGCGGCCAGGTCACGCAGTGACTGTGATCCTTCGTTCTGGGATGAGCCGTCCGAATCGCCGCCGGGCCGGGCGGACCCGGTGGTGGCGGCGCTGGCGGCGGGGGTGGCAAGACCGGGCACCGCGAGCGCCCCGGCCGCACCCATCGCGAGGAAACTCCGTCGTCTCATTGCGATTGCCTCCTCTTAAGGCCAAAGAGCCGCTTCGCCCGATCCGAAAGTTTCGGAGTGGCGGACGTAAGGGCTAGGCAAAAGTATGCGTGCCAGATTTCCGTGTCAACGGTCGAAACGCTTCGACATCGCGCCGAGTTGCGAGCACGGCGCAGGTACAGGTGAGAGCCTCAGCGTCGAGAAACTATCGAAACTTTCGAACCTTGAATGATAAGCAGCCAGAGGCTAGTCGCCCTGAGCGGCGTCGAACGGCAGCGTCAGCGTCCGCAGGAGGTCGGCGAGCTCGTCGAGTCGGTCGCCCGGCAAGGCGGCGAGCAGTTCCCGCTCGTTCTTGAGCAGCCCGGCCAGCGCCGAGTCCGCCATCTCCCGCCCCGCCGCGGTCAGCCGCACGAGCACGCCGCGCCGGTCCGCGGGGTCGGGGCCGCGCACGACCAGCTCCCGCGCCGCGAGCCGGTCGATGCGGTTCGTCATGGTGCCGGAGGTGACGAGGGTCTGGGTGAGCAACTGGCCGGGGGAGAGCTGGTAGGGAGCGCCGGCCCGGCGCAGCGCGGAGAGTACGTCGAACTCCCACGGCTCGAGCCCGTGCTCCGCGAACGCGGTACGCCGCGCCCGGTCCAGGTGCCGGGCCAGCCTGGTGATCCGGCTGAGCACTTCAAGCGGCTGGACGTCCAGGTCGGGGCGCTCCCGGCGCCAGGCAGCGACCAGTCGATCGACCTCGTCCCGCGCCGCTTCCGTCATGCTGTGCCTCCACCCTCTGCCCACTGGCCCCCGCTGCCCGCCGGTTCGCGATCAGTCTATCAAGACACTTGACGCCAAGCATCTTGACATCGAGATATATGCGCTGCCAGGATTCCGGAGTATCTTGATGTCGAGATAATCGGAGGGGCGTCATGCCGACCCGCAGCCAGTCGACCGCCTGGGATCCCGCACGCTACCTGCGCTACGCCGACCAGCGCGGCAGGCCCTTCCAGGACCTGCTCGGCCGCGTGCCCGCCGAGCAGCCGCGCCGCGTCGCCGACCTCGGCTGTGGACCGGGCAACGTCACCGCGCTGCTGTGCCGGCGCTGGCCGCAAGCGGCTGTCGTCGGCGTCGACAGCTCCGCGGAGATGATCGAGGCGGCGACGGCCGGCGCCGAGGAAGAGCTCACCGCCTCCGGGCGCCTCAGCTTCGAACGCGGAGACGTACGCGAGTGGCAGCCCGCTGAGCCGGTCGACGTCCTGATCACGAACGCCACGCTCCAGTGGGTCCCCGGCCACCTCGGCCTGCTGCCCTCGCTTCTCGGCCGCGTCGCTCCCGGCGGCTGGTTCGCCATGGGCGTGCCCGGCAACTTCGGCGCGCCCTCGCACACGCTGCTCGCAGACCTTCAGCGCGACAGCCGCTGGGCAAACCAGATCACCGGTGAGCAGTTCCGCCCTACCTCTCACGAGCCTGCTGAGTACCTGCGTGCCCTGACTGAGGCCGGCGCGGAAGCCGAGGTGTGGGAGACCACGTACTACTACGTGCTGCCGGGCGTGAACGGCGTGCTCGACTTCGTCTCCTCCACGGCGCTGCGTCCTGTGCTTACCGAACTCGGTGGACCGGGTACAGACGCCGCTCACGCATTCACCGAGGCGTACGCGGACGCTCTGCGTACCGCCTACCCGCCCGAAATGCTCGGCGGTCGTACCGTGCAGGTGCTCCCATACCGCAGGCTGTTCGCCATCGCGCACGTCCCGGCGTAACGCGCCGTTCGCGGCCGCGGCGCTAGCCGCAGCGTGCTTGCGGTCAGCCCCGCCGTCGCGTCAGCAGGCGCGGATGGTGTTCCAGTCCGGAGAGCCCGTTCCAGGACAGGTTCACCAAATGCGCGACCACCTCGTCCTTGGTCGGGTGGCGCTCGTCCAGCCACCACTGCCCGGTGAGCGCCACCATGCCGACCAACATTTGCGAGTACATCGCGCCGAAGGCCGGGTCATAGCCGCGGTTGGAGAACTCCACGCCCAGGATGTGCTCGACGCGCGTGGCGATGTCGCTGATCAGCGAGGCGAAGTTGCCGGTCGAGGCGGCCACCGGCGAGTCGCGCACCAGGATGCGGAACCCGTCGCTGTGCGACTCCACGTAGTTCAGCAGCGCGAAGGCCGCCTGCTCGAGCAGCTCGCGCGGATGCCCGGCGGTCAGCGCGGAGGTCACCATGTCCAGCAGGGTGCGCATCTCGCGGTCGACCACGACCGCGTAGAGCCCCTCCTTGCCACCGAAGTGCTCGTAGACCACCGGCTTGGAGACACCGGCCTTCGCCGCGATCTCCTCCACGCTGGTGGCGTCGAAGCCGCGCTCGGCGAACAGCGCCCGCCCGATCTCCAGCAGCTGCTCGCGCCGCTCCTTGCCGCTCATCCGGACCCGGTGCGCACCCTGCCCCTGTTGTGCCCCCGGTGCCTGGTGCGCAGCGTGGCCTTGACTCGTCACACGGTCATCATGCCGTACGGCGCGCCGCCACCCGGGCCGCGCTCGGCCAGCGGACATCGCGCGCCCAGCCGAACTTCTCGAACAGCCAGATGATCCGGGCGCTGGAGTCCACCTGCCCGCGCAGCACGCCGTGCCGGGCCGCGGTCGGGTCGGCGTGGTGCAGGTTGTGCCAGGACTCGCCCATCGAGAGCACGGCCAGCCACCAGACGTTGCCGGACTTGTCCCGGGACTTGAACGGCCGCTCGCCGACCGCGTGGCAGATCGAGTTGATCGACCAGGTCACGTGGTGCAGCAGGCCGATGCGCACGAGGGTGCCCCAGAAGAGCGCGGTCACCGCGCCCTGCCACGACCACGACCACAGGCCGCCGGCCAGCGGGGGAGCGAGCACCGAGGCGACCACGAGCCACGGGAACGCCCGGGACACCTTCACGATCGCCCGATCCTTGAGCAGGTCGGGGGCGTACTGCTTCTGGTCGGTCTGCTCGACGTCGAACATCCACCCGATGTGCGCGAACGCCAGGCCCTTCATCAGGGCCGGGATCGTGGAGCCGTAGCGCCACGGCGAGTGCGGGTCGCCGTCCTTGTCGGAGAACCGGTGGTGCCGGCGGTGGTCGGCCACCCAGCGGATCACCGGGCCCTCGACGGCCAGTGAGCCGGCAACCGCGAGCACCACCCGCAGCGCCTTGACGGCCTTGAACGAGCTGTGCGTGAAGTACCGGTGGAAGCCGACGGTCACGCCGTGACCGGAGATCGCGTACATGACGGCCGCGATGACCACGTCGTGCCAGCCCAGGCCCCAGCCCCAGGCGAACGGGATCGCGGCGAGCACGGCCAGGAACGGGATGCCGATGAACAGGGCGATGGCCACCCGTTCCTTGGTGGACTGGCGCAGCCCGCTGATCGTGCCGGCGCTCCCGCCTTCCTCGGCGACACCGGCGGAGACAGTTGCGGGGCTGGTGACACGAGCCGTGGTGAACGCAGTCATCGGCGTATCTGATCCCTTTCAGGCACAACGTATTCGCGGGCCGGTTAAGACCCCTACGCTTCCGTAAGTTACGGAAGCGTAGGTCTTCCGGCAAGTACAGGTGACTGACGGGGTATCAGGTGCCAGCCGCGGCGCAAGCGGCGTCAGATCCTCGCGAGATGGTCGGCAGCGCCCTGGCGTCACCCCTCGGCCGCGATCGCCGCGTGCAGGACCGGGGCCAGCTCAGCGGGCGTGACCACCTCGGCGCGCACCGCATCGCAACCGACCCACTGCGCCGCCTCGTGCAGCGCCTTCGCCATCGGCACGGCGGCCTTCGCGGAGGCCAGCGAGACCTGACGCCCGATCAGCGTTCCGCCTTCGCGCGCCGGGTCCGCCCGCCCGATCAGCTTGCCGCCGTGCAGCAGCGGCATCGCGTAGTAGCCGTGCACCCGCTTCGGCTTCGGCACGTAGGCCTCCAACCGGTGCGAAAAGCCGAAGATCCGCTCCGTGCGCCGCCGCTCCCAGATCAACGAGTCGAACGGCGAGAGCAGCGTGGTGCGGTGCCGCCCGGCCGCCCCGGACTCCAGCGCGGCCAATGCCGCCGGGTCGGCCCAGGCGTCCCGCCCCCAGCCCTCCACTTCGACCGGCACCAGGCCCGCCTCCTCGGCCAGCGCCACGAAGTCCTGCTGCGGCTTGAGGCGGTAGTAGTCGAGCAGGTCGATCTGCGTCGCCACCCCCATGGCCCGCCCTGCCAGCGCGATCATGCGCACCACGCAGGCGTGGTCGTCGAGGTCGTCGTGCAGCAGGTGCGGCGGTATGGCCCGCTCCGGAAGGTCGTAGACGCGCCGCCAGCCGCGCCGCTCGACGCACACCACCTCACCGGTGGCCAGCAACCGCTCCACCGCGACCTTCACCTCCGACCAGTCCCACCAGCCCGGAGTCTTGCGGGCGCCGCCGAGCTCGGTCGTGGTCAACGGCCCCTCCGCGGCCAGCCGCCCGGTGATCTCCGCCAGGGTGGCCTCGGAAATCACCTCATTTCCCCATACGCTGCCCCGCTCCCGGTAGTGCCTGCGGCGCAGCGCCATCATCGGCCACTCCTCGACCGGTAGCACGCAGGCCGCGTGCGACCAGTACTCGAAGGTGCGCGCCTCCCCGCGCTCGTGCGACCAGTACGCGGTGTGGATCGCCTCGCGCCCGATCGGCCCGAGCCTGGCGAAGGGAACCAGCTCCTGCGAGCGCGCCAGCACCGAAATCGTGTCCAGCTGTACCGCGCCGAGCAGCCGCAGCACGCCGGGTACTCCAGCGCGCCGGTCGATCGCGCCGAGCAGGCCCTGTGCGCGCAACGCGGCGCGGCGAGCCTCGTCGGCGGTAAGCATCGTTCCCATGCCGCGACCCTAGCGGGCGGCTCCGACAAAACAGAGTTCGTCATTAACCGGAATCGTGACCGGGCGATCACAAGGCGTATTGACTCGCCGCTTTCGACCGGGCCCCGATCGGCGCCCGACTTGCGCACCCGACACCTGCTTGACACTGTGTGTTTGTTGACGTTCGGCCAGGTACATCGCGCAAACGCCCCCCGGTGTCGAGCACTGTGCCGCACGTCATATAATCGAAACGTAAAGAGGTACAGATTTTCGCGTGGGGAGCTGGAGACACGCTTCTCACGTCCGCGACCGAAGCCCCATCGCCGTGGCAATGCGTCGAGGATCGCAGCTAATGCCACCCTCCGCTCGATGGCGAGCGATGGACGAGCCAAGTAGGACGCGTCGAAGGAACCGTGAGCGAGCCCACCATGACTAATGCGCTGACTCCTGCCGCCACAGCCTCCAACATCCCGCCGCGAATCCTGGTCATCGGCGGGGGATACGTGGGGATGTTTACGGCCCAGCGAATCCTTAAGCACCTCAAGCGCGGCGAGGCGACCGTGACCGTGGTCGACCCCCGCCCCTACATGACCTACCAGCCCTTCCTGCCGGAAGCGGCCGCGGGCTCGATCGCCCCGCGCAACCTGGTCGCGCCGCTGCGCCGGGTTCTCAAGGGCCCGAACGCCGAGGTCATCACCGGCCGCGTGATCTCGGTCGACCACACCCGCAAGTCCGCCACCATCGCCCCGAACACCGGCGAGGCCTACGAGCTGTCCTTCGACGACCTGGTCGTCGCGGTCGGCTCGGTGCCGCGCACCCTGCCGATCCCCGGCCTGGCCGAGCACGGCATCGGCTTCAAGCAGGTCGAAGAGGCCGTCAGCCTGCGCAACCACGTGATCGGGCAGATCGACCTGGCCGACTCCATCAAGGACCCGGCGCTCCGGCGCAAGGCCCTGACCTTCGTCTTCGTCGGCGGCGGCTTCGCCGGCGTCGAGGCGATCGCCGAGATGGAGGACATGGCCCGCGACGTGTCCAAGTGGTACGCGAACGTCGAGCCCGAGGACATGCGCTGGCTGCTGGTCGAGGCCGCGGACCGGATCCTGCCCGAGGTCGGCCCCGAGCTGGGCGTGTGGACCGCCGAGGAACTGCGCAAGCGCGGCATCCAGGTCAAGATGAAGACCTTCCTCAACTCCTGCGTGGACAACCACGTGGTGCTCTCCGACGGCACCGAGATGGACGCCTCCACGATCGTGTGGACCGCGGGCGTCAAGCCGAACCCGGTCGTCGAGCAGCTGGGCATCCCGCTCGGCCCCAAGGGTCACGTGGACACGCAGGCGAGCCTGCGCGTCGTCGGTTACGACCACGTCTGGGCCGCCGGCGACTGCGCCCAGGTGCCCGACCTGTCCAAGGGCCCGGGCAACTGGTGCTCCCCGTCCGCGCAGCACGCGGTGCGTCAGGCCAAGCGCCTGGCGGACAACATCGTCTCGGCGCTGCGCGGTAAGGCCGTCCAGGACTACGTACACAAGCACGTCGGTTCGGTAGCCGGCCTCGGCATCGGCAAGGGCGTCGCGAACGTGTACGGCATGAAGCTGCGCGGCTGGCCCGCCTGGCTCATGCACCGCGCGTACCACGTCAGCCGGGTGCCCACTTTCAACCGCAAGGTGCGGGTGTGCATGGACTGGGTGCTCGCCGGGTTCTTCCGCCGCGAGGCCGTCTCGCTGACCTCCTTCGAGAACCCGCGCGAGGAGTTCGCGGTGGTCGCCGTCCCGGCGGCGCTGCCGAAGCAGGCCGTGCCCGCCGCGATCGAGAGTGTGAACGGCAAGGCGCGCGACGAGCAGGTCGAAACCGCAGGAGTTTGAGCTCACGCATCGCGGCTGAGCATCTGGCAGCTACGTTTACGCGGTCGGCGCGTGCGTTAACCAACGCACGCGCCGGCCGCGTCGTGTTCGGCAGCTAAACAACACCCGGATGTTCGGGCGCATTTTGCTGCAACTGACCGCTTCGCGCCGCAGAATGGTCATGTGACTGTTGTGGAATCCGGGCCTGCGTTCGCGGTCGACCCGCAGCGCTGGCCTGACCTCGCCCAGGTGCCGCCCATCGGCGTGAAGGCCAGGCTGGCACGCAAGATCTTCGCCCAGGCCGTGGCACGCCTGCCCGTGCGTGTCGTGGGCCCCGGCGGCCGGCGGCTCGGCGGGGGCGGCGACGAGCGCTCCGCGGTCATGACCCTGAACCGGCCGCGCGAGTTCTTCGCCAGGATCGGCGCGCACGGCCTCATCGGCTTCGGCGAGTCGTACCAGACCGGAGCCTGGGACGCCGACGACCTCGCGGCCGTGCTCGGCGCGTTCGCCCGCAGAGTCGCCGACCTGGTTCCGCGTCCGCTGCAGAAGCTGCGCGGCGTGTACGTCGCGCATTTCCCGTCCGAGGAGGACGGCACGCCGGTCAACGCGCGCCGCAACATCGAGCGGCACTACGACTTGTCCAATGATCTGTTCGAACTATTCCTCGACGAGTCCATGACCTACTCCAGCGCGCTCTACGGCGGCGTGCAGGCAGCGGTCGACTACGAGCCGGACGACGAGGCCAGCGCGCTGCACCAGGCCCAGCTGCGCAAGATCGACACGATTCTCGACGCGGCCGGCGTGCGTGAGGGCTCGAAGGTGCTGGAGATCGGTTCCGGCTGGGGCGCGCTGGCGATGCGCGCGGCCGGCGAGCGCGGCGCCTACGTCACGACCCTGACGCTCTCCAAGGAGCAGAAGGCGCTGGCGGAGGAGCGGATCGCGGCGGCGGGTCTGAGCGACCGGATCGAGGTGCGGCTGGCCGACTACCGCGAGGTGGGTCCGCCGCAGGGCGCCTCGGGCTACGACGCGATCGTTTCGGTGGAGATGATCGAGGCCGTCGGCGAGCGCTACTGGCCGGAGTACTTCGAGACGATCGACCGGTTGCTCGCCCCGGGCGGGCGCGCCGCGGTGCAGTCGATCACCATGGCCCACCAGCGGATGCTGGCCACCCGCAAGACGTACACGTGGATCCACAAGTACATCTTCCCGGGCGGCCTGATTCCCTCGGTCACGGCGATCGAGCAGTCCTTGCGCGCCCGCACCCGGTTGCGCCTGGTGCGCCGGCTCGACTTCGGCGAGGACTACGCACGCACCCTGCGCACCTGGCGGGACCGGTTCGAGGCGCACTGGCCGGCGGTCAGCGCGCTGGGTTTCGACGAGGTCTTCCATCGCACCTGGCGGTTCTACCTCGCCTACTGCGAGGCTGGATTCGCGTCCGGCTACCTCGGCGTCTCGCAGCTCACTTTCGCACGCTGACCGGCGACACCTGCGGATGCAGCATCATCGGCGGCGGCAGGACGCACATGCCCGGGTCGCCGTTGACGAGCGTGACCACGAGCGTCTGCAGGTTCTGTTTCGCGGCCGGCTGTGGGTTGGCCTGGTAGACGACGATGTTCAGCACCGAGCCGGCGGGCATCGCTGAGCGGTCGATGTTCACGACCTGATCGCCGGTGTCCTTGTTCGGGGCGTGCACGGTGAAGACCTGCCGCACGAGCTCGAAGGTGGCCGGCCCGCTCGGGCACTTGGTGCTCCAGGTGTTCGGCGCGATGCTGCGCACCACCGCGGGCACGCCCGCCTGCTCCAGCACGCGCTGCAGGCCGGCCGGATCGCTGAAGACCTGATGCAGCGTCACGCTGACCGCCGAGCTCGCCGTGGTGTGCACCGACCATCCGGCCATGTCCACGTTCACCGTGCGCCCGTCTGCGCTGAGCGTCTGTCCGCTGCCGCCCGCGCTGGGCGTCTGTCCGCTGCCGTCCGCGCTGGGCAGCGACAACACCACCGCGAGGCCCACCCCGAGTACTCCGGCCACCGCGCTGCCGGTGACCGCCCTGCGCCGCTTGCGCAGCCCGCGACCCCGCGCCGCGATCTCGTCGAGCGGTCGCTGCATGCTGACCGCGTTCAGTGAACGGGCGACAGCCTCGAGTACGTCGT
>NZ_DASRGV010000029.1:0-7527 GCF_035650855.1 Actinocrinis sp. | reverse complement strand
TCTTGCCCTGCTGGTAGGCGTCGAGGCACTTGTTGCCGTAGACGGTGACCGTCCCGCCGGGCTGCAGCGTGAACTCCTGGTTCGAGGCGGCGGAGCAGGTCTCGATGTCGACCTGGGTGCCGTTCGTGGTCGAGCTGCCCGGCACCGCGAGGCAGCGCCCGGACTGGGAGCCCACGAGCTCCGACGCGTTCACGCCGCCGCTGCCGGGCTGGCCGGAGCTGCCGAGCACGAAGGTGCTCACGCTCTGCGCCGGCAGCGAGGTGCTGATCGTCGAGCCGGAGATCGAGGGCGCGCTGATGCTCGCCACGTTCTCGCTCGCGCTGGTGCGGTAAGCACCCTGCGACGTGATCGTGCCGCTGTTCAGGTTCAGGCTGAACGAGGTGGCCGAGGAGTTGGTGTTGGTGGCCACGACCGTCCAGGCGTTGTTCGCCCAGAACGCCAGCGCCTGCACGCCGGAGGGAGCACCGCTCAGGCCGTATCTGACCGCGCCGGGCCGGACGAATCTGCTGTACTGCGCGAGGACGTAGAAGCGCTTGGAGATGTAAAAGTTCTGATCATTGTCGGCGGCGTAGTTCGGGTTGTAGTAGATCAGCCCGTCGTTGTAGCCGCTGGAGTTGACGCTGGTCGCGCAGGTGGAGCTGGTCGTGGGGTCGCAGCCCATGACCGGGGAGAGGGCGGTCCACCACTGGAACGCGCTGTCGTCGCCGTACGCGAAGTCGTTGTAGACGATCTTCGCCAGCGCGACGCCGCCGGAGATGGTGGGGTCGTACTGCGCGCCGTAGCCGCCGCCGGTGACCTGGCAGCAGATCTCGGTGGCCCACTTGGCCTTGTTGTTCACGTCGCCGAGCGCCGCGACCAGCTCCATCTGAGTCGCGCCGGGGAAGTCGTAGGTGTGGTGCGCGATCGCCGCGGTGTACGAGGGCGCGCTGGAGTCGGCGAGCCAGGTCGGTGCCTCGGAGAGCAGCTGCGTGGTCTTGCTCGACTCGTCCGCGATCACCTTCGTCGACAGGCCGGCCGACTGGAGCGCCGAGCCGACCGCGCCGATCGTTCCGGCGCGCTCGGACGCGGGAACGGCCATTCCCTCCTGGCTGCAGCTCGAGAAGCTGTTGTCAGGTTCGTTCATCGGGCTGATCTCGTTCAGCGTCACCCCCTGCGCGGCGAAGTGCGAGGCCACGGTTGCGAGGTAGCTGCCGTAGGCGGCCTCGTCCGCGGCGACGAGGGTGCCGGCGCAGCTCTCGTTGTTGCTGGTGTACTGCTCGGGGGCGCTGTTGACGAAGCCGATCAGGTCGGGCACGCCGTCGGCCGCGGCCGTCTTGAGGAAGTACTGGCCGGTCGGGTCCTTCGTCCAGTCGTAGGACCCTGACGAGGTCAGGAAGGTGGACGCGGCGCGCGGGCCGGCGGCGACGCCCACCCCGCCGCCGCCGATGTTGTACCGGTACTGGCTCAGGTCCAGCCCGGCCGTGGTGAACAGCAGCGAGGCCGCCTTCGCCTGGTTGGCCGCGGAGAAGTTGGCCAGGTCGTTGACCCACCACGCGCCGGAGGCGCCGAAGCCCGCGACGGTCTGCGCTGGCGCGGTGATCTGGGCGACGGAGGAGGCGGCCGCTACCTGGGCGGGCGCCGCGGGATTCGTTCCGGCGAGCAGGGCGAGGCCGATCAGCCCGGCGAGCGCGGTGCCGCCTGGAAGTGCGGCTAAGGGTAAGGACATTGCTGCTCTCCTCTCTGAGAGCGAGGCGAAATGTCTGGCGCGCGGTCCGGAAAGCTAACCGGTCGCCAACCCTTCGTCAACCCCATAGAGAAAGTCGCGAGCAGCACATATCACGCCGACGTCAACGAACGCGGACATTCCTGCGGCCAGCGGTGCGGCGACTGGCCGCGCGCCGGGCCGGACCGCTATGACCGGCTCGGTGCGAGCGCTCCCTCGAGCGCGAAAGTCGCAGCGCCCAGACTCACCGGGTTGGTCGCGATCGGGCACAGCATGATGCGGGTGTGCTCGAGCGGCCGCGGCAGCGCGTGCTCGGCCACCGCCTCGCGCATCCCGGTGAGCAGCGCGTCGCCGAGGCGCGCCGCCACCCAGCTGCTGAGTACGATCACCTGCGGGTTGAGCAGGTTCACCAGGTTGCCCACCGCCACGCCGAGGTACCGCGCCGTGCGTTTGACCGTCTCGACCGCGGCCGCCTCGCCCTTGGCCAGCGCCTCGGCCAGCGCGTCGATCGCAGCCGTCTGATCCGCGTGCAGCAGGGCGCTGTCCGGGTCGACCTCTCGCAGCGTGTTGATGATGCCGAGCGACCCGACGTACGCCTCCACGCAGCCCATCGCGCCGCAGTGGCAGGCCCGGCCGTCCAGGACCAGCGTGGTGTGCCCCCACTCCCCCGCGGTGTTGGACGCGCCGCGGTAGAGCGAACCGGCCACCGCGATCCCGGCGCCGACGCCGGTGCCGAGGTTGACCACCACGACGTCGTCGCAGCCGCGCGCCGCGCCGAACCAGAGCTCGGCGACGGTGCAGGCCATCAGCGGATTGTCGAGGTAGATCGGGAACTGGAGCTGCTCGGCGAGCAGCTCGCGCAGCGGCACCTCGTGCCAGTTCCAGTTGGGGGCGAAGACGGAGAGGCCGCCCTCGCGCTCGACCTGTCCCGGCATGCTGACCCCGACGCCGAAGACCAGCCCGGCGTCCACCCCGGCGTCCGCGAGCACCGTGCGCACCCCGGAGGCGATGTGCCCGACCACCTGCTCCGGCCGGTTCACGCTGGCGGACAGCGGCTCCTCGGCCCGGGCCAGCAGCCGCAGCGCCAGGTCGAACAGCTCGACGTGGATGTACGTCTCCGCGACGTCGACGCCGATCAGCGCGCCGCCGTCGGCCTTCATGGCGACCAGCCCCCGCGGCCGGCCGCCGTCCGAGTCCTCGAAGCCGACCTCCACCAGCACGCCGCGCTCGAGCAGTTCTCCGACCAGGTTGGCGACCGTGGCCAGGCTCAGCCCGGTGGCCGCGGCGAGCTCCTGCCGAGAGACCGGCGACTGCGCGATCACGTAGCGCAGCAGCTCATTGCGATTGGCCCGGCGGATATCCCGAGACGTGCGCTTCACCAACTGACCGCCCCTTTGTGGACCATGCCCGTGCAGTACGAACGCTGAGAGCTTAGCTCTCGTTACCATCCGGCACCGCCGGTACCAGCATATTTCGGCGGAGTTTCGACGGCGGCCGGCGCGTGCGGCCGCCGGGCGGATCCGGCGCCGCGCCCACGCGGTGTGAACGCGCGCCACCTGCGCCACTCCTTACGAAGCCGTGACGCCCGTGCGCCGCCCTTTCCCCCTGCCCTGCTGCGCCGCCTAGCGTGGCTGCCATGAGGGTACTCGTCACCGGAGCCGCCGGATTCATCGGATCGCACATCGTCGAGTCGCTCCTGGACTCGGGGCACGAGGCGGTGGCGTTCGACGCGCTGCTGCCGGCCGTGCACCCGGAACCGGAGCGGTCGCGGGAGCGGATCCCGGCCGGAGTCGAGTTCATCCGGGCCGACGTGCGCGACGCGGACGCCGTCGAGCGCGCTCTGCGCGGAGTCGACGCGGTGTGCCACCAGGCCGCGATGGTCGGCCTCGGGCTGAACTTGGACGACGCGCCGGACTACGCGGGGTGCAACGATCTCGGCACGGCGGTGCTGCTCGCCGCGATGGCGCGCACCGGTGTATCAAGGCTCTCGCTCGCGTCGTCGATGGTCGTGTACGGCGAGGGCCGTTACGACTGCTCCGAGCACGGTCGGGTGGAGCCGGGACCGCGCGTGACCGCGGACCTGGCGGAAGGCCGCTTCGAACCGCCCTGC
This sequence comes from Actinocrinis sp., assembly GCF_035650855.1. Classification (GTDB taxonomy): domain Bacteria; phylum Actinomycetota; class Actinomycetes; order Streptomycetales; family Catenulisporaceae; genus Actinocrinis. The sequence goes on along the minus strand of NZ_DASRGV010000029.1, from coordinate 3,715 downwards.
CCGCACTGCGGCGAGGCCCTGGCCCCCGGCATGGTCGACGAGGACGCGAGGCTCGACCCGCGCAATGTCTACGCGGCGACCAAGGCGGCGCAGGAGTACCTGGCTACCTCGTGGGCACGCGCTGCCGAGGGGACGGTCGCGATGCTGCGGTACCACAACGTCTACGGTCCGCGAATGCCGCGCGACACGCCGTACGCCGGCGTGGCAGCCATCTTCCGCTCCGAGCTGCAGGCCGGACGGCCGCCGCGGGTCTTCGAGGACGGTGGGCAGCGGCGCGACTTCGTGCATGTGCGCGACATCGCGACCGCCAATGTCGCGGCCCTGGAATGGACCGGAAAGGCGGATCCGGGCGCCGGGCGGGCGTTCAACGTCGGCAGCGGCACGCCGCGTACGGTCGGCGAGCTCGCCGCGGGTCTGGCGGAGGTGATGGGCGGGCCCGAGCCGGTGGTCACCGGCCAGTACCGGCTCGGCGACGTACGGCACGTGACCGCCTCGAATCTGCGGCTGCGCACCGAGCTGGGCTGGGCACCTGCCGTAAGTTTTGCCGATGGTCTCGCCGAGTTCGTTGTCCCGGCGGACGCAGACTGATGAGCTAGGGGTATGCGCCCACTTATTCACCCGCGTACCCGCACCAGTGCCCACGCTCACACCCGCACCCGCACCCGCAACCACGCCCGCACCCGCACCCTCGCTGCCGCGGCCGCCGCCGGACTGCTCGCCGCCGTCCTGCCCGCCTCGGCCGCGCACGCCGCGACCGGCATAGCCGGCTGGACCCAGGTCACCCACTACCTGGAGAGCAGCCTCTCGGCGGACGAGGGGGTCGCGACCGTCAACCCGCCCGGCGGCTCGGCGTACGAGCTCTACCGCGGCGTCGCCTCGGTCCCACTCGGCGTGCTGGCCGAGGGCTGGAACCACGTCGGCGACCCGGATTCGGCCAACGGCTACATCTTCGACGCCTTCCAGAGCGGCGCCTCGTCTCCGACCTCGAAGATGTTCCGCGTCACCACGCCCTCCGGATCAACCTACGAATACACCCACGACCTGGTGCCCGGCGAGCAGTACAACAACTCCTTCGACGCCGTCTCCCCGGACACCCAGTGGATGGTCGCGGGCGAGTGGGGCACCATGTCGCACCTTCAGATCTATCCGACGCCGATCCTGAACCCGCAGACCCCGGCCACCGGCGGCAGCCTGGCGCTGTCCGGCTACGTCCAGCTCGACCACCAGGTCAACGACGTGCAGGGCTGCGACTTCGTCAGCGCCACCAAGCTGATCTGCGCCTCGGACGACAGCAGCCAGTCGCTCTTCCCGGACGCGAAGCCGCTGCTCGAAGTGGACCTGCCGAACGCGCTCGGCGGCGGCGACGTCGCCGGCCACGTGACCGACCTCGGCCCGATCCCGCAGACCAACAGCATCTGCTCGGGCAGCTTCGAGTCCGAGGGCGTGGACTACGACCCGGCCAGCGGCATCCTGCGGGTCGAGATCATCCAGCCGGGCGTGTGCGCCGTCGCCACCACGGTCTACGAGTACAAGGCGAGCTAGCGCTCAACGCGCCGCCCTCGCAGTTCCTGCTCGCGCGCTCAGCTGACCACCGGTTCACGTAGACCCATTCAGGTGAGCGCGCGAGCACAAGGCGCGACCGTTCCTTGCGTGCGCCGGGCTTCCGGAGCAGTCTCCGTGACAAGGACCTGCCGGCGGCGCACTCGGCTGCCGCCCGCTTCGTGCCGCGCTCCGCGGCGCCGCCGACTCGTCACGGCAGTCGGCGACGTCCGCCGGGCGTGGCCGAGGAGGGAGATGGTCCGATGCGCACGATGCTGACGGTGGAGCTGGACACCGAGGTCGCCAACAAGCAGATCGGCGACGGCAGCATGGGCAAGGCGGTGGAAGAGGTCCTGAGCACGCTCAAGCCGGAGGCCGCGTACTTCTACCCGCACAACGGGCACCGCGCGATGTTGCTGGTGGTCGACCTGCCTGACGAAGCGTCGATCGTGTCGACCTGCGAGCCGTTCTGGCTCCAGCTCGGCGCCCACGTCGAGCTCGTCCCGTGCATGAGCGCGGACGACCTGCGCAGTGGGCTGAGCCACCTCGGCTGAGGAGGCTACCCGGCTGCGGAGGCCATCTCCGCGAGCGCCTTGACGCTGTTCCAGTTCCGGCCGGTCGCGACGATTCCCTTCAGGCGGCCGGCCGGTTTCGCCAGCGCGGCGGCCAGCTCCGAGCGGCCGAGCCCGTTCGGCGCGTAGAGGTACATGACCTGTTCGCCGAGCCGGAACTCCTCCGGGAGGAAGGCCGGCTGGTCGATGTCGGCATAGCGGTCCGCGGTGACGTCGGTCGAGTAGAAGACCGCGTGCAGCTGCTTGCCTTCCAGCGTCTCCGCCGGAAACGGGCAGGCCTTGATCACGGCGTCGAGGTACGCACCGGTGCGCACCAGGCACGGCACCTCGAACCCGAACCGCTCCGCGAGCGCCCCCGAGATCCGGGTTGCGATCGCGGCCGGGTCGTGCGCGTCCGCGGTGCCGTGCGGCACGTCGAAGACCGCGTTTCCGCTGGCGAGGTAGGTGCGCACGTCCAGGTAGCCCAGGCCGGCGAGCAGGTCGCGCAGGTCGGCCATCGGGACCTTGCGCTTCCCGACGTTGACCGCCGCGAGCAGTGCCACGTACGTCGTGGTCTCGGCCGTGGTCGTCATGCCGCCAGTCTAGGGAGGCGGACCGACAGCGGATCGGCCCCGAGCGCCGATCCGCCTTCGATCCGATCGTGCGGCCGCGCCGCGGCAGCTCAGCCGACCGGCACCGGCAGCCGGACCTCGAACCGGCAGCCGCCGACCACGTTGCGCACGTCCACTTCGCCGGCGTGCGCTTCGACGATGCCGCGCACGATGGCCAGCCCGAGGCCGGCGCCGGCGAGCGGCTCCGGGGTGCGGGCCGCGGTGCCGCGCCAGGCCACCTCGAAGACCCGGTCCAGGTCCTCGTCCGGGATCCCGCCGCAGGCGTCCACGACCGCGAGTACCGCGTGCCCGTCCCGCTCGGTCGCTTCGACGCGGACCTCGCCGGCGCTCGGGGTGTGCCGGATCGCGTTGGCGACCAGGTTGGTCAGCGCCCGGGACAGCTCCCGCGGGTCCACGCGCACGGCCAGCGGGGTGCGCACGTCCGCCTCCAGGGCCACGCCGCAAGCCCTGGCGAGCGGATCGGCGCCGATCACCGCTTCGTCCACGAGATCGGTCAGCGGCACCCGCTCAAGGGTGAGCCGCAGCGCGCCGGCGTGGATCCGGGACATCTCGAACAGGTCGTCCACCATGCCGGCCAGCCGGTCCACCGACATGCGGATCTGGGTGTGGTAGCGCAGCGGGTCGGTCGCGACGCCGTCCTCCAGCGCCTCCGCCATCGCGCGCAGGCCGGCCAGCGGCGTGCGCAGGTCGTGCGAGACCCAGGCGACCAGCTCGCGGCGTGAGCGCTCCAGGGCCCGCTCGCGCTCGCGGGAGTCGGCCAGCCGCGCCGCGGTGACGGCCAGCTCGCGGCTGAGGTCGTCGAGTTCCGCGGTGGCGAGGGAGACCGGACCGGCCCGATCCGGCAACGGGCCCGGGGCCGCGTGCCGGCCGGCGCGGGACGACGGGAAGTCGAAGTCGCTGCCTTCGTCGCCGAGCGCGCGCATCGCGTTGCGCAGCGCGCGGCTGTCCGCGGTGACGTTGCGGGCCAGCGGTATCGCCATCGCGAGCGCGACG
>NZ_DASRGV010000028.1:0-8967 GCF_035650855.1 Actinocrinis sp. | reverse complement strand
CACCGCGCCGTCAGACCGGACATGACGAGCACGGGCACGCACCGTGCGATTCCGCGTCAGATGGGTCCGGAGGCGGACCTGCTCGGCACCACGCGGGAGGGCTATGTCGCGGCGCCCCCGGACCGCTTCGCGATACCCGAGCGGCCCGGCCTGACCCAATGGTGGGTCGACCCGGCGAAGGCGTGGACCTACGCGCGCCCGGCCCTCTCCCGGCACGCGCTCGCGGGAGTGCTGGTGCTGCTGGCCTTCGCCGGCGGCGCCGAGGTGATCTTCCTGTGGTGGCTGCAGACCCCGGCCTCCCGGCTCCAGCACCTGGCCGACGAGTACATCATGGGCGCGCAGCTCACCGGCCTGCTCGGCGCGTACCTGCTGCTGATCGAAGTCGCGCTGATGGCGCGAATACCGTGGCTGGAGCGGCGGATCGGCTCGTGGCTGGCCACGCTGCACCGCGGCCTCGGCGCCTATCTCATCGTGCTGCTGGCCGCGCACACCGCGCTGGTCATCGTCGGCTACTCGATGAGCCTGCAGGCCCCGCCGAGCGCGGTCGTGAAGTCCATCTTCGCGACGTATCCGTACGTGCTGATGGCCACCGGCGGTTACGCGTTACTCATCGCCATCGGCGTCTCGTCGATCAAGCATTTCCGGCACAAGCTCGGCTACGACCGCTGGCACAGCCTGCACCTGGTGGCCTACCCGGCCGCGGTGATGGCGTTCTTCCACCAGGTCTTCCTCGGCGCGCAGTTCACTCGCAACCAGGTCGCCAAGGACACCTGGATCGCGATGCATGTCGTCGTCGCGGCGGCGATTCTGCTGTACCGCGTGTACATCCCGGTCAGCCGGACGCTGAAGTACCGGCTGCGCGTCGTCGGCGTCGTGGTCGAGTCGGCGGACACGATCTCCATCTACGTCGGCGGCGTCAACATCGACCGGCTCGGCGCGCAGGCGGGCCAGTACTTCCGCTGGCGCTTCCTCGGCCGCGGCCTGTGGCACCAGACACACCCCTTCTCGCTGTCCGCCGCGCCGACCAACGGCGTGCTGCGCCTGACGGTCAAGGGCGTCGGAAACTACACCCGCAGGCTCAAACGCCGCATCCGGCCGGGCATCCGGGTCATCGCGGACGGCCCGTACGGCGCGTTCACCGCGGAGCTGCGCCGCCGGCAGCGGGTGCTGCTGGTCGGCGGCGGCGTCGGGGTGACTCCGCTGCGGGCGATCGCGGAGGCGCTGGACGGCGGACCCGGCGACGTGATGTTCCTGCAGCGTGCGTCCTCGGCCTCGGACCTGCTGATGGCCGACGAGCTCGACCGGATGGACGCGGAGGGCCGGCTGATCTACGTCCCGGTGCTCGGAAAGCGCGGCAAGACCCCGCGCGAGGATCCGATGGCCCCGCACCGGTTGCGCGAGATGGTTCCGGACCTGGACGAGCGCGAGGTGTTCATCTGCGGCTCGCCCGCGATGGCGCGCAGCGCGATCAAGAACCTGCGCAAGGCCGGAATTCCCTGGCGCCGCATCCACACCGAGCTGTTCGACTTCTGATCTGGGTCGATAAAACGGCGCCGGCCGGAACCGTTCGACGACGGTTCCGGCCAGCGCCGTTATTCGACGTGTGACAGACCTCTGCCTCGGCCCGCCTCGTCCGCTATTCTCCCTGCACCTGCCGCAGTTCCACGACGAACGACTGCCCCGGCTTGTCCACCAGCCGTGGCGCCTCCATGCCTGCCACCGACAGCAGCCTGCCGCTGACCACGATCGATCCCTGTCCCGTCGCCCACCGCGGCCAGGTGTCGGGCACGGCCGAGACCACCGGAATCACCGTGAGCTCATAATCAGCCTGCGAATTCAAGCCGGGGAACCGCAGCGCCGCGCCGTACTCGAAGGTCGAGGTCTCCAGCTGCATGTACGCGAACAGCGCGTGCGACCGATCCGGCGCGACCACGCCGTGCAGCCACGCCGCCGGGTCCGGGTGGTCGGCGCGCACGATCTCGCCGGAGTGCAGCAGCGGCCGCAGCCGCTTGTACTGCGCGATCCAGTCGGCGAGCCGGCCGAGCTCGTGCTCGTCCCACCCGGTGATGTCGGACTCGATTCCGGCGTGCCCGAACAGCGCGGTCGCGGCCCGGAAGGAGAGCTCGGTGGCGCGAGTGCTCACATGCGCTGGGGAGGAGCCGATATGTGCCCCGATCAGCTCGTAGGGAATCAGCAGGCTGGTCCAGCGCTGAATGGACTGCCGCTCGATCGGGTCGATGTTGTCCGAGCCCCACACCCGGTCGGTGTGCTCCAGGATGCCCAGGTCGACCCGCGCGCCGCCCGACGAGCAGGATTCGATCTCAAGGTGCGGATGGCGCGCGCGCAGCTCGTCGAGCAGCCGGTACACGGCCAGGGTCTGCGCGTGCACGCCGGGAACGCCGTCGTGCAGCGGCTCGGCGATGTCCCGGTTGTGGTCCCACTTGATGTAGTCGATCCGGTACTCGGCGACCAGCGAGTCGAGCCGCTCCAGCAGGTAGGCGAAGGCCTCCGGCCGCGCCACGTCGAGCACCTGCTGGTTGCGGTGCTCGACCGGCAGGCGCGCCGGGTCGGCCAGGAACCAGTCGGGGTGCGCCCGGGCCAAATCCGAATCAGGGTTCACCATCTCCGGCTCGAACCAGAGCCCGAATTGCATGCCGTGCTTGCGTACCCGCTCCACCAGCGGGTGCAGCCCGTTCGGCCAGACCGTCTCGTCCACGTACCAGTCGCCGAGCCCGGCGTTGTCGGTACGCCGGTGCCGGAACCAGCCGTCGTCCACCACGAACCGCTCGACGCCGATCGTCGCCGCCTTGTCGGCCAGGTCGAGCAGCCGGTCCAGCGAGTGGTCGAAGTAGACCGCCTCCCAGATGTTCAGGGTGACCGGACGCGGCGTGACCGGATGCCCGGCCCGCGCCCGCAGCCTTCGATGCAACCGCACGCTCAGTTCATCGAGTCCTGATTCGCCGGCGACGAAATAGACCCACGGGCTCTGATACGACTCCCCGGTCAGCAGCCTGATCTCGCCCGGCTCCAGCAGTTCGCCGCCGCCGAGCACCCCGCCGCCCTCCGCGAGCCGCTCCACGTACTGCACGTGGTTGCCGCTCCACGCGGCGTGCACGGCCCAGACCTGCCCGGAACGGAACCCGAAGCCGGACGTTCCGGCGATCAGCGGCCCGGCGTCGAACCCGGTGCGCCCGCGCCGGTTCTCACGCACCCAGGCGCCCTGCCGCACGGCGGCCCGCTGCGGCGCGCGTTCGCGCGACCAGCGTCCGGCGAAGTCGAGCACCTCGACGGCCTGCGCGGGCACCGGCATCAGCGCCGCGAGCCGGTCGAGCACGAAGGGTAGCTCGCCGGTGTTCGTGATCGCGTGCCGAACCCTGAGCACCCCTTGCGGGCTCAGCTCCAGTTCGCTTTCCAGTGCGAGACCCGCCTCCGCGTCCGCGGCGTGAACGACGATCGTCCCGCCGCCGCCCTCCCCGCTGCTGCCGCGGACCGCCACGGGCTCGGTCAGCAGGAACCGCAGCGGCCGCCAGCTGCCGCCTTCCCACCGCCCGCTCAGCGCCGGCCGGCCGTACCAGCCCGCGCCCTGCGAGGGGATCAGCGGAAGCGCAGGTCCGGGACGACTCAGCGCGAGCCGCGCGGACCGTGCGCCGCGATCACCGCCACCGCTGGCGTGCAGCCCTAGATCGGCGCCCCAGTACAGCACCTCCGGCAGCCCGGGGCCGGAGGCGTTGAGCACAAGGCCCACTCCACCGGCCGAAAGCGAGATCAATCCGGCTTCGGCCGTGCCCACCCCGGCCTCGCGTGATTCGTCCACGGCGCTCTCAATTCCAACATTTGTCAACGTGAACCGACGAGTTCATCCTAGGGACCGCGCAGAACCGGACGCAATGGCTTGCTCTAGCGACACGCAGCACAACCAGCGGTGAACTCCCGCCCATCACGCACAAACGTTCAGATGTCCGCTTGCCTCGCGTGCAATCGGCGCCACATACAACCGCCTCCCTTGGGTACCCGAGTCCAACACCCGGAGACGCCGCACCACCTAACGACCGGTCAGGAGGGTCGAATGCCGTACGCCCGGACCTACCCGCATCGCAGAAGGCTGTTCCCGAGGCGGCGGTACACCCGTCGCTACAGTCACTACAGCCGTCGCAGGAGGCTGCCAAGCGACATGGCGATCCTGGCCGTCTTCGCCATCGTGCTCATCATCATCGCGCTTGCCACCCGCTGATCCGCCCTCAGCCCCAAGCGGCTCAGCCCCCTGACTCCGGCTCTGAGTCCGCCTCCAGATCCGGCATCCGTCCCGCCCGGGCCAGCGCGATCTCAGCCTTCGCAGACTCCTTCGTGATGCGCAGGCCGTCGACGGCCCGTTGCAGCGCCGTGGTCTGCCGGAGAAGCGCGGTCTCGAAGTCGCGCACTGTCCGCAGTTCGATGTTGGCTGCATCGATGCGGTCCAGCAGTTCGCGTTGCCGCTCAAGCAACGCCCGCGCCGAACGCGCGTCTCCCGCGCTGGTCGCCTCCTCGAACTCGGCGGTCACCCGCTCCGCCTCGACTCCCAGCTGCGAGGCCGCCTGCGCCAGCTGCTCGCTCACCCGGCCCACCTCCGCGAGCCCGCGCCGCACTTGCGTCATCAATCCGAGCTGCGTGTTGTACAGCTCCCCGAGTGGATCCTGCGCCTCGGTCAATGCCGCCGCCTCCCTTCGTCCGCCACGCTCCCATCGCAGCGTACGCCGAGCCGGTCGCGCCGGGGCTGCTCATCGTCCGCCACCGCGGCCGCTCATCGGGCGCGACCGTGACCACGACCTCGGGCAGTACTCTTGCCTGATGGCAAAGGTGAAGCAGGTGCAGGTGACCTTCGACTGCGCGAATCCACGAGCGGTCGCGCAGTTCTGGAAGGCCGTGCTCGGGTACGTCGACCCGGCGACTCCGCCCGGATTCGATTCGTGGGACGAGTTCGACGCCTCGCTCCCGGCCGAGCGCCAGGGAGCGGCCTGGGCCTGCCAGGATCCGGACGGGGTCGGACCGCGGTTGTTCTTCCAGCGAGTGCCCGAGGGCAAGGTCGTGAAGAACCGCGTGCATCTCGACGTGCGAGTCGGGACGGGGCTGAAGGGCGACGAGCGAGTCGCCGTGTTGAACGCTGAAGCGACTCGACTGGAAGCGCTCGGCGCGCGGCGTGTGGAACTGCTGCTCGCCGACGACATGAACGAATCGTGCCTCGTCATGCAGGACGTCGAAGGCAACGAGTTCTGCCTCGACTAGTCGGCCTGCCCGGTTTCCCCCGTCTGCAATTCCGGGCTACGTTGAACCGCGACGTCGCCCGGAATTCGTGCTCAGGCAATCCGCTCGGGCGGCTCGTCCTCCAGGCCGCGGCCCGCGCCGGCGCCCCGGCCGTAATCCGGCACCGCGTCCTCAACCGGCCGGATCGACTGTGAACCGCTGGCCTTGCGCGCCTCCCAGCGGGCCCGGATTCGCGCGGCCAGGAACCACGTCATCCGTCCCGTTCCGTGGCAGCGGGCGCACAGCCCCGACTTCTCGTTCGCGTCGGTCCCATCGCCCTCGCAGTACGGGCAGTCGACCAGATATCCGTTGCGAGGGCGTTGGCGTTCCGGCACCTCGTCCATGAGTCTCCCCCTCCGCCTGGCAGGCGTGTCTGTCTCGGTTAGGCTCTGCGACCAGGACCGATGGCGCGCGAAGGTGCACACGACCACCCCCAAGAGTTCTGGCCCCACCTCCAGGAAATCCAAGCGCGGCCTGGCGAAAACACGGCCGTTCGGCCCGACCGCACTAGGACGAGAAGTCCCTAAACGCGGCGCAGCGGTACGCCGAGCTTGTCGGCCAGCTCTTGCGCCTGGGTGACACCGAAGAAAGAAGTGTCGACGCTCAACAGCCCCGACCCGTTAGCAGCCTCCAGCGACAAGGTCCGCGGCCCGTACACGATCTCAGCGATCTCGGCACGTGCGACGTATTTGCTGCGATTGCGCTGGCCTTTGTATACGGCGTCGTTGGTAACGACGAGGGCGGCATCGCGCAGCCAGAACACGCTTGCCAGGGCCAGGGCGAGAGGCAGGACGGCCGTCGAGATCGCGGCCGAAGGATGGCCGTTGACCAGGTTGTACACGCCGAAACCAATGCCTCCAGCCGCGAGCAGCCCGGTGAACAAGCGGTATCTGAACACCTTTCCGCGGTTCGGACGCAGGACGAACGCCCCGGGCGAATCCCGGAGCGGCGTCGCCACCGCAGCCGCCCCGCCTCCCGAGAACGGCACGTGGAGGTAAGCGGCGATCTCGCTCACCTGCTGGCCCGTCAGGAGCGCAGAAGTCTGCAGCAGAACTGTCCCGTCCTGCCCGACGAGTTCCCCGAACTCACCCCGATACCGCACGAGCGTGACATCCGCCCGCCGAACTCTCTTCGACGCCTTACGCGGCGGCCCGCTCACCACGAAGTCCCGGCTGACGAAGAAACTGGCGCTCCGAGCCATACTCAGCGGCGGGATCGCGCCGAAGATCACGAGTGCGATCGCGAGGATCGCCGAGAGCGCATCGGGAGCTCTCACCATCAACTCCACGATGATGACGAGCACAGGAACCATCCACATACCGGCGAACAGCGCGTACCGCCGACTGCGGATATTGGGCATCCACACGGCCCTGGAGCCGTTGCTGGTCTCGATCACGCGCACGTGCTCCGCCCCCCGCTTCATGCCGCATCCAGCCACACGCACCGACGAGCGCGTGGCTGGATGCCAATATCGTGGCTAAGCCCATATCAGGTCAACAGACCAGGCACGCCGCATGTAGACGGAACTTCTCTAGCGCAATCTCACCACGCTCCGTGGTGGATCCCAGGACCGCGAGACGGCGAGATTCGTCGACTGCTATCAGGCATTAGCTTGAGCCTGGATCTTGAGTCAATATGCGAATGGTTGAGCTCGGCGCGCCGCGTGCGTCTTGGTCTCCTACGAATTGGCCGCGAATGCTGGCTGCACCTCGCTCGTGGCAGGACACGGACGAAATCGGGCGAGGTAGGCGAGGCTGGGGCCGCGCCGGCCTGCGAGGTGGAGGCCACAGCTGTCGGCCAGGCGGTGGAGTCTGCCGAAGGAAATCCAGTGGCGGTCGAAGAACTCTCCCACGACGAGGCGGCCGCCGGGCTTGAGCACCGTCGCGGCCGCGCCGAGTACGCGCTCGGGTTCGGGGATCTCGCCGAGCGCGGTGACCAGGTAGACGGCGTCGAAGGTGCCGGGCTCGAAGGGCAGTTCGCGGGCGTCCGCACGGTGCGGGTGGATCGTGGCGATGTTCGCGAGTTCGGCGCGGGCCATAACGTGGTTGAGCATTTCCTGCTGGATGTCGACGATGTCCAGCCGCCCGCTCGGCCCCAAGCGTGGCGCGACATGAAGAGCCTGCAGGCCGGTGCCGGGACCGATCTCCAGAATGCGCTCTCCGGGGCGTGGTCGGAGCATTCCCTCCAGGTTCGCGGTGGCCAAGAACGGCAGCGGGATGTCTAGGAGCCGACGTTGTGCATACGGGTAGGGAGCCTGGTCGGTAAACCACCAAGCGCCGGCCGCCAGCGCCGCGGCACCGGTCGCAGCGGCCACCGTGACGCGACGGGTATGTCCCGTAGAAGTGGACGGAATTCGGAACGCGGGCATGGCGCTTCCTTTAGTTCTCTAGTTCTTGATCGACGTGGAAGTCGGCGGAAATGGGCGACGGATCAGTCGCAGGGCCAGAGCAGCGCATGTGACGGCGATCGGGATCTCCGCGCAGACGGCCATCACGATTGCCGTGGCCAATTCGCTGCCAGGTGTCGCCGAGGTGATGTCGAACCACGCGTCGATCACGAGGAGCACCGCGGTAGCTGTGGCGGTCAACGCGCAAAGGTTGTCTGTGCGCAGCAGGAGTAGCCCGGTGGCGAACAGGGCGAGGGCCTCGCAGCTGTCCAGCCCGACCCAGCCGAGCGCCCAGTGCGCGTCCTCGGCGGCGATCGGCAGAGAAGCTCCCAAGTAGAACACCCACGGGACGGTGACCAGTCCTGCTGCGGCGAAAATGAAGCCGAGCCGGCGGCCCGCGGTACGCGGCCTGTCGCCCGCATGGGCCCTGGTGCCGTCGAGATACGGACGGTCAGCGCGCGGACCGTGAGCACCGTCCGAATACTGCTCCGGCCGGGTAGGCGTCCCGAGCATGGCTTGTCTCCTCCCTGAGGCCTGACCGTTCGACCCCAGAGACCACTGTGGCCGCCGCGAGCCGGCGAATCAGTAGCGTGACTTTCCGTCTTCGGGGTGGTGCCAGGTACAGGTCGGGGCGGCGGTGAGCACGATTGACTCGCGGTGGTCAGGCCGAATTCGCGCTCGCCGAGAACCGCAGAGGCGGACGAGGCGTCCGGGGTTTGGGTGCAGCACTCACGGCGCCCGAGGTTGTTAGCGGAGCGGGGGAGCGTCAGCGAGGCCGCGGAGCGTTTGGGGTGGGAGGGCGGGCTCCAGTTCCGGCGGAGCCGGGCCAGCCGCAGGCGTACTCGAGCGCGAAAGTGGCCAGGCTAGGCGAAGAATCGGAGAGCTGTGGACTGACTGAGTGGCACGGTCTGGCACGAGAGCCCCGGACCTATATCAAGGTCTGGGGCTCTTTGCTGCTGCGATGCTGTTCACGGTCGGTGGGCACAGACGGTCTCGAACCGCCGACCTCTGCTTTGTAAGCGGCGAGCAAGATCAATCCTGGCCTGCGGAAATGTGGCCCATCCGCAGGCCAGGACCGTCAACAAGGGAATTCGAGAGAGCGCGAGGAAACCCGAGAGAACACGAGAAAACCGTGATCGTATCCCAATCGCATCCCAAAGGTTTCCTCCCGCTCTCATACGCTTCCTGGCGGCAGACAAGGCCCCTCGGGCTCGGCGTCGGGATTGCGCGGCATGACATGGTGGCGCACGAGTTCCACGCCGTCCGCGTTCTTGGTCCAGTAGTGGAATCCGTTTTCGAGGTCG
>NZ_DASRGV010000027.1:0-73738 GCF_035650855.1 Actinocrinis sp. | reverse complement strand
GCTTGCCGCGGAAATCCGTGCGCATCCGGTAGGAGATCGGCACCGCGAACCCGACGTTGATCAGCGCGGCCGGGATCGCCAGGTAGAAGGTCGTGCCGATCGAACCGCGGGCGAAGCTGTCGGAGAAGAAGGAGCGGTACGAGGCGAAGACGCCGTGCCCCGCGTTCGTCCCCTGCGGCTGGAAGGAGAGTCCGAGCCCGTAGATGAACGGATAGAAGAACAGCGCGATGACCGCGACGACTCCGGGCAGGAGCAGCAGCAGCGTGCGGTCCACGCCGCGCTCGGCCAGGCGGTGGCGCAGCGCGGTGCGGGCCGGCGCGGGACCGGGACCCGGGGCCGTGTTCGGCTGGGTTGTCAGGGTGCTCATTCCTCGGCTCCGGTCTCGGGCAGCGCGACGGCGCCGCGGAAGACCAGCACCCGCTCGGCGGCGGCGGTCAACCGCAGCGGGTCGCCGGGCGCGACGCGCTGGTCGGTGCGCAGATGGACCCGGTCGCCGGCCGCGGTGAGGGCGTCGATGTGGAAGCCGCGGCCGTGGTACTCGACGACCTCGGCGACCGCGTCGAAGACGTTCGCGTCGGCGGACGCCTCGGCTCCGTCCCCGGCGATGCGCACGTCCTCAGGCCGGATCGCGACCTGGACCTCGGCGCCCGCCGTCAGCTGCGCGCTGCTGCTCGCCTTGCCCTGCAAGGTGATTCCGCGGCCGGTGGCCTTCACACCGTCGGCGCCGGCCTCCGCCACGTGCAGCGTCAGGATATTGCGATAGCCCATGAACGCGGCGACATACGCACTGGCAGGGGTCTCATACAGCTCGGCCGGGGTGCCGACCTGCGCGACGTGCCCGGAGTCGAGCACCACCAAGCGGTCCGCCAGCGACAGCGCCTCTTCCTGGTCGTGCGTCACGTACAGCGTGGTGAGCCCGAACTCCTGGTGGATGCGGCGGATCTCGGCGCGCATGTCCAGGCGCAGCGCGGCGTCCAGGTTGGACAGCGGCTCGTCCATCAGCACCAGCGGCGGCTCGAGCACGATCGCGCGGGCGATCGCGACGCGCTGCTGCTGGCCGCCGGACAGCTGCCCGGGGTGCTTGTGCGCGTGCTCGGTCAGCCGGACCAGCTTGAGCACGTCCTCGACCCGCTGCTTGATCTCGGCCTTCGGGCGCTTCTGCATCTTCAGGCCGAACGCGACGTTCGCGCGCACGGTCAGGTGCGGGAAGAGCGCGTAATTCTGGAAGACCATGCCGAAGCCGCGCCGCTCCGGCGGCAGCGTGTCGATCCGGCGGCCGTCCAGCTCGATCGAGCCTGCGGTCAGCGGCAGCAGCCCCGCGATGCTGTTAAGCGCCGTGGTCTTGCCACAGCCGGACGGCCCGAGCAGGGCGATGAACTCGCCGCCGCGGACGGTCAGGTCCAGCGGGTGCAGCGCGACGTGCGCGCCGTACGCCCGGCTGATGCCGTTCAAGCGCAGCTCGCTGAAATGCCCGGCGCGGTCCCGGGCCGCGGCTCGGGCGCCGCCGGAGGGCTGCGGGGTCAGGGTCGTGTCGGTCACGGTGCTCACCAGGTCCGCCTCGGCAGATTTATCGGTCTGGACTGTTCAAAACGTGTTCGTGTTCGTATTCGTGGCAGCGCGTCGGGACCCGGGTCGCCGTGGCGGATCCAGGGACCACGCGGACCGCGGTCGCCGCGCGGTCCGCTCGGCCGGGGCGCACGGGCCCGCACCCGCGCCTACTTGGTGGAGCCGATGTGCTTGTCCCACAGGTCGAACGCGGTGACCTGAGCGTCGGCGGGCAGCGAGTTCTTCATCGGGTACTGCGTCATCCAGGTGTCGAAGTCCGGGACGCCGTACTGCTGGATGACCTGCTGCGAGCTGGCCGGCGCCGCGCTGATCGGCACGTTCTTGACCGCGGGCCCCGGGTAGAAGTAGCCCTTGTCGTAGGTGACCGCCTGCTGCTCCGGGGTCAGGATCCACTCCAGCAGCCGCAGGTTGGCGATCAGCTCGTCGCTCGAGACGCCCTTGGGGATCACGCCGTACTGCGCGTCGGTGACCCAGGTGAAGCTCTGGAACTTGGCCACCTTCATCGAGGCCGGCACGGTGCCCAGCGCCCGCGGGTTGATGTACCAGCCGGTGGTGGAGGCGATCAGGTCCACGGTGCCGGCCGCCAGGTTCTTCATCGTGGTGGTCGTGCCGCTGGGGTAGTTCGAGACGTACTTGTTCAGCTCGGTCAGGTACGCCCAGGTCTTCGACCAGCCGTTGGTCGGGTCGGTGGGGTCCGAGTCGCCGAGCAGGTAGGGCAGACCCATCAGCCAGGTGCGTCCGGGTCCTGAGTTGCGCGGCTGGGCGTACTGGTACTTGCCGGGGTTGGCCTTGGCCCACTCCAGCAGCGCGTCCGTGGAGTCCGGCGGCGTGGCCACCTTCGACG
Organism: Actinocrinis sp.; assembly: GCF_035650855.1. GTDB lineage: Bacteria > Actinomycetota > Actinomycetes > Streptomycetales > Catenulisporaceae > Actinocrinis. Next base: position 71,328 of record NZ_DASRGV010000027.1, on the reverse strand, counting down.
GGTTGTACTCGAGCAGCGGGCCCGAGGGGTACCACACCAGCTCGATGCCCTGGTCCTGGGCGAGTGCGGCCATGTTCGCGGCGCCCTGCTGGTAGTTGTTCATCAGGTCCGGGAAGAATTGCGTGTAGTAGCTCTTGAGGTTCTGCCAGAGCCCGAGCTTGATCCCGGCGGAAAGGCCGTCGGTGCCGGTGAGCACCAGGTGCGTCTGCACGTTGCCGCCCTGCTGCTGCGCCTGGATCTTCGAGGCCAGCTGCGGCGCGGTGCCGGTGGAGTAGGTGACGTTGGCGACGACCTCGGGGTGCGCCGACTTGAAGGCCTCGATCGCCGGCTTGGTCAGGGCCAGGTTTCCGGCCACGTCAAGGACGTTGATCGTGACCGGCTTGCTCGGGGTCGAGGCGACGGACGGAGCCGGGCTGTTGCTCGAGGAGGTCGAAGTGCCGTTGCTCGGCGCTCCGCAGGCGGCGATCACCGGGACCGAGGCGCCGGCGGCGATCGTGCCGAGCAGGACACGGCGGCTGATTTCGGGAAGCTGAGCGGACATCGGGGTTTCCACACCTTCTACGTCGTCGTACAAGGAATTGAGCCGTGGGTCGTGAGGAGCGGTCGTGGCGGGCGGTGCGCCCGGGCGGTTCAGTGCGGGAACCGCCCGGGACGAGCGGCGTGCCGGGTGACCTGCCGGGCTGCCGGGTTCGGGCCGGCCGGCTTGGTCGAGTCAGTGCGGGTCGGGCTGCGGGTTCTCGCCGGGGCGGGCCAGGAAGTCGAAGTCACAGCCCTGGTTCGCCTGGGTGATGTGGTCCTGGTACAGCGCGCCGTAGCCGCGCTCGTACCGGGGTTCGGGGCGGCGCCACTGCGCGCGGCGGCGCTCCAGTTCCTCCTCGGGCACGTCGAGTGTCAGGGTTCTGGCTTCGACGTCGAGGCTGATCTGGTCGCCGGTGCGCACCAGCGCGAGCGGTCCGCCGACATGGGATTCGGGCGCGATGTGCAGGACGCAGGTGCCGTAGCTGGTCCCGCTCATCCGGGCGTCGGAGATCCGGACCAGGTCGGTGACGCCCTGCTCCAGCAGGTACTTGGGGATCGGCAGCATGCCGTACTCGGGCATGCCAGGACCGCCGATCGGACCCGCGCCGCGCAGCACGAGCACCGTGTCCGGCGTGATCCCGTACTTCGGGTCGTCGATGTTCTCGCGCAGCTGCGGGTATGAGTCGAAGACGACTGCCGGTCCGGTGTGCTTGAGCAGGCTGGGCTTGCGGGACGCGATGTACTTGATGACCGCGCCGTCCGGGCACAGGTTCCCGCGCAGGACCGCGAGGCCGCCCTCCGGATCGCAGGGCTCTTCCACGGAGCGGATCACGTCCGGGTTGTTGGGGCGCACGTCGGCCAGGTGCTCGCCGATCGTGCCGCCGCCGACCGTGGGGCGGTCCAGGTGCAGCCCCCCGGGCGTCTCGGCCAGCTGCGCGAGCAGCGCGGGCAGGCCGCCGGCGTAGTAGAAGTCCTCCATCAGGTACTCGCCGCCGGGCCGCAGGTTCGCCAGCACCGGGACGCGGCGCGAGATCGCGTCGAAGTCGTCGAGGTTCAGCTCCACCCCGGCGCGCCCGGCCATCGCCACCAGGTGAATCAGGGCATTGGTCGAACCGCCGAGCGCGAACACCGTCGCGGCGGCGTCCTCGAAGGCCTCCCGGCTCAGGTAGTCGCGGATGACCCGCCCTTCCTGCACCAGCTGCACCGCGCGCGTGCCCGCGGCCGCGGCCATCCGGTGGTGCGCGGAGTCGACCGCGGGGATCGAGGCCGAGCCGGGCAGCGCCACGCCGAGCACCTCCGCGACCGAGGTCATCGTCGAGGCGGTGCCCATCGTCATGCAGTGGCCTGGCGAGCGGGCCAGGCCGCGGCCGACCTCGGCCAGTTCGCAGTCGCTGATCCGCCCGGCACGGTGCTCGTCCCAGTACCCGAACAGGTCGGTGCCGCTGCCGAGGATCTTGCCGCGGTAGTTGCCGCGCAGCATCGGTCCGGCCGGCACGAACACCGCGGGCAGGTTCGCGCTGGTCGCACCCATCAGCAGGGCGGGGGTGGTCTTGTCGCAGCCGCCCATCAGCACCGCGCCGTCCACCGGGTACGAGCGCAGCAGCTCCTCCGCCTCCATCGCGAGCAGGTTGCGGTAGAGCATCGGGGTCGGCTTCTGGAAGGTCTCGGAGAGGGTGGAGACCGGGAACTCCAGCGGGAAGCCGCCGGCCTGCCAGACTCCGCGCTTGGCCGCCTCGGCGCGCTCGCGCAGGTGCATGTGGCACGGGTTGATGTCAGACCACGTGTTCAGGATCGCGATGATCGGCTTGCCCAGGTACTCCTCGGGCGAGTATCCGAGCTGGCTGACCCGCGAGCGGTGGCTGAAGGCCCGCATGTGGTCGCCGATCTCGCCCTCGCCGAACCAGGCCGCGCTGCGCAGCGCGGGCGCGGGCTGCTCGGCGGCGCCCTCTGGCGACCCGGAGTCGTTCAGAACTGCCATCTCGCGCCCCAGTTGGCCAGGATGGACTCGACGTGATCGCGCAGCGGGCCCGGCAAAGTCCGGGAGGGCGGGCGCACGTCGCGGCGGGAGAGGCCGAGCTGCGCCAGTGCCTCCTTGACCACGCTCACGTTGTCCGCGGCCGAATCCGCCGCGCGCAGCTGCTCGAACGGGCGAATCAGGTCCCAGACCTCGAGCGCGCCGCGGTAGTCCCCGGCCGCCAGCAGCCGGTACATCTCCAGCGAGACCACCGGCGCCACGTTCGCCAGGCCCGAGGTGAACCCGGAGGCGCCGAGCGCGAAGTAGCCCGGCGCGGAGAGCTCGGCCAGGCCGGCGATCCAGACGAAGCGGTCGCGTCCGGCGTCGTGGGCGACGGAGGCGAAGCGCACCGGGTCGGCGACCGAGTACTTCACGCCGATCACGTTCGGGGACAGCTCGCCGAGCCGGGCGATCTGCTCGCCGGTGATCCGCGCGTCCCGGACGTACAGCACGACGCCGAGTTCCGGCACCGCGTCCGCGATGGTGCGGTGGTACTCGGTCCAGCCCTCGCCGGAGATGTACGGGTGCACCGGCTGGTGCACCATCACCATCTGCGCGCCGCACTCGCGGGCGTGCGTGGCCGCGGCGATCGCGCTGGCGGTGTCGAGGCCGATGCCGACGATCACCGCGGCCCGGTCGCCGACCTCCTTGACCGTGTTCTCCACGGCGCGGCGGGCCTCGGCCGGGTCCAGGGTGTAGAACTCGCCGGTGTTGCCGTTGGGCGTAACCGCGCCGATGCCGCCGGAGACCAGGCGGCGCAGCAGGGCGCCGTGCTGGTCCCAGTCGACCCCGCCGTCGGTGGCGAACGGGGTGACCGGGATGGCGACCACGCCGGACAGCGCGGCGCGGGCCCGTTCCAGTCCCGCGACGGCCGTGCCTCTGTCATCATCGGGTTGCATGCTGCTCCAAGCTTCATTTCACGGTGCGGTGCGGAGCGTGTGCGGTGCAGAGGCGGTCCGGTCCGTTGCCGCGGGCCGGATCGCCGTAGATCAAAGCGCCGTGCCGAAGTTGCGCTCGACGAACGCGGCGATGTGCTCGCGCAGCAGCACGGCGGCGCGGTCCGCCGCCCCGGCGAGCACCGCCTCGAGGATCGCCCGGTGCTCGGCGGCCTCCTGCTCCCAGCTGGGCGTGCGGTTCCACACCACGGCCGAGACCAGGGCGGTCTGATCGCGCAGGCCGTCCAGGATGCCGACCATCAGGTCGTTGCCGCAGCCGAGATACAGCGCGCGGTGGAACTCCCGGTTGGCCAGCGAGCGGTCGGCCCGGTCGGTGCACCCGTCGGCCCGGTCGAGCGCTTCGCCCGCGGCCTTCCAGTGCGCGGCCGCCGCGGCTCCACTGGCCACGGCCCGGCGCACCGCCTCGGGTTCGAGCAGCAGCCTGATGTCGTAGACGGAGTGCGCGAGCGCGTCGTCCACGGTGCGTACCATGGCGCCCTTGTACGGGCTCATGGTCACCAGGCCGGCGCCGGCCAGCGTCTTGAGCGCCTCCCGGACCGGGGTCTTGGAGACGCCGAGCTGCGCGGCCAGGTCGTTCTCGATCAGCGGCTGGCCGGGCGGCAGCCGCCCGGTGAGGATCGCGTGCTTGAGCGCGTCCAGCACCGCCTCGGTGCGCGACGGCACCGAGACCGAGGGCACGACCGTGTTCGACATCTGACTCCGTTCGGTGCGCGGCCGGACGCCTGCGGACCAAGATCTGTCATTGGATATTTCATATACGATGTGCTGAAGCTACGCCGTCGGGCGGTGGAGGTCAATACCTTCGCCGAAGGCTTCCGGGACCTACGCCCCTTGTGCCGATTCGCCCGATTCCAGGGGAGAAAACGAAGATCCCGCGGGGAGAAAACAAAGGTCCCGCGCGGGAAGCCGGCCCTGAATGAGGGTGAAGGCCGGCCGCCCGCGCGGGCTAGGTGTTTCGGATGGAACGGCGCCATCGAGCCCCGGTTCGCAGCCGCGCGCGCTCGACCAGATCCGAGGTCTCATATATGACGTGCGATGCAAAGTATCCGTCACACGAAGCCCCGTCAACGGTCACTGAAAGTTTCGATTCGGGTCGCCGTGCGGCTTTTGCGGCACGCCGCGCAGCGCCACCTCAGTGTTCGACGGAAATTCGACGCCGCCCGCGGGCGTGAAAGGCCGGGACGTCCGTTGCCCGCCCATGCGGCCCCGTCTACATTGCGCCGTGCCGTTCGAGGGTGGCGGCCACCGTACTCGCCAGTCCGTAGGCCGCAAAGGAACGCGATGAGATCACCTTTCGCAGAGTCCGCAGACACCCGCCCGGGCCACCGCCGCGCCGGTCGCGCGCTGGCGTGCGTCGCCGGGGTCACCACGCTCGCCGCGGCGGGCCTTGCCGCCGTCACTGTGAGCGCCACCGCGGCGACCGCGCCGTGCCAGGTCTCTTATTCGGTGACCGGCAGCTGGCCCGGCGGCTTCCAGGCCGGGATCAGCATCACCAACAACGGCTCGCCGATCACGAGCTGGACCCTCGCCTTCGCCTTCCCCGGTGACCAGCAGGTCAGCAGCGGCTGGAACGGCACGTTCAGCCAGAGCGGGCACAACGTGACCGTCACGAATGCGAGCTACAACGGCTCGCTGGGAACTGGCGCCAGCGCCGCTGTCGGCTTTACCGGCACGTATACGAGCTCGAACGCCGACCCGACCGCGTTCACGCTGAACGGCGTCGCCTGCAACGGCGGCGGTCCCACTCCGTCGGCCTCGGGCTCCTCGGCGACGCCGAGCCCGTCCGCGTCGCCGTCGAAGTCCGCCTCCCCGAGCCCGTCCGCCAGCCCCTCCTCCTCCCCGACCCAGCCGGGCCAGCCGAGCGTGCCCGGCACGTGCCAGCCGCTCAGCGCCACCCTGGCCACGAGCAACGAGCAGTTCTCTTCGAGCGCTGAGTCCGCCCCGCCGGACACCTCGCGCATTCAGTCCGCACTCAACAGCTGCGCGGGCAGCGGCAAGGCCGTCGAACTGAAGGCGAGCGGCAGCAACACCGCGTTCCTCAGCGGCCCGCTGAGCATCGGCAGCAACGAGGTGCTGCTCGTCGACTCCGGCGTGACCCTGTACGCCTCGCGCAACCCGGCCGACTACCAGATCTCCGGCAAGAGCACCTGCGGCACCATCGCCTCCAGCGACAACGGCTGCAACCCGTTCATCACGCTGAGCGGTTCCGGAGCCGGCCTGATGGGCGCCCGCAGCTCGTCCGGCAGCCAGGGCATCGTCGACGGCCGCGGCGGCCAGGACATGCTGGGCACCAGCGAGACCTGGTGGCAGCTGGCGGCCGCGGCCAAGAGCGGGGGCTCGCAGAACAACCCGAAGCTGATCCAGAGCAACGGCGCGGGCAATCTGACGCTTTATGACATCGACCTGATCAACTCGCCGATGTACCACGCGCTGTTCAAGGGCGGCAGCGGGATCACGGTGTGGGGCATCCGGATCAAGACCCCGGCCAACTCCCGCAACACCGACGGCGTGGACCCGGAGAACGCGACCAATGTGCTGGTCAACGACTCCTACATCCAGGACGGCGACGACTGCATCGCGGTGAAGTCGGACGCGGGCTCGGCGGCCAGCCACATCACGGTCGAGAACACGCACTGTTGGGGCACCCACGGCTTGTCCATCGGCAGTCAGACGACAGGCGGCGTCAACAACGTGACGTTCCTGAACGACACCCTGGCCGGCACCGACACCGGCGGGATCACCAGCTCCAGCAACAACGGCATCCGGGTCAAGAGCGATTCGAGCGCCGGCGGCACGGTTTCACAGGTGGTGTATCAGAACATCTGCATGACCGGCGTCAAGGACCTGATCGTGATGGACCCCAACTACTCCAGCGGCAACGGTTCGGCGATCCCGAACTTCGCCGACATCACGCTCAACGGCGTCGTGTCGGTCAGCTCGGCGTCCAGCGCAACCTCGCAGCTCGACGGATACGACTCGAACCACCCGCTGGGCCTGAAGCTGGAGAACATCAAGCTGGACGTGACCAAGACGACGGCTCAATACGCGAACATCGGGCTCTACAACTCCAACATCACCGCCTCCGGAACCGGCGTGACGGTCAGCAACATCTCGGGCAGCGGCAGCGTCCCGTCCTGCAGCTTCCCGTCCTTCCCAGCACTGTAAGCTATCTGATCTACAAGACGATAGCTCTACAACTCGATATCTGATCCGCGTACTGTGCGGCATCGCCGGGCTTCGGCCCGCGGTGCCGCACAGTCGTCTGCGCCACAGTCTTGACGGCCCCGGCCGAGCGGTGCCTTAATGGCTCATTACAACGATGTAATCCGCCGCATCGTCGCCAGCCTGCCCGCACCCATCATCAGCGCCTCATTGCAGCAACGTTTTCCAACGTTGTAACCGCCGCCGCTTCCAGTCATCACCCTGCCCGCATTCTGGAGCGACCCATGCCCGAAACCGGTGAACCGGTCGAATCAACCCTCGCAGTCAGCCGCCGCAGCCTGTTGCGCAGTTCCGGCGCAGTGGGCCTCGGCGCGGCCGGCGCCGTCTTGCTTCCGGCCCTGGCCCAGCCCGCCCACGCCGCCACGACTTCCTCGAACGCCGATTCATCGAACACCACCTCGTCGAGCCCCGGCTCCTCGAACACCGACTCATCGAATCCGACCGGCGCCGCCTTCGCCCAGCCGCCGATCTTCGACCCGCTGCGGCCCCCGGCCGTACCGCTGGCCGTCCGATCTCCGTATCTGAGCACGTGGATGCCGGCGAGCATCCTGGCCGGCACTTGGGCGAACTTCTGGACCGGCCGGACCACCGCGATGACCGGATACCTGCGCGTCGACGGCGTGGATTACCTGTTCCTGGGCGCGCCGAGCGTCTCAGGTCACCCGGTCTCGCGCGCAGTGATTCAACGTTCGCTGACGCTGACGGCGACGCGCTCCGAGTACGTGTTGGAGGCGGGCGGCGTGCGGCTGACGCTGACCTTCCTCTCCCCCATCGAGCCCGGCGACCTGCGCCGCCAGTCGATGCCGTTGTCCTACATCCTCGCCGCCGTGCGCAGCGAGGACGGCCACGCCCACGACGTCGGCATCTACTTCGACATCTCCGGTGAATGGGCGCATGGGGATTCGAACACGCAGATCCGCTGGTCGCAGGAGCAGATAGCCGACAGCGGCGGCGGCCCGTCGCTGACCTCCCTCTCGTTCACCCCGAACAGTCCGCAGGTGCTCGCCGAGAACGGCGACATGGCGTCGTGGGGAACCGTGGTGTTCAGCGCGTCGAACCGGTCCGGGCTCAGCTGGCAGATCGGCGCGGATTCCGCCGTGCGCGGCGCGGTCCTCGGCAACGGCTCGCTTGCGAACACGGTCGACGGCGACCAGCCGCGCCGCATCAACGACAACTGGCCGGTGTTTGCCTTCCACTTCGATCTGGGCAGCGTGCGCGGCTCGACCCGCTCGGCCGTGCTCTCCGTCGGACACGTGCGCGAGCCGGCGGTCAGCTACCTCGGCGACCAACTGCCACCGCTATGGCGGTCGTACTGGTCCACTTGGCAGGACATGGCGGCGTTCTTCCACGCGGACGCCGATTCCGCGCAGGAGCGCAGCAGCACGCTGGACCGCAAGGTGGCACGCGACGCGACCGCGGCCGGCGGGCCGAAGTACGCGGCGCTGTGCGCGCTCGCGCTGCGGCAGGCGTATGCGGGCACTGAGCTGGTCAGCCGGAACGGGCAGCCGTGGGCGTTCCTCAAGGAGATCTCCAGCGACGGCAACGTCTCCACGGTGGACGTGACCTATCCCGGGATGCCGGTCTTCCTGTATCTCGACCCTGACTACCTGGGCCTGCTGCTGGCTCCGCTGCTCGACTATCCGGAGCACGGCGGCTGGCCGAAGCAGTTCGCCGAGCACGATCTGGGCAGCCACTATCCGAACGCGACGGGCCACAACGACGGCAACGAGGAGGACATGCCGGTCGAGGAGTCCGCGAACATGCTCATCATGTCCGCGGCATATCTCGCCCGGACCGGTGCCGCGGCCGCGAAGTCCTTCGCCTCGCAGCACTATCCGATCCTCAAGCAGTGGGCTGACTACCTCGTCGCGAACGCGCTCGATCCCGGCTATCAGAACCAGACTGACGACTTCACCGGCTTCATCGCGCACAGCGCCAACCTCGCGCTCAAAGGCATCGTCGCGATCGGCGCGATGAGCCAGATCGCCGCCGCGGCCGGCAACTCCGCGGACGCGGCGAGTTATCAGAGCACTGCCAGCAGCTACATCACGCAGTGGGTGACCAAGGCGCAGGACGGCGGCGACGACCATCTGAAGTTGGCCTATGACCAGCCGGGTACCTGGAGCCTGAAGTACAACGGCTACCCGGACGCGCTGCTCGGCACGGGCCTGGTCCCGCGCTCGGTCGCCGACGAGGAGGCGGCCTGGTATCTGACGCAGGCGAACCAGTTCGGCGCGCCGCTGGACCTGCGTCACTCCTACACCAAGGGCGACTGGGAGATGTGGACCGCGGCCTGGCTGCGCGGCCGTCCGATCAGCGGCTATCTGATCTCAGCGCTCTACGACTTCGCCGACGCCACGCCCAACCGGGTGCCGTTCACCGACTGGTACGACACGGTCTCGGGCAACCAGGCCGGCTTCCAGGCCCGGCCGGTGGTCGGCGGCGTCTTCGCCCTGCTCAGTCTCGGCCTCGGCCTCGGCAGGTAGCCGAAACGCCGATCGGCACGGACGTCCGGCAGCCGCGACGATGTAAAGCATGCTTGACACCAGCACGCCCCGGCGCGACACTGAAGGTGTCAAGCATGCTTTACACGCATGCGCGGGCGACGAGTGGAGCGTCAAACCATGGAGCTGGTGGTCACCGGCAACGCCGTACGCGAGCTGCGCGCGGCGAAAAACCTCTCGCAGGCCGATCTCGCCGCCGCGCTCGGGGTGTCCCGGCAGACCGTCAACTCCATCGAGACCGGCCGCTACACCCCGTCGCTGCCCCTGTCCATCGCGCTGGCCAGGTTCTTCGGAACCACCGTCGAGGAGGTCTTCCATGTCGCAGAGCGATAGCGCCGAGAGCGCGGTCCGCGGCGCCCACAGAAAGCACAATCTCGTGTTCTGGGTGACGCCCGCGGTCGCCGTGCTCGGCGGCGTGGCCTATCTCGTGACCTCGGTCGTCGGCGGACATCCCGCGCTCGGCATCGCGTTGATGGCCATGATGTTCGTCGTCGCCGCCGCGCTCGTGCTCGCCGCCAGGCGCAGCGAGACCATTCGTGGGCTGATGGACCGCCGCGACGAACGGATCACTGGCATCGACCTGAGGGCGACCGCGTTCAGTGGCCTCGTGCTCATCCTCGCGGTCCTGGTCGCCGCGTTCGTCGAGCTTGGACGCGGGCACTCGGGCGCGCCGTACACGGGGCTGGCCGCGATCGCCGGTATCGCGTACGTCCTGGCCGTAATCGTGCAGCGCGTGCGGCAGTAGTCCCGCCGTAGCGGCAGCCCGAGCGCTTCGGCCGATTCCGGGCCGGCGCCAAGCTTGAGCATCTACGCCGTCACGGCCAGTTCCCGCTCCCCCGAGCCACGCGCGAGCAGCCGGGTCGGCATCAGCACTCTGCGGCTCGGCCCCCAGCGGCCAGCCAGCCGGTCGAGCAGCAACTCCGCGCCCAGCTCCCCCATCTGCTCCGGATCGTGCGCTATCACCGTCACGCCCAGCAGATCGGCGAGATCGAAGTCGTCGAAGCCGATCAGGGCCGGCGGCCGGCTCAATCCGCGCAGCGCGCGCAACGCGCCGATCGTGATCCGGTTGTTCGCGGTCACCAGCGCGGTCGGCGGAATCGGCAGCGCGAGCAGCGCGCGCACCTCGGCCTCCGCGCTGTCCGATTCGTGTGCACCGTCGCGCATGTAACGGCGCCAATCAGCGACGCCGCCCTCGGTGACGGCTTGCTCGAAGGCCGCGACGCGTTCGAGGTGCGTCGGCAGCCGGCTCAGGTCGCCGACGAACGCGATCCGGCGATGTCCGCGGTCGAGCAATTGCCGCACCGCGTTGGTGACTCCGGCGTGGTTGTCCAGCACCACCGAGTCCGCGTCGATGTCCTGCGGCGCGCGGTCGAGGAAGGCGAGCGGCGTGCCCAGGTTGCGCTCGGGCTGCAGATAGCCGTGATCCGAGCCGCAGGTCACGATGAGCATCGCGCTCACCCGTCGCTCCAGCAGGTCGGAGACCAGGGCGCGCTCGAGCACCGGATCCTCGTCCGTACTGGCCGTGATCAGCCGCAGCCCCGCGTCACGCAGCCGGCGCTCGGCCCCGCGTGCGATCCGCGCGTAGAAGGGGTTCGCGACGTCGCCGATGATCAGGCCGACGAGGGCGGACCTGGCCCCGGCGCGCAGCTCGCGGGCGATCGTGTTCGGCCGGAAGCCGAGCTCCGCCGCCGCCGCGCGCACCCGGGCCGCGGTCTCGGGCGCGACGTACTGCTCCTCGTTGAACACCCGCGAGGCGGTCTTGAGGCTCACCCCGGACAGCTCGGCGACCTGCCGCAGCGTGGGTCGGCTCGGCTCGATCGGCGCTGGCCCGCTCATCTGGCTTCCTGTCTTGTCTGGCTTGTTCTGGTGTGCTCAGGTTCGGGGCGCGCCCAGGGGTCCGGCCCGCGCCGGAAGGGTTGACAGCCCTTCGGCGGGCGGCGAGGATTCCTCTGACAACGTTGTCATACCCGAGAAGGGTAGGGCCTGCACCATGGCCGTGTCTCGCCCAGGGTTCCAATTCGCCGGCGCCACCCTGCTCGCTCCGCACCAAGAAGGCGCCGTCGAAGGGGGAACCGTGCGACCAGTCGTGTTCGCCGAGGCGACGGGGTCCGCCGTCGCCGCCGAGGCGGGCACCGGATCCGCCACGGCACCTTGGCCCGGTTCCTCCGCGCCGCGGACCCGCGCGCCCCGGGTCGGCGCCGCACCGCGCATCGTCGCGTTCGCCCGGCAGCAAGCCCGCTACGTACGCGTCGCGATCGGACCGACCGGCCTCGCGGGCTCGCGCACGTCAATCAGGACCCTGTCGGTCATCGACGGCTCGCGCCCCACGATCGATCTCGCGCTGCGCAAGCCCGTGACCGCGTCCTCCGTCGCCCCCGCACCCGCGCCTGCGCACTCGGCAACCGATAATCCCAAGGCCGCCGCCAGCGCCGTGGACGGCAATCCGGTCACCCACTGGTCGCCGGCGGCCCACGACGAGCGACCGTGGATCCAGCTCGACCTCGTCGAGTCAGCATTCTTCGATCAGCTCTGCGTCGTCTCGAACGCCCTGGACGCGGACGACCTCGCGCTTCGCGTCTCGGTATCGCAGGACTGCGAACTTTGGCGCGAGCCCGAACCGGCCGAGGACCCGCTCTCCGCGCTGCGCATCGACTTCGGCACCAGACTGCCGCCTTGCTCCGCCGACTGCGGACCGCTGCACGTCCAGCCCGACACCGAGACGTGGCAGATCTACGCGGTCAACCACACTGCGGTCCGCGTCACCGGAGCCAGCCTCTCCGCGCGGATCTACGAACCCTTTGGCGAGCAGCTGAGCCACATCGAGCAGCAAGACGTGACTATCGAGCCCTTATCCATCGCGCCCGGCTTCGTCGTCTCCCGATCCGCGTACTTCCCGTCGACGCACCTGGTCTCCCTCCAGCTCCACGACGCGGATGGCGCTCTGCTCTCGGAGCACAACTGCTGGCGCTACCGTGTGGAGGCAGCGCGCACCTCCACACGGACCAGAGCCCTGTGATTCGAACTTTCGCCAGGGTGGCGAATCAGGAGCCGGAGATATCGTCCAGCTGCTCCGCCGCGGGTGCGATCGGATAGAGGTCTCCGGTTTTCGGCGTGGGGACGTGCGCGAGCGCGGCCCTCGCCTGACGGTCACCGGCGTCGGCCGCCGCGTGCACGAGGTCCAGCGCGGCGTCCTGCTGGAAGCCCAGTTCCGGGTACGGCCACGCGGACTGCCCGCCGACGGCCGCCGGGAGCAGGAAGTCGACCGCGCCGAACAGGCCGCCGCCGGCCGGGGAGGTGTATTGCCAGAGGTCGACGCCGACGTGGCGGCCGATCTGCGCGAGCCTGGTGAGCGCGACCAGGTTGAAGGTGGAGTAGTGCCAGCTGCGCGTCCGGGAGATCTCCAGCGGCTCGGTTCCGGCGGCGCTGATCTGCACGTCGATCCGCTTGGTCTCGGCCTGCTGCACGATGCCGCGCGCGGTGTCGCGCTGCCCGACGTAGAGCGCGAGCGCGGCGCAGAGCATGTCATAGAAGCTGCCGTGGTTGTTCGCCTGGGCCGCCTCGTCGGCTCCGTTGGAACTGGAGCGCAGCCAGGTGAGGAACGCGCAGTACCAGGCGGTCATGCCGCCGTGGTCGGTGCGGGTCCAGCCGGGCGCGCCGTCATCGAGGATCGCGGTCGCGTCGACGACGTCGGTCAGCGCTTCTGAGAACTCGATGATGCCGATGCCGCGCCCGTCGACCTGGCACGGGATGCCCTGCGCATAGTTCAGGTTCGGGTTCATCCTGGTCGCCGCGTCGAGGAACCAGGTACGCAGGTCGAGTTCGGCGCGCTGCGCATAACGCGGGTCGCGGGTGTAGTACCAGGCGAGCGACAGATCGTAGATGGCTGAGAAGGCGCTGCCGCGCTCGGCGTGGTCGGGGATGCTGTCGACGATCGGGTCGCGCTGGCCGTCTTTCTGAATGTACGGACAGCCCCAGGGATTCGAGGGCGTCATCGGCTGCGTGGGCCACCAGTAGGGCGCGAGGCTGAGGTAGTCGTGCTTGTCACCGCTCGGCGGCAGCATCGTCTTGTCGGTGACGGACCACGGCCCCGCGGTCAGGTCAGGCTGCGCAAGGGCCAGCAGCGCGTTCAGCGACGTGTGCAGCGTGTGGTCGCCGGCCAGCAGGCCCAGCCGGTTCAGCAGCAGCCGGTCTCCGTCCAGGACGACGGTCGCGGGCGGGCAGAACGATCGCGGTACCGGCCAACCGCAGTGCGCTGAGACATTGGCCGGGGCGATATTGGCCGGGGCGCCGACGGCGGTGGTGGTCGTGGATGCCGACGCGGAAGCTGGAACGACAGCCACGGCGCACGCGGAGCTGACGGCCATGGCGAAGACGACGAGTCTCTTGAGCAAGACAGCTTTGTCGAGCAAGGCAGCGCACCTTTCACATATGTGAATCGTGGGCATCTATGTGAATTAGCTCCGCAGCCGAATGTACTCGCGCTCCGCGTGAATGACACCCTCCAAGTGAAGGGAATTAACCAGACTGGGACGGCTCCGCGTCGAGTTGTCGGAGCAGGCGCGCCGGGGCGACCGCGCGGTACGCCTCAGACACCAGCTCGCCGATCTCCGCCCAATCGACCGGAACGTCGAGGTAGACCCCGAGCCAGCCGCGATGCCCGACGTATGGCGGCCGGAAGTAGTGCTCGGGGTCCGCGGCGGTCAGGTGCTCCTGCGCGCCCGGCGCGGCGGCGCACCAGAAGGCCACGCGATCGTCGTGATGTCGGTCCGCGAACATCACGAAGGTCTTCTTGCCGCCGATGAACCAGGTCGGTTCACCGTGGCTGGGCCGTTCGACGACCTCGGGCAGGTCGAGGCAGAGCGCGCGCAGCCGGTCGAGCGGCGCCGTCGCGCACTCCGTCGTGTCTTCGCCGGCCATGCTCATCACCCTCCCGCCGCCCCGGCACCCTTCTTCGCCCGCTTGCCATCATCCTGCCGCCTGCCACCGACAGCCTCCGCCGCGTTATACGGCAACAGCGGACTGCCCTCCCAGGTCGCGAAGATCAGGTGGGTCTGGAGCCTGGCCACCTCGGGCCGCGCGGTGAACTGGTCGAGCACCAGGCTCTGCAGGTCCTGCACGCTGCCGCAGGCGACGTGCACGAAGAAGTCGTCCGGACCGCTGGTGTGGTGCAGCGACCGGGTTTCCGGCAGCGCGAGCACGTGCGCGATGAAGGGGTCGACCAGCAGCCGCGAGTGCGGACGCACCTGCACCGCCAGCAACGCCTCGATCGGGCGCCCGATCGCCTGGGCGCCGACGCGGGCCGTGTAGCCGGTGATCGCGCCGACCCGGCGCAGCCTGGCCACCCGGTCGAGGCAGGTGGAGGGTGCGATGCCGACCTTTTCAGCAAGGTCTTTGTTCGGCATCCGGCCGTCGTTCTGCAACTCACGCAGAATCGCGATGTCCACCGGATCAAGTTTGGCGCTTTCCCCATTCATCCGAACAAGATACGGGAGTCGTGGCTCTTTGCCGCTCCTGTGCCGACTATGAAGGTCATGACGCAGCGCCTCTCCGCTCCTCTGACCCACCGGGACGTGCCGACCGCCGCTCTAGCCACGCGCGCCGTGCACGCCGGCCGCGACGACCTGGCCGATCTCGGCCTGCACGCGGCGCCGCTCGACCTGTCGACCACGTATCCGTCACGCGACAGCCGAGGCGAGGCCGCGCGTCTGGACGTGCTGGGCACCGGAGAGCTCTGCTCGGGACCGCCGGTGTACGCGCGGATCGGCAACCCGACCGTGGCCCGCTTTGAGAGCGCACTCGCCGAGCTCGAAGGCTGCGAAGCGGCGGTCGCGTTCGCCAGCGGCATGGCGGCGCTCACAGCCTGTCTGCTCGCGGCGGTGAACGCCGGAAAGCCGCACGTCGTGGCCGTGCGTCCGCTCTACGGCAGCAGCGATCACCTGATCGCCTCGGGTCTGCTGGGCAACGAGGTCACCTTCGCCGAGCCGGAGAAAGCCGCCGTCGCGCTCCGGCCGGACACCGGACTGGTCATCGTGGAGAGCCCGGCGAACCCGACCCTGAACGAGGTGGACCTGCGCGCGTTGGCCGAGGCTTGCGCACCGGTGCCGGTGCTCGCGGACAACACCTTCGCCACTCCGGTCCTGCAACGGCCGGCCACCCTCGGCGCCCGGCTCGTGCTGCACAGCGCCACGAAGTTCCTCGGCGGTCACGGCGACGTGCTCGGCGGCGTCGTGGCGTGCGACGAGGAGTATGCACGAACGCTGCGACAGCTGCGCTTCCTCACCGGCGCGGTCCTGCATCCGCTGGCCGGATATCTGCTGCTGCGCGGCCTCTCGACCCTGCCGCTGCGGGTCCGCGCCGCCTCGGCGACCGCGGCGCAGCTGGCGAACCGGCTCGCCGGCCACCCGGCGGTCGCCCGCGTCCACTACCCAGGACTCGATCGTCAGCGCCCTGCGGCGCAGATGGCCTCTGGCGGCGCTCTCGTCTCCTTCGAGACGACCGGTGACCCGCACGCCGTGATCGGCGCCGTCCGGCTCATCACCCCGGCGGTCAGCCTCGGCAGCGTCGACACGCTGCTTCAGCACCCCGCGTCCATCAGCCACCACATCATGGACGCGCAGGATCGGGCCGCCACCGGGATCAGCGACCGGCTGCTGCGGATGTCGGTGGGCCTGGAGGACGCGGAAGACCTTTGGAACGATCTCGACCAGGCTTTATACGCCAGCATCGGGTAGGCCAGTTTTCGCCCGTTGTGTCCGGGTAACGCGCTGCACCGACCGATTCAAGTCCGAGCGCGCGAGGAGCAGCGCATGGCGAACGTCAACCCGATCGACCTGCAGAAGGCGCTCAAGGGCGTCGAGAAGGCGGTCTTCAACGAGGGCTGACCCTCGCGCGGGGGCACCTTCGCACGTCCGGGCACGACCATACGTGTCCTCTGGACAGCCGCTACGCGCGTTTAGCCCCGATTCGCCGGGTACTAGGCGGGCCCACCCGAGGTGAGTCGAGGGAGTGGCGGTCAGCTCGATGGTTCGTCTTGCACAGTTTCACAACGGAAGGTCGCGTACACAGCGTTCCGTCCTGTCCACCGCCCGCGCCGCGGCCGGCTTCACGCTCGCCACGACGGCCGGGTCCGCGCGCCTCGCCGCCGCGACAGCTCGGGGCACCGCCACCGTGACGCGCGCGGTCGCCGGCGCGACGGCCGGTCCGGCGGCCGCGACCGCCGTCGGGACCACCGCGCGCGTCACCGCTCAAGCCGCCTCGCTCGCCGCGAAGAACCTGCCGTATCGCTACACCTCGGCCCTCGGCTCGGTGGCCGACGTCGGTCCGAGCCGGGGCGTGCGACGCGTGTGGTCCCGCGGAGGCCGCGCCCACGTCGAGGTCAAGGGCCTGACGGGCTCCGGCGAGCAGCACCGCCGCATCGCCGACGACGTCACAGACGCGCTCAAGCGCCTCAAGGGCGTGAAGTGGGCGCAGGTCAACGCCGTCACCCAGCAGGTCCTGCTCGCCTTCGACGAGGACCGCGTCGGTCTCGAGGACATCCTCGCCACGGTCAAGACCATCGAGGAGATCCACGGCACCGCGGACTGCGACTTCCCCGACGGCGAGGCCGCCGGCTGCACGCCCGAGCATCCCGCGGACGACGCGCCGGTCGCCATCATGGCGCTGGCGCTGATGGCCGACCTGGCCGGGCTCGGCGTGGCGACCACGGCCCAGCTCTTGAACGTCTCGCTGTTGCCACGCAGTGCTCGTATACCGCTGCTGTTCGCCGATACGTATCCGCGGCTGCGTGAGCTGCTGGCCGCGCGGTTGGGGCATCAGCACGCGGAACTGCTGATCTCCCTCGCGACCTCGACCGTGAACGCGGCGAGCACCGGGCCCGGGCCGCTCGCCGTGGACAGCCTCCAGCACGGGGTGCGGCTCGTCGAGCGCCTCAGCCGGCAGTCGGTGTGGCGGCGGCGCGAGCACGAGCTGGTGCGCGAGGGGCAGGGGCTCGTGAAGGAAGCACACGAGCACGCCCCGCGCCCCGCGCCGCTGCCGGAGGGGCCGGTGGAACGGCTCGGCGAACGCTCATCCATCGCCTCGTTGTTCGGCGCGGGCGGCGCGCTCGCCTTCACCCGCGATCCGGGCCGGGCCGCGGACTTGATGCTCGCCACCATGCCGAAGGCCGGGCGGCAGGGCCGCGAGGCGTTCGCCGCGGCGCTCGGCTGGGATCTGGCCAGGCGCGGCGTGGTGCCGATGGACGGGACCGCGCTGCGTCGCCTGGACCGCGTCGACACCGTGCTCATCGACTCCTCGGTGCTGTGCGCGCCGAAGCCGGTCGTGCTCTCCGCCGAGGCGGCGGGCGGCGCGAACGGAGCAGGGCTCGAAGACGCCGAGGTCTGGCAGGTCGCCGAGCGGCTGATCACGGCGGCGTCTCAAGAGACTGATCCAAATTCGGACGCGCCGTCAGACGGGCAGTCGGACGCGGTGCCGGACGCGGCCGCCAAGCACGCCGAGAAGGCGACCGCGGCTGTCATCGAAGCCGCGCTGCTCGGCACTCCGCCCACACGCTCCACAGACCTGTGGACAAACGACCGGTGGCGGCTGCGCTACTCGACGCGCTCCGCCGGCGGCCGGGCGAACCGATCGCGGTCCGCGGCCGAGCCCGGGGCGCTGACCCTGGACCTTCTCGACAAGGCGGGCACCCGGCGCGGCACCGTGACGGTGGGCTGCGCGCTGGATCCGCTGGCTGACGCACTGCTCGCCGCGGCGCACGCGGCCGTGGACAAGGTCGTGCTGACTCAGCACTCGAGCGTCGGCGAACTGTTGCAGTGGGCTGACGAAGTGCTGCCGCGCGACGAATATCTGCACAACCATGTGCGCCGGCTTCAGAGCGAAGGCCACGGCGTCCTGGTCGTCTCCACCGCACACGACGCCGCCCTCGCGGCGGCCGACGTCGGGATCGCCGTCTTGCGGCGGACCGAGGGGGAGGTCACCGGGGCGGTCGGCTGGTCGGCCGACCTGATCTGCGGTCCGGGGCTTGAGCAGGCGTGGCGGATCCTGAACGCGGTGCCGATCGCGCGCGCGGTCAGCGAGCGGTCCAGTCGGCTGGCCTGGGGCGGAAGCGCGCTCGGCGCGCTGCTGGCCACGACCGGAAACCGGCGCCGCGGGCGCGGACCGCAGCTGTCTCCGGTACACAGCGCCGCCCTGATCTCCGTCATCGGTGGCGCTTACAGCGGTCTGCGGATCGCACGCGCGAACAAGCCGCGCGGCACCGTGTACGAGTCCTGGCACGTGCTGTCGGCGCAGGACGCGTTCGCGAGGCTGCGCGACTACCGGCGGGAAGAAGACCGTCAGGCTGCTGCGGCGCAGCCACCGGCCCTGGTCCGCGCGGCCGGCAGCGCAGCGCATCGGGCCGCCGCGACCACCCCGATCCGCCAGCTCGTCGTCACCCCGGCCCGCGGAACGGCCGAGTTCGCCGGCGCGATCGCCGAGGAACTGCGTGACCCGCTCACTCCGGTGCTCGCGCTCGGCGCGGCGGCGTCCGCCGTGGTCGGCTCGGGTGTGGACGCGATCCTGGTCGGCGGCGTGATGGGCGGCAACGCGGTCATCAGCGCGGGGCAGCAGCTGCGTGCCCGGCGCGCCCTGAGCCGGCTGATGCTCGGCGAACGGACCAACGCCCGTATCGTCGCCTGGTCCGGCCCCGAGAATGAGCATCCGGACGCCCATGCCGACGCCGATACCGGCACCGGCTCCCACGGCGACCGCGACTGGACCGCCGGACTCGCCGAGGCGCGGACGAGGACCGTTCCCGCCGAACGGCTGCGGATCGGCGACGTGATCGCGCTGCGCGCGAGCGACATCGTGCCCGCCGACGCTCGGCTGATCAGCGCCGAGGAGCTTGAGGTCGACGAGTCCGCGCTCACCGGCGAATCCCTGCCGATCGCCAAGTCCGTGCAGGCCACGCCCGGCGCCGAGCTCGCGGACCGGACCTGCATGGTGTACGAGGGCTGCACCGTCGTCGCAGGGACCGGATACGCCGTGGTCACCGCCACCGGCTCGGACACCGAGGCCGGCCGGGCCTCGGCCGTCGCCAGCGCCTCCGCACCGCCACGGGTGGGAATCCAGGCCCGGCTGAGCGAACTGGCCCGGATCGCCTTGCCGGCCACCGGAATCGGCGGCCTCGCGGTCACCGGCCTCGCGGTGCTGCGCGGGGTCCCGCTGCGCCAGGCGGTCGCGTCCGGGGTGGCCATCGCGGTGGCCGCCGTGCCGGAAGGACTGCCGCTCGTCGCGACCGTGGCGCAGCTGGCCGCCGCGCGCAGGCTCTCGCGCTACGGCGTGCTCGTCCGCTCGTCGAGCACGCTGGAGGCGCTCGGCCGCGTGGACACGGTCTGCTTCGACAAGACCGGGACGCTGACCGAGGGCCGGCTGTCCGTGACCCGTGTCGCAGCGTTCGATCAAGACCTTTCGCTCGACACCCAGCGCGGTCGCGAAGTACTGCACATGGCCGCGTGTGCGTGCCCTGACGTCGGCGACGATCCGGCCCGGACCCTGGTGCACACGACGGATATCGCGGTGGTGCAAGCGGCCCGCGAGCACGCGGCGCAGGAGCGCGAGGCCTGGCATCTCGAATCGGAGCTGCCTTTCGAGACCACCCGCGGCTACTCCGCCTCGCTCGGCAAGCAGGACGGTCGCATGCTCCTGACGGTCAAGGGCGCACCCGAGGTCATCCTCGAACGCTGCGACAGCGTCGTCACGGAGAAGGGCACCCGCCCGTTCACGCCGCAGCGCCGCAACACCGCCTCCGCCACGCTCAAGCGCCTCGCCGATGAGGGCCTGCGCGTCCTGGCCGTAGCCGAGACCGGCGCGGTCGCCAACGAGGGCGCGGCCCGCGGCGACTCCCCGGAACACCTCGCCGACCTGGTCGGCGAGCTCACCTTGGTCGGCTTTGTCGCCATCGCCGACACCGCGCGGCCCGGCGTGGAAGACACCATCGCGCAGCTGGCGGCGTCCGGGGTGCGCACCATCATGATCACCGGCGACCACCCGCGAACCGCCGTGGCGATCGCCAGGCAGCTCGGCATCCCGAACGCAGAGCACGTACTCACCGGCTCCGAGCTCGACCGGCTGCCGAAGTCGCAGCGCGAGGCCCGGATCGCCGCCAGCACGGTGTTCGCCCGCGTCTCCCCGCAGCACAAGGTGCGCATCGTGCAGGCGCTCCAGCGGGCCGGCCGGGTGGTGGCGATGACCGGGGACGGCAGCAACGACGCCGCCGCGATCAGGCTCGCCGACGTGGGCATCGCGCTGGCCGGCAAGGGAACCATGCCGGCCCGCAACGCGGCCGACCTGGTGCTCTCCGCGCCCGACCCGGCGCGGATCGTGGACGCCCTGGCCGAAGGCAAGGCGCTGTGGCGCAGCGTGCGCGACGCGGTCTCGATCCTGGTCGGCGGAAACGCCGGCGAGATCGCGTTCACCGTGCTCGGCACGGCCCTCGGCGGCCGCGCCCCGCTCGGCACCCGCCAGTTCCTCCTCGTCAACATGATGACGGACATGCTGCCCGCGCTCGCGGTCGCGCTCGCGCCGGCCCGGCCGCCGGCGAACGGCGAGCGGGCGGATGCGGGCAAGGCCACCGGGAACGGCGGCGCGGGCGGCAGCGCGGACGGCGGTCCGCTGGCCGGACCGTGGGGGCCCGCCCTCGCCCGGGACCTCGCCGCCCGCGGCGGCGCGACCGCGCTCGGCGCGACGCTCGCCTGGCAGGCCGGGCGGATGACCGGCCGCTCCCGCCGGGCCTCGACCATGGGCCTGGCCGCGCTGGTCGGCACCCAGCTCGGCCAGACGCTGGTCACCGGACGGCACAGCCCGCTGGTCATCGGCACCTGCGTGGCCTCGGCGGCGGCGCTGGTGGTGGTCGTGGAAACGCCGGTGGTCAGCCGGTTCTTCGGCTGCACGCCGCTCGGACCGGTCGCGTGGGGCATCGTCGGCGCGTCCTCGCTCACCGCGACGGTCGCCGGCGCGGCCGCTCCAGCGCTGATCGACAAGTTCGCCCACCGCAATGGCAATCGCAACGGCGACGGCACGCACCCGGCGCCGGCCGCCGCCGCCGCTTAACCCGGCGAACGATCGAATCCGCGCATGCCTGCCCCGCGCACGGTTACCCGAGCCGGGCTCGACCTGGCGACTCGGGCAATCGAACTGAGCACACAGGAGGGCGAGATGCACACGCCGGAATTGCACGACGCGGTCGTTTCGGTCATCGCGGTCGGACCCGACGAGGTCGTACCAGAGGGGTTGGTCTGGGAGGACGTGCCCCTGCCGAGCCTGCACACCGATGAGGTGACCACCTGGGTCGGTGACCACCGCACCGGCGCGGTGTACGTCGTGCCAGGCGTGGAGCTGGCGTCGAAGGGCACGCCCTGGCTCGCGGTCAAGGTCAGCAACGAGGAGTACCTGGCCATCGCGGCCGCCATGCCGCGCTGACTGATCGAGCCGCACCCAACCGATCCGGAAGGTGGGTCATGAACCGATTCAAGGGCGCCTCGGCGCTGGTCACCGGAGCCTCGCGCGGCCTGGGTTTCGCCATCGCCCGCGAGCTGGCCGACCGCGGTGCGCGCCTGTTGATCTGCGCCCGCGACGCCACGGCGCTGGATCAGGCGGCATGGAAGCTGCACGACGCGGGCGCCGAGGTGCACGCCGTGCCCTGCGACCTCACCGACGAGCACACCGCCGAGCGCCTGATCGCCGAGGCGGAGACGCACTTCGGCGGCATCGACGTGCTCGTGAACAACGCCGGGATCATCCAGGTCGGCCCGCTCGCCTCGATGGACGAGGCGGACTTCCGCGCCGCGATGGAGGCCATGTTCTTCGCGCCGCTGCGCCTGGTGCTCGCGGCCGCGCCGATCATGCGGCGCTCCGGCGGCGGCACGATCGTGAACGTCAGCTCGCTCGGCGGCCGGATCGCCGCCCCGCACCTGCTGCCGTACGACAGCGCCAAGTTCGCGCTCGCCGGCCTGTCCGAGGGACTGCGCGCCGAACTGGCCGCGGACAAGATCAGCGTGACGACGGTGATCCCCGGCCTGATGCGCACCGGCTCGCACCTCGGAGCCGAGTTCCGCGGTCAGACGGCGCGCGAGTACGCGTGGTTCGCCGCCGCGGCGGGCCTGCCGGGGCTGTCCATGGACGCCGACCGTGCTGCGCGCGCCGTGGTCCGCGCCGCGGAGCATCGCCGCCCCGAGATCATCCTCGGCGCCGCGGCCCATGCGGTCGTCCGCATGCAGGGAATCGCCCCCGCGACGACCGCGCGCATTCTGACCGCGACCGCGCGCTTGATGCGTGCCGCGACCGAGTCAGCTGAACAGCAACGCGGATTGGGCAAGGACCGCGCCGCGGATCCCGCCGCCGAGAGCGAAACCGGAGCCAAGGCGGCCCGCCGCCTCGACTCGCGGCTGGTCGGGGCGATGACGGCGTTGAACGACCGGGCGGCCCGCCGGCTCAACCAAGTGAGACAGGGCTCTGCGACATCCTGAGTCCGCCAATCCACCGAAAATCAAGACCGAGGAGATAGAGCACCATGCGCGTAGGTAAGGCAGCGGCGGACGTCGGCATCGGCCTGGCCGCCGGACTCATCGGCACCGCGGCGATCACCGCGAGCACGATGCTGGAATCGAAGCTGCGCAAGCGCCCGGAGAGTCAGGTCCCTGCCGAGGCCGCGCAGAAGGTGCTCGGCGTCGAGGCGCAGTCCGACCAGCAGAAGGCTCGCTTCAGCCAGCTCGTGCACTGGGCTTACGGCACCGGCTGGGGCGCCGCCCGCGGCCTGCTCGACTCGGTGGGCCTGCCTCCGGTCGCCGCGACCGCCGTGCACGCCGCGATGGTGTGGGGCGCCGAGCAGACGATGCTTCCCGCGATGCAGCTCGCGCCGCCGCCCAAGGAGTGGGGCGCGAGCGAACTGGCCATCGACGGAGCGCACCACCTGCTCTACGCGGCCGCCGCCGGGGCCGCTTACGAAGGGCTCTCCCGCAACCGCTGAAGCTCGATCGCGTCCCGCTCCTCGCGGCGCATCCAGGAGTACACCGCGGTGACGGCGGCGAGCGGGATCGGCAGCATCGTGACGATCATCGCGATTCCGGCCGCGGACCGGCCCGAGGCGATCAGATAGAGCGCGGGCAGGTCGAGCAGCGGCCCGGCGATGAAGAGGTAGACGATGCGGGCCGCGTCGCCGAGGCCGTTGCGGTCCACGACCGGAAGCCAGAACGCGACCGCGATCACGACCAGCGAGATGCGCAGCAGGCCGGTGAGCCAGGCGGGCGACCAGTAGCCGGTCATCGCGGCTATCAACGCGGCGTGCTCGAAGACGAACGCGGTGAGGACGAGCGCCGGATGGCGGGCCAAGACGCGCACGATCTTCGCGACGCGTCCCGAGAAGTACAGGGCCAGCAGCGGTGCGATGACCGCCATGGCGAGGCCCATCGCGGCCGCGTCGGCGACTCCGTTGCCCATACCGGCCATACCAGGCATGCTGGTCAGCCGTCCGATCGCACGGGGTGCTCCGGCGACAGGCGCTTGCGCACGGCCGCCCGCTCGCGCCACGACTGCCGGGCGCCGAGCACCGCGATCCAGAACGCAACCGGGTAAAGCGCCCAGGTGAACGCCACGCCGAGCCCGATGAGCCCGGCCGCGATCGCGAACAGCGCCGGGGAGCCGATCTTCGGCGGGATGGGCCGCCACAGCCGCTTCCCGGCGTTGCGCCTGCTCCACAGCAGCAACGCGGCGGCGATGATCCAGCACAGGATTACCGAGGCGCCGAACATCACGACCACCAGCGCGCCCTCGCCGTAGCCGGCCAGCAGCAGCGCGAACACGGCGAGCAGGCAGCCCCAGCCGGCGGCCACGACCGCGCCGATGCGCCACAGCTCCTTCACGGCACCTCCCGCCTCAGCGGCGAACCGGGCTGGGCCGGACCCGGTCGACGCCGAGCACCGCGCTACCCGGCAGGTGGGCGGCCAAACCAGCGGCCAGGCCGAAGGAGCAGGCGGGCGGCGTGGCACCCGGCCTAGGTCGGTTGGAGGAAAAGGGTGCATTTCCCACGCGGCATGGGGTAGACAACCGCACCCGGCCGGGCGAGCGGACGGTGCGACGAAGCGAGAGGAGCCGCGATGCCGACTCGGGAGTCCATCCTCACCCTGGTGCGTTCGGGCTTGAGTTACCCGCAGATCGGCGAACGGCTCGGGGTGCCGCCGGGCCTGGCGTACCTCATCGCCACCGGCCTGCCCGCCGACGGCGGCGACGCGCCCGGACCGGAGACCGACAAGCGACCCGGCGCGCTGTCCACCAGCACGCAGCATTTGAGCAACCCGAAGTCGATCCTTCCGCAGCGGGACGAGGAGACCGCCGCCTGGATCCGCGAGCGGGCAATGGCCGATCCCGCGCTGCGCGCCGCCTGGGCCGCGCACAGCGTCGCACCGCCGCCGCTCGCCGAGGACGACGACGACCTCATCGACGTGATCGGGCACGACCACAGCCAGGCCAAGTACCTCCAGCTCCAGTTGCAGACGCTGCCCGGCCTCTCCTCCGGCGGCCTGCCCGACGACCTGCGCAGACGCAACGAGGCGCTGTCCCTGCTGGGCGAGAAGCTCAAGGCGCACGAGCACGCCGAGGAGGAGGTCTTCTGGCCGTTGGTACGCGATCAGCTGCCGGACGGCAAGAACCTCGCGGAACACGCGCAGCAGCAGGAGCACGAGGCCGAGGGGCTGCTGGAGCGGATCGAGTCACTTCCGCCGACCTCGGCCGAGCGCGACGAGCTTGTCAAAACCCTGACGAGCGCGCTGCGCAAACACGTCGCCTTCGAGGACACCGTGCTGGCCGAGTTGCGCGAACGGCTCGGCGAGGAGGCGCGCGAAGAAGCCGGGCGCCGGTTCAAGGCCGCGCGCAGCGCCTACACCGCAAGCATCGCCGCGACGGGAAAGGCCGGCTGAGCCCATGACGATCGCCAATCTGCCGTGGCCGGTTCTGCGCCAGCTGACCGGCAAGGACCGCACCGGACGCGGCGCCGCGGCGCGCACCCGGCGCACCGACGAACTGCTGCCGCGCACCTTCACCGCTGACAAGGTCGTCAAGTCGGTCTGCCCTTATTGCGGCGTCGGCTGCGGGCAGAACGTCTACGTCAAGGACGACAAGGTCATCCAGATCGAGGGCGACCCGGACTCCCCCGTCAGCCGCGGCCGGCTGTGCCCCAAGGGCGCCGCGTCGCTCCAGCTGACTACTGGCGAATCCCGTGAGCACCACGTGCTGTACCGCCGTCCGCACGGCACCGAGTGGGAGCGGATCCCGCTGGACACCGCGCTCGACATGGTGGCCAAGCGCGTGGTCGAGACGCGCCGCAAGACCTGGCAGTGGAACGAGGAGGACAAGCGGGTACGCCGCACCCTCGGCGTCGCCAGCCTCGGCGGGGCGACCCTCGACAACGAGGAGAACTACCTCATCAAGAAGCTGTTCACGGCGCTCGGCGTGATCCAGGTGGAGAACCAGGCGCGGCTGTGCCACAGCTCCACGGTCGCCGGGCTCGGCACCTCCTTCGGCCGCGGCGGCGCGACGACGTGCCTGCAGGACCTGCAGAACGCCGACTGCATCGTGATCGAGGGCTCGAACTTCGCCGAGGCGCACCCGGTCGGCTTCCAGTGGGTCATGGAGGCCAAGGCGCGCGGCGCGACCGTCATCCACGTCGACCCGCGCTACACCCGCACCAGCGCGGTCAGCGACGTCTACGTGCCACTGCGGGCCGGTAGCGACGTGGCTTTCCTCGGCGGGATCATCAACTACGTGCTGAGCAACGACGCCTACTTCCACGACTACGTGCTCGCATATACGAACGCATCGACGATCATCCGCGAGGACTTCGCGGACACCGAGGACCTCGACGGCGTGTTCAGCGGCCTCGACGAAGAAGAACGCGAATACAACAGCGACGCCTGGCAGTACGAAGGCATCGAGATGCAGTCCGCGGCCGGGGAGCGCGACGAGCAGTACGAGGAGCAGCAGGAAGAAGACGGGGAAGGCGGCGGCAGCGAGGGCGGCGGCGCGGACGGGAAGGGCTCCAGCAGCGGCAAGAACTCCGGCAGCAGCCACTCCGGCCGCTCGGAGGCGCACGGCTCCGGCGGCGCGGCCTTCAGCGGCAAGCCGCAAACCGACCCGACGCTCCAGCATCCGCGCTGCGTGATGCAGATCCTCAAGCGGCACTACGCCCGCTACACGCCCGAGATGGTCGAGCGGGTCTGCGGCGTGCCGCGCGAGCTGTTCGACCTGGTCTGCCGCACGCTGGTGCGCAACTCCGGCCGCGACCGCACCACCGCGTTCGCGTACGCGGTCGGCTGGACGCAGCACAGCGACGGCTCGCAGATGATCCGCACCGCCTCGATCCTGCAACTGCTGCTCGGCAACATCGGCCGGCCCGGCGGCGGCATCCAGGCGCTGCGCGGACACGCCAGCATCCAGGGCTCCACCGACATCCCGACGCTGTTCAACCTGCTGCCCGGCTACCTGCCGATGCCGCACGCGCACGAGCACGAGGACCTTGACGCCTACGTCCGGGGCGAGTCCGCGGAACAGGGCTTCTGGGGCAGCATGAAGGCGTACATGGTCAGCCTGCTGAAGGCGTACTGGGGCGCCAACGCCACCGCGGAAAACGACTACTGCTTCGACTATCTGCCCCGGCTGACCGGCTCGCACAGCACCTACGAGACCGTGATGGCGCAGCTGGACGACGTGTGCAAGGGCTACTTCCTGCTGGGCCAGAACCCGGCGGTCGGCTCGGCGAACGGCCGGATGCAGCGGATGGGGATGGCGAAGCTGGACTGGCTGGTGGTGCGGGACTTCTCCCTGATCGAGTCGGCCACCTGGTGGAAGGACGGCCCGGAGATCGAGTCCGGGGAGCTGCGCACCGAGGACATCGCCACCGAGGTGTTCTTCTTCCCGGCCGCAGCGCACACGGAGAAATCAGGGTCCTTCACCAACACCAACCGGATGCTGCAGTGGCACTGGATGGCGGTCGAACCGGAGGGCGACGCGCGCAGCGACCTGTGGTTCATGTACCACCTCGGCGAGAAGATCCGCGCGCTGCTCGACGGTTCCCAGGATGAGATGGACCGGCCGGTCCTGGACCTGACTTGGGACTACCCGGTGGAGGGCTCGATCGACGAGCCGAAGGCGGAGGCCGTGCTCGCCGAGATCAACGGCTGGGACGCCGATGGCCGCCCGCTGGCCGCCTACGACCAGCTCAACGACGACGGCTCCACGGCCTGCGGCTGCTGGATCTACTGCGGCGTGTACGCCGACGGCGTCAACCAGGCGGCGCGGCGCAAGCCGGGCAAGGAGCAGAACTGGCTCGGCCCGGAGTGGTGCTGGGCGTGGCCGGCGAACCGCCGCATCCTGTACAACCGCGCCTCGGCCGACCCGGACGGCAAGCCGTGGAGCGAGCGCAAGACCCTGGTGTGGTGGGACGAGGACGAGGCCGAGTGGACCGGCCACGACATCCCCGACTTCGAGAAGCCGAAGTCGCCGCACTACAACCCGCCGGCCGGCGCGACGGGTTCCGAGGCGATCTCCGGCACCCAGCCGTTCATCATGCAGGGCGACGGCAAGGGCTGGCTGTACGTCCCGGCGGGCCTGATCGACGGGCCGCTGCCGACGCACTACGAACCGCAGGAGTCGCCGGTCGCCAATCCGCTCTACCGGCAGCAGCGCAGCCCGGTGCGGCAGGTGTACTCGCGTGAGCTGAACCGCTATCAGCCGAGCGGCAACGAGCCGGGGGCCGAGGTGTTCCCGTATGTGGCAACCACCTACCGGCTCACCGAGCACTTCACCGCCGGCGGCATGAGCCGCTGGACGCCGTACCTGTCCGAGCTGCAGCCGGAGTTCTTCTGCGAGGTCTCGCCGCAGCTGGCGAAGGAGCGCGGCCTGGTGCACGGCGACTGGGCCACGATCATCACCGCGCGCAGCGCGATCGAGGCGCGGGTGCTGGTGACCGAGCGGATGAAGCCGCTGACCGTGGACGGCCGCACGCTGCATCAGATCGGCATGCCGTTCCACTGGGGCGGCGCTGGCCTCTCGAAGGGCGACTCGGCCAACGACCTGCTCTCGGTCACTCTGGACCCGAACGTGCACATCCAGGAGGACAAGGCCTTCGCCGCCGACATCCAGCCGGGGCGGCGGCCGACCGGCAAGGCCAGGCGGGAGCTGGTCGAGTCGTACTGCCGGCGGGCCGGAATCACCGAGCAGACCGGGATGGAGGTGCACTGATGGCAGTCGTGGACGTGCAGATCTCAGCCTTCGACAACGGCCAGGACCCGGCGCGGGCGACCGGTTACCCGGACGCGCCGCCGCGCATGGGGTTCTTCACCGACACCTCGGTGTGCATCGGCTGCAAGGCCTGCGAGGTGGCGTGCAAGGAGTGGAACCACGTTCCGGAGGACGGGCTGGTCTTCACCGGCATGTCCTACGACAACACGCAGGGCCTCGGCGCGGACACCTGGCGGCACGTCGCGTTCATCGAGCAGACCAAGCCCATGGGCGCGCAGATCACCACGCCGGCACAGGTCGCCGCCGGTGCGGTCGGTGCGGTCGCAGGTGCAGGCAGTCCATCCGCGGTGGCCGCCGACGGCGACAATCCAGTGCGCTGGTTGATGGCCTCAGACGTGTGCAAGCACTGCACCGAGGCCGCGTGCCTGGACGTGTGCCCGACCGGTGCGCTGATCCGCACCGAGTTCGGCACCGTCGTCGTGCAGGAGGACGTGTGCAACGGCTGCGGGTACTGCGTCCCGGCCTGCCCGTACGGCGTGATCGACGAGCGCCCGGACGACGGCCGGATGTGGAAGTGCACGCTGTGCTACGACCGGCTTCAGGCCGGGACCGAACCCGCGTGCGCCAAGTCCTGCCCGACCGACTCGATCCAGTTCGGGCCGGTCGACGAACTGCGCGCCCGAGCCGATGAGCGCTTGGCGCAGCTGCACGCGTCCGGCGTTCCCGAGGCGCGGCTGTACGGCCACGATCCGAACGACGGCGTCGGTGGCGACGGCGCGTTCTTCCTGCTGCTGGACGAGCCCGAGGTGTACGGGCTGCCGCCGGACCCGAAGGTGACGACAAGGGACCTGCCGGAGATGTGGCGACGGGTCGGAATGGCCGCCCTCGCACTGGCCGGAGGCATCGCAGCGGCCTTCGCCGCGACTCCCGGCCGGGGAGCCGGGTCGGCGATGAGGAGGGTGCGCGGATGAGTAAGGCACGCAAGACGCGCAATACGCTCGAGAACACGGGCAACGGACACGCGCATGCCGTCACTCGCGAAGGTCTTTCCTCGATGGCGCAGCCCGGACGCGAGGCGGTACCCGGTTCGGCCGTGCTCTCCGAGGTCGCGGCCAGCCCGTCTAAGAAGCCTGACGTCGGCCAGCGCGCGCCGGGCCGGAAAGGCGGCAAGCGCGAGGAACTCATGGTCCCGCGCGCCGAGTTCCAGTCGTACTACGGCAAGCCGATCCTCAACGAGCCGACCTGGCAGGCTCCTGATATCGCCGGATACCTGTTCCTCGGCGGCCTGGCCGGAGCGGGCGGCACCATCGCCGCGGCGGCGCAGGCCAGCGGGCGGCCCGGGCTCGCCCACGTGATGAAGACCGGCGCGGCGGCGGCCGCGGGGCTGTCGCTGGTCGCCCTCGTGCACGACCTCGGGCGGCCGGCCCGCTTCCTCAACATGCTGCGTATGTTCAAGCCGACCTCGCCGATGAGCGTCGGCTCGTGGATCCTGGCCGGTTTCGCGCCGCTGTCCGGCGCCGCGGCCGCGTCCTCGGTGACCGGCAAGCTGCGTCCGATCGGCGCGGCGGCGACCTACGGCGCGGGCGCGCTCGGTCCGGCGCTGGCCACGTACACGGCCGCGCTGATCTCCAACACCGCCGTTCCGGCTTGGCACGAAGGCCATCGCGAGATGCCGTTCGTGTTCGCGTCCTCGGCGACCGCGGCCGCCTGCGGACTCGGGCTGCTGGCCGCGCCGGCCGGCGAGGTGGAACCTGTGCGCCGCCTTGGCGCGATCGCCGCGATGGCCGAGGTCGGCGCGTCCAAGTTCATGGAGGAGCGGATGGGCCTGGCCGCCGAGTGTTATCACGAGGGTGCGGCGGGCCGGCTGATGAAGGCGGCGGAGGTGCTGACCACGGCCGGGGCGGTCGGTGCCGCGGCCGGGCGCCGCAGCTCCCTGCTTCGGCGGGCGGCTGGCGCGGCGTTGCTGACCGGCTCCGCGCTCACCCGCTTCGGCATTTTCAAGGCGGGCGTGGCCAGCGCGCGCGACCCGAAGTACACGGTCGTGCCGCAGCGCGAGCGCCTTGAGCAGGAGAAGGCGCGCAGCGAGGCGCAGGCGGAGCCACAGCCGAAGGGCGAGGCCGGGGCCGAGACGAACGCGAAGGCGACTCAGTAACGGGAGGAAGCTGATGACCGGAACGGAAACCGCGGCCACACGGCTGACGCGCGACACGGCCGCGCTCGTGCGCGAACAAGTCGAGCAGTTGACCCGGGACCTGGCGGACACCATGCGCGACGCGGGCGCCGGAGCGGTCCTGCTGGCCGGCGCCGGGACGTGCGGACTGCTCGCGCTCGCGGCGGCGCACCAGTCGGCGCTGCGGACGCTGGAGGCGGTGATGCCGCGTCCACTGGCCGCAATGACGATGACCGCCGCGTATGGCGCGGGCGCGGCTGCCCTGGCCACCGCCGGAATGAAGAAGATCAAGGAGGCTGCGGACGCCTCCACCGAGACTCTGGCCGAGAACCGGCAGGACGCGGTCGCGTCAGGCGCCGAGATCCCGCCGGGCACGCCTTCCTGAACCGGACCGGACCATGAGCGAGACCTTTGCGGACGGCGGCTCCGCCGCCGGGGATCAGGCCCCGGACATGCCGGTCATCGACGACTTCGAAGCCTTGGTCGACACGGTGATCGCACACGAGTACGTGTTCGTGCGCTACTCGCGCGGGCCACAGACCGACGGGGCGAAGAGCACCGACTACGAGGCCGAGGTGGAGCTGCCGGGCCTGTCGGTGACGAATCTGACCCCTGAGTCGTGGTGGCCGCGGCCGAGCGCGGACTGGATCGCGCGGCGGGTGTGCAAGTACGCGGATCTCAGCGACGGACGGCCGGAGCAGCAGCCGTGGATCCTGCTCGGCCGCGTGGTCGGCAACGGTCCCGACCACGAGCCTCTGGTCGTGGACGTGAAGCCGCTCGGCTGGATCGGGCCACACGCGGTACAGGAGGCGCAGGAGCGGTATCGCCGCACGTTCAAGGCCGGACGCGGCTCCGACGACGCCGAAAAGGAAGACCCGGACCACTAGAGACTCCCCAAGGGGACCTCCTCAAGAGGACCGCCTCGACAGGACTACAGTCCGGTCGGTCGCAGGCCGTTCGGCCCATGCCCGTCGCGGGTCGGGCGCGCAGGATTCAAGGGCCGACGACCTTGTCCGGCGCCGAAGACGCAGCCCGACGGCTCCGTCAGCGCGCCGGCGGAGAGGGGCCGAGTCATGGTGATGACACATGAGCGCGCACGATCGCACGGTGCCCTGACGTTTCTCGGCGGAGCCGGGACCGTGACCGGGAGCAAATTCCTGGTCGAGTCGCCGCGTGGGCAGCGCGTCCTGGTCGACTGCGGGCTGTTCCAAGGGCTCGGCGAGTTGCGCCGACGCAACTGGCGGCCGCTTCCACTCGACGCCCGCGACATCGATGCCGTCGTCATCACGCACGCGCATCTGGACCACTGCGGCTACCTGCCCGCGCTGGTGAACCACGGCTTCCGCGGGCCGGTCTACGCCACCGGGGACACCGCGCAGCTGGCCGCGATCGTTCTCAAGGACAGCGCGCATCTCATGGCGGAGGACGCGCGCCACGCGAATGAACACGGCTGGTCCAAGCACCGCCCCGCGCTGCCCCTCTACACCGCCGAGGACGCGGAACTGGCGATCAGCCGCTTTCACACCGCCCGATTCGGCGAGCACGTCGAGGTCGCGCCGGGCGTCGAACTGCTCTTCCACAACGCGGGCCACATCCTCGGCTCCAGCTGGGTCAGCCTGGACCTGGCCGGCCGGCATCCGCACCGCCTGGTGGTCAGCGGCGACCTGGGCCGGCCCGGCCACCCGCTGTTCCGGCCGGCCGACCCGTACGACGACGCCGACACCGTCCTGATCGAGTCCACATACGGCGACCGGGCACACGAGGTCGAGCACGTCGGCGAGCGGCTGGCCGAGGTGATCCGGCGCACCGCGTCACGTGGCGGCTCCCTGCTCATCCCGGCCTTCGCGGTCGACCGCACCGAGGTGATCCTTCACGAGCTGTCCCGGCTGCTGAGCGCCGAGCGGATACCGCGCCTGCCGGTCTACGTCGACAGCCCGATGGCCCTGGCCGCCCTGGACATCTATCGCAAAGCCCTTACCTCGCGCTGCGATCAGCTCAGCCCTCAGCTGCTCGACCGGGAGGACGACCCCTTCGACACCGGCGCGATCGTGGAGGCGCGCACCCGAGAGGAGTCCCAACGCCTTAACGATCCGGCGATGCCGTCCATCATCATCTCCGCCTCAGGCATGGCGACAGGCGGACGCGTCCTGCACCACCTTGAGCGCATGGCGCCCGACCCGCGCCACACCATCCTGCTAGTCGGCTTCGCCGCAGCGGGAACCCGGGCGCGCAGCCTGCTTGACGGCGCCCGAACGCTGAAGATGCACGGGCGCTACATCCCGGTGCGCGCGGAGGTAGTCGAACTGCCCGGGTTCTCCGCGCACGCGGACGCCGACGACCTGCTTTCGTGGCTGCGCGCCGGACGCGAGCCCGACACCGTCTTCGTCGTGCACGGCGAGCCGTCGGCCTCCGCGACCTTGCGCGATCGCATCGCGGAAGAGCTCGGCTGGACCGCCGTCGTGCCGACCATGGACGAGCACGTGCGGCTCTGAAACCGGGTCGCGTCGCGCGCAGCACCAAGGTCACCGCCGCGCCAACGCGGTTGGCGCGGCGGGCGTACCGGGCCGGCGGTCAGGCTCCGGCGCGGGCGCTGCTGACCTTCAGCGGATCGCTGGGCGCCTCCTTCTTCGCCGCCTCCATCTGCTCGCCGAGGTCCTGCAGCAGCTTGCGCCCCAGCGCCTTGCGCACCTCGGGGAACAGCTCGCCCTCCTCCTCCTCGACGTGGTGGCGCACGTTCTCCATCAGGACCCGGACCTTCGCGTCGTAGGTCTCGTCGGCCGGGTCGAGCCCGCCGAGCTCGGAGAGCAGCCAGACCACCATGTGGTGCTCCTCCACGCTCTCCAGCACGTCGTCCTTGGGACCGGCCGCCTTGGCCGCGGGGTAGAAGACCGATTCCTCGATGTACGTGTGTGTTGTCAACTCCTGGATGATCTCGGCGACCAGGCCGGCCTTGGCCTTGGTGTTCTGGCCGTCCTGCTTCGCCAGCTTCTCGAACTGCTTGAACAGCTTCTCCACGGTCTTGTGGTCGTTCTTGAGCAGCACGATCGCGTCCATCGGCCCTCGTCCTTTCCGTGCGACTGACGGGCCTGCCGAGTGCCCTGTGAACGAGCTGTCATGCAGGTCATTCACTCGTTGGGCGTGGTTGCGTTCGGTTTCGAAAAGCTGCCGAAAATTGCGGATTCCGCCCTCGGCGCCGATGTCGCTCCTGCCCCGGCGCCGGGCTACCGATTCGGCGGCGCCGTGCTCTGCCGTACGACCAGCTCGGTCGCCAGCTCCACGCGGGTGTACCGCGGCTGCTCACCGCTGGCGATCTGCACCACCATCTCGGCCGCGGCCGCTCCCATCTCCACCAGCGGCTGCCGCACCGTCGTCATCGGCGGCCCGGCCCACTGCGTGAACGGCAGATCGTCGAACCCGATGACGCTCAAGTCCTGCGGAATCCGCACGCCCGCCTGCCGCGCCGCCTCATAGACCCCGTGCGCCTGAAGGTCGTTCGCGGTGAAGATCGCGGTCGGCGGATCCGGCAGCTGCAGCAGCGCGGCCCCGTCACGCAGGCCGCCCTCGACGTAGAGGGTTGAGACGCGCACCAGCCGCGGATCCACCGCCGCTCCGGCCATCTCCATCGCGGAGCGGTAGCCGTCGAGCCTGGCCCGGCAGCACGGCCACTGCACCGGCCCGCTGAGCATCGCGATCCGCCGGTGGCCGAGGTCCAGCAGGTGCCGGGTCGCGGCCAATCCGCCGCTCCAGTTGGTGGCTCCGATGGACGGCGTCTCGTGCATCGGCTCGCCGGTCGGATCCAGCACCACCAGCGGGAGCCCCCGGCTGGCCAGCTGGGACTGCTGCGCGACGGTCAGCTCGGAGAACACCGCGATCACGCCGGTCGGCCTGCGGGCAAGCACCTGTTCGGTCCAGGCGTGGCCGGGGGTGAGCCGCCCGTCCATCTCGGTGAGCACCACGGCCAGGTCGTGTTCGCGGGCCACCCGCTCCACGCCGCGGATGATCTCCAGCGCCCACAGGCTTTCCAGGGCGTGGAAGATCAGTTCGATGATGGCCGCCGGGGCGTCCGCCTCGGGGCGTCGGTAGCCGTGCTCGCGGATGACCGCCTCGACCCGCTGCCGGGTGCCCAGCGCGACCCCGGCCTTCCCGTTGAGCACCCGCGAGACCGTCGGCGCGGAGACGCCGGCGAGCCTGGCGATGCTGGCGACGGTGACCTCGCGGCGGCGTTGCCCGCCGGGATCGCCGTCGCGTCGGGGTGCGGTCACCGCCGCAGTATAAGAGCGAGCGAGGCGTGGGGGTCGGCTGTATTGCCTTTGCGGCTGACGCCGCGTGGGCGAGCGGGTCGAGGGCCGAGCATGGCAGGGCGGAGGAGGGAGGCGGCCCGCCACGCGGCGCCAGCCGCAAAGCTGGCACTGCGGCCGTCGACCGACGACAACGCAGCCAGGCGAAGGTCATCGGCACGAGAGCCCGGCCCCCATGCCTCGCTCGCTCTGCGGCCGGGATACTGCCGCGATGCGGTCGCTACTTGCCGTTCCAGGTCAGCGGGCCGTGAAATTTTCCGTCATTCACCCGGAACATTTCTAGATCCATGACCTGCACCTTGACGAAGCAGGGTGCGCACACCTACCGTCACACGCACCCACGGTACCGGGCTCTGGATCGAAATGTTTCGACTCCTACCGTCGGCCCGGCCGACAAGACAGCGTCGTCTCGACCAAGACTCCTCGAAGGAGGAGAGCGCCCGTGAAGAAGAGAACCAGAGCGCTGGCCGCGGTACTGTCCGCGGCCGTGTCCGCGGCCTTCGGCCTGCTGATCGCGCTCGCCCCGGCCGCGCACGCGGCCTCCCTGGTGCAGATCACGAACTTCGGATCGAACCCGGGCAACAGCAAGATGTACCTATACGTGCCCAACAGCGTGCAGGCCCACCCGGCGATCCTGGTGGCCGCGCACTACTGCACCGGCACCGGACCCGCGTTCTACTCCGGCACCGAGTTCGCCTCGCTGGCCGACAAGTACGGCTTCATCGTCATCTACCCCGACGCCAACCGCAGCGGCCAGTGCTGGGACGTGTCCTCGGACGCCGCGCTGAGCCACAACGGCAACAGCGACCCGGCGGACATCGTCTCGATGGTCCAGTACGTCGAGCAGCACAACAACGGTGACTCGTCCCGGGTGTACTTCACCGGCGCGTCCTCAGGCGGCATGCTGACGGACGTCATGCTCGGCGACTACCCGGACGTGTTCAAGGCGGGCGCAGCATTCATGGGCGTGCCCTTCCACTGCTTCTACACCGGCACGGTCGACGGCTGGAACTCCGCCTGCGCCCAGGGCCAGGTCAGCAACACCCCGCAGGCCTGGGGCGACTACGTGCGCAACGCCTACCCCGGCTACAGCGGCGCTCGGCCGCGCATGCAGCTGTGGCACGGCACCGCGGACACCACGCTGAACTACAACAACTTCGGCGAGGAGATCAAGCAGTGGACCAATGTGCTTGGGGTGAGTCAGACCCCGTCCTCCACGAGCGTCGTCAACGGCTCCTGGACGCACACCACCTACGGCAGCGCCACCAGCCCGGTGGTTGACGCGTACAGCATCGCAGGCGTCGGACACAGCCTGCCGCTGTCCGGCATGGCGGCCATCGCCATCCACTTCTTCGGTCTCGACGGCAGCGGCGGCGGCACTCCGTCGCCGAGCACCTCGCCCAGCCAGTCGCCGTCCACCTCGCCCTCGGCCTCACCGTCCGCCTCACCGTCGCAGAGCGGCGGCGGCGGATCAGGGGCCTGCCACGTCAGCGACACGGTCAGCGCGTGGAACACCGGCCTGACCGAGAACATCACCATCACCAACAACAGCACCAGCGCGATCAACGGCTGGCGGCTCGGGTTCACCCTGCCCTCGGGCCAGACCGTGGTGTCCGCGTGGAACGCGACGATCAGTCCGTCCAGCGGAGCGGTCACCGCGACGAACGTGAGCTACAACGCGTCCATCCCGGCCGGAGGCAACACCAGCTTCGGCTTCCAGGCGAACCACACCGGCAACGCCGCGGCGCCCACGGGCTTCACGCTCAACGGCACCGCCTGCTCCGTCGGCTGACCTTCCGCGAGCCGCGGGGCCGCCCCTGAGCTGCGCCAGGGGCGGCCCCGCCTTTTATGTTCTCTGATCGTCGCGCCTTGTATCAGGACTCTAACTCAGCAGGCTCCGTTGTCGGTCCAGACGTTCTGCGAGTTGTTGCCGGGGATGTCGCCCTGGGTCCACCACTTCGCGGTCCACTTGTGCCCGTTGTAGGAGACCACAGCGCCACCGTTGTACGCGGTCGTAGACACCCACGCCGGAGCCGAGCAGGAGCCGCCGCCGGTGGAGGAAGCGGACGGGCTCGGGTTACCGCCGCCGCTGCACGCCCCGTTGTCGGTCCAGACGTTCTGCGAGTTGTTGCCCGGGATGTCGCCCTGGGTCCACCACTTCGCGGTCCAGGTGTGCCCGTTGTAGGAGACCACAGCGCCACCGTTGTAGGCAGTCGTGGAAACCCACGCCGGAGCCGAGCAGGAGCCGGTGCCGCCGGTCGGGGAGGCCGAGGGCGAGGTGCTCGGGCTCGGCGAACCGCCGCCGGTGGAGGTCGGGCTGGCGCTCGCGCTCTGCGACGGCGGCGCGGCCGGGCACTGCGAGGCCGAGCCGTTGACGTCGGTGACCGTGTCGTTGAACAGCGTCGCGGCCGGGTCGAGGTCGTAGAGCGAGAACATCATCGCGCCGCCGAGACCGTTGCAGTGCAGATAGTCGGCCTTGGCCTGGATCGACTGGGCGTCCTCGCCGGTCCAGAAGTTGGAGCCGTCGTAGAAGTAGGCCGCCTGCGCCGCCGGATCCCAGAAGGTGTCCGACGAGTTGTCCACCACGCCGCCCAGTTCCTTGTACATCCGGATGCCCGGCACGTTGCCGGAGAGCGCGGCGCCGGTGGCCGGACCGCTGGCCGCCTGGAACAGGCCGTGGTTCGCGCCGGCCGACACCCCGGTCCAGCCGCGGTAGTAGAACGGCACGCCGATGGTCAGCTTGCCGGCCGGGAAGCCGCCGGGTATCCCGTACTGCGGATCACCGACCGTCCAGGCCTTGACCGCCTCGTCGACCGTGTACTTCGAGGTCCCGGGGGCGACCGGGCTCATCGGGTCGTTCGGGTTGTCGTAGATCGGCGCCTGGTGGTTGGTCGGGCCTGTGCTCTCCCAGCCGCCGTGCATGTCGTAGGACATCACGTCGGCGAAGGTCAGGTACTGCCCGACGTTGTTGGTCTCGATGTCCGCGATCTTGTCCTGGCCGGCCGGTACCGCGGCGGACAGCGTGTACTGCTTGCCGGTGCTGCTGGTCAGGGCGTTGAGTTCGGTGCGGAACTCCTGCAGCAGCAGGGTGTAGTTCTGCTTGTCCGCGGCCGAGTAGTGGTTGCCGAGGTGCCCGCCCGCGTTGCCCGGGTACTCCCAGTCGATGTCGAAGCCCGAGAAGATCCCGGCCGCGGTGCCGGGGCCGCCGTAGCCGCCCTGCGACGGGATGTTGCCCTTGATGAACATGTCGATGCAGGAGGAGACGAACTTCTGCCGCGAGGCTGCGGTGGCCGCCACGTCGGAGAAGTACTTCGAGTAGGTCCAGCCGCCCAGGGAGACCTCGACCTTGAGGTTCGGGTACTTCTTCTCCAGCTCCTGCAGCTGGTGGAAGTTGCCGACGATCGGCATGCCGTAGGCGTCGGAGGTGCCGTCCACCGAGATCGAGGAGTCGTAGGACTTCTGGTAGTCCGCGAAGGAGTCGCCCGCGCCGTCGCCGGCGTTCGGATCGGTCTCGCCGCCGGGGTCGGGGTCGGTGGCCTTCGTGGTCTCGAAGCAGGTGAGGTTGGTCGGGTCGATGTTCTCGAAGTCGTAAATCAGATAGTTGAGTTTCCCGGCGAGGCCCTCGGTGTCGAGGTTCTTGGGGTAAAAGGCGTTCTGGTAGATCGACCACTGGTCGAAGTAGGCGATCTTCAGTCCGCCCGAGGTCGCCGCGGCGCCGGTGGTGTTGGTCGGTGCGGCCTGGGCGTTGGTCGCCCCGAGCAGCGCCATGCTCGTGCCGATCGCGACGGCGGCCGCGCTGGTCGCCGCCGCGAGTACGGCGCGTCTGGGTCTACGCATGTCTCCTGGCTCCAGTGAGGGGTGGGAAGGGAGTGCGCCGGACGGCCGGATCCGGCGCAGTGCGGGCGCCGGATCCGGCCGGGCTTGGGGGGTGGGTTGCGTGGTCGGAATGCAGCTGACCGCAGCGCGGATCCGGGTACGGGCGGGTCCGCTAACGGGGGCCGGTCGCCGGATACGCGGGCGCCGCGTCAGCGAAGGCGGAGGTCGTGGGCGCCGAGTTCGCGGCGGCGCAGTACCCGGACGCCGAGCGCGCGGACGGGCAGGCCCCGGGCGGGGGCGGGCAAGACCGGCGGGGCCGGCTGGTTGAACGGCGATTCGACACCATCGTCGTCGCGACTCCAATCGGGTGAACGGCCACCGGCCGTCCGCCGCGGAGTCCGGCCGGCCGGGGGGCCGGGTGGGCGGACTCGCGCCGCGCGGGGCAGGTTGGCTCGATCCGACGGATGCGCCGTCCACCGGTGAGGGCAACGTCAACGGTCTACCGAGCCGGATCACGCTTGTCAAGATAGGTCTAGTCCAATCGGACTAGACCAGACAACGATGTCAGCAGGCAGTGCGCAGGCCGGCGCCTAGTCAGCGAGCCTTACCAGCCGCGCTTAATCTTCAGTTGAAGCTTTCTTGGCCGCGTCCCGGCATCAATGCCGGAGGATCGGCAGGCCTGCGGTAAGCGGTTCGACCGCGCCGCGCCACTCGACACCGCGCCCACCGTCACCGCGCCCTTCGACGCACTCCCCGACACCGTGCCCTCGACACGGACCATGCCGTTGCCTCGCCGTGACACTTTGATACAAGAGCCGCGATTCCGCGGCCCCGGGCGAGGCGTCATTGCGGGCATGACCCACCGACGGAAACGCAAGCGCAAGGCGCTGAAGTGGATCGGGCTCTCGCTGGCCGCGGTCGTGCTCGCCGCCGGGGGCGCGGCCGCGTACGTCTACGTGCACTTCAACCAGAACCTCAAGAGCGCGCCGCTGCTGCCGCAGGGCGTGACTCAGTCCGCTGAGGTGCCGAACCGCTTCGGTCAGACCGCGCTGAACGTCCTGCTGCTCGGCAACGCCGGGCGGATCGACGCCGCGGACTGCCACCTCGGCGGCGCGTGCGCGGACACGGCGCCGACCGCGGACACGATGATGGTGCTGCACCTGGCCGCCGACCGCTCGAACATGACGGTGATGTCGATCCCGCGCGACTCGATCGTGAACCTGCCGGCCTGCGCGCACGACCCGGTGGACCTGATCAACGCCTCCCTGGTGCACGGCCCGTCGTGCTCGGTCGAGGCGGTGCACGACCTGACCGGGCTGACCATCGACCACTTCATCGAGATCGACATGGCCGGCATCGTGACGATGTCGAACGCTCTGGGCGGCGTGCCGGTGTGCGTCACCAACAACATCGAGGACGACTTCTCACACCTGAAGCTGCCGAAGGGCAGAACCGTGGTCCAGGGCACGCAGGCGCTCGGCTGGCTGCGCACCCGGCACGCGTTCATCAACGAGGTCTACCGCGAGCAGGCCCAGCACCTGTTCATGGCGGCGCTGCTGCGCAAGCTCAAGGACAACGCCTCGCTCACGCACGTGATGACGCTCTACTCGGTCGCGGACGCGGCGACCAAGGCGCTGACCGTGGACTCCCAGCTGAGCAGCGTGACGGATCTGCTGAGCCTGGCGCAGGAGATCGGGAAGGTGCCGACGAGCCGGGTCACCATGCTGTCGGTGCCGACGGTGGACTATTCGGGCCCGAATGCGGCCTGGCGGCTGAGCCAGCTGCAGTTCCAGCAGCCCGAGGCCGACCGGATGTTCGCGGCGATCAGGGCCGACACTCCCTACACCCGCACCGCGGCCTCCGGCTCGGCATCCTCGTCGGCGGGATCGCCCGCGTCGGCGTCGGCTTCCGCCGCGAGCGGAGTTTCGCAGGGTTCTGGGAAATTGTCGGTGAACAAGGCGGCGGTGCGCGTGCTGATCAAGAACGGCAGCGGCGTCGACGGACGCGCCGCCGCGATCCGGTCCGCGCTGGCGGGCGACGGCTTCACCAGTGCGCTGCTCAAGACCGACAACGCGGCGCCGACTCAGACCAGCGCGCTGTACTTCCCGGCCGATCGCGCCGACTCGGCG
This sequence comes from Actinocrinis sp., assembly GCF_035650855.1. GTDB lineage: Bacteria > Actinomycetota > Actinomycetes > Streptomycetales > Catenulisporaceae > Actinocrinis. The sequence goes on along the minus strand of NZ_DASRGV010000027.1, from coordinate 30,437 downwards.
GCAGCGGTCGCCGCCGCGCTCGGAATCCCGAGCTCGGCGATGCACGAATCCGGGGACTTCGCGCAGGTGACGCTCGTCATCGGGGGCGACTGGACCAGCGGGACCACCTTCGTCCCGGCGATGAGCGGCAGCGGCCCCGTTTCGTCACCGTCGACCGGCGGTTCGTCCTCAGACACGACCGCCGCGCCGCCTCCGGGCAACTCGCTCATGACGAACGGCGCGGACGCGAACGCCTGCGTGTATGTGCCGCACCCGGAATGGTGAGCGTTTCGGCCAAGCTTCGTCATATTTCGTCGCGGAATTGTCAGTGATGCAATCGCGACGCCTTCTTAAATGGGTTGCTAAATGCCGTCGCCGTCGACCGGCTGGTGTTTTCGGGCCGCGCTGAGTTCTTCGACGAGCCGCCGCCACGGAAATTCCGCGAACGACTGCGCCGTGTACACCGCGGCCTCGCCGTCGACCGGGACGAACACGATCGCGGCCAGCAGCGGCTCGTCGAGCCGGCCTTCGAGGTTGCGCTCGTTGGTGGCCTGCGGCGGTGGAATGGGCTGCTCAGCGGCGTGCCGTGCGTGATAGGCGCGTTGTCGGCAGGCGGCGGAGCAGTAGCGGCGCGGCCGACCTGCCGAGGCCGGGGCGGGCAGCTGCGCATCGCACACGAGACAGTTCATCGGCGTACCTTTCCCCGGCAGGTCGCGACCGCGACGGAACATATCGTCCGCTCCGCCGAGAAAAATCATGCCATAAGCACTGAAGCCGACAATACGGCCGATCGAGTGAAACGTAATTCAGAGTGTTGACGCTCTTCGCCTCGCGTTGTTTCGCTGAACTCGGCGGACGTTCCTGAAATCGATCCGGAATTGCCCGCTAAACCAGTCAACGATCACGCGGGGCGGCGGGCCGACGGCGACACCTCGGCCTGCGGCCACCGCGCCGGACCCCGAAGGAGCGTTCCATGGCCGGCACCGAGTACCGCCTGACCGTCGTCAACAACTCGACCAACTACGTCGACCTGTGCGTCTACCAGAGCCCGCCGGACCTCGGCGTGCCCGACGTCAACGCCCTCGCCTGGCTCGCCGAGCCGGCCCATCCGACCACCACCGTGCACTTCAGGTGGACCATCGACTACTCGTTCGTCTGGTCCAACAACGGCGAGCTGGCGGTCGGCTCGCTGTTCGACGCCTCCCAGGACTGGCCGGCCGACCCGTACGGCAAGACGGCGCCGCAGCAAGCGCAGCTCAGCTACCTCAACGGCGCGTACACCTTCGACGAGGGCGCCCAGCCGGTGCCCACGCCGCAGCCGGGCAACCTCTACATCCACGAGGACGCCACCATCCCGCTGCGCGAGGCCAGCGTCGGCGTCGGCATGTCCGGCGCGGGGACCTTCGCCGTGGTCGCCCAGCCGAATCAGAACCTGATGTTCACTCCGCACCCCGAGTACTGGATCACCGCCGGCGTGTTCACCGCGGGCCAGGTCATCGACGAGGAGCAGATCAGCGACAAGGCTGCGGTCGCGTTCCCGCCCGGGGTCTTCTCGATGCTTGCCACCCTCAATCCGGACAACAGCTGGACCGTGCAGCCCGACTGAGGGCCGCCGCACCGGACCGAAAGGCCACGACCGCTTCCGATACCCGTAGGAGATTGAAATGCCCCCGAGCGCACAGCAGGCACAGAACGTCGCCGAGGAGTGCGTCAGCCACTTCGTCGACAAGCGCACGAAGAGCGAGTTCGAGTACTACTTCAACAAGACCGACGCCGCCAAGATCCGGCGGGACAAGAACGGCACGACCACGGCCTACACGGTCACCTCCCTGCCTGCCACCTGGTTCGTCCAGGACAGCGCCGCGAAGGCGGTCCTGGCCTGGTGGACGGGTGGCGGGGCCGCGCAGCTGCCCGGCGGCTGCGACGATCCCGGCGGCGCGGTCGACAAGAATCCGAGCACGATGCACTTTCGCGTGACGCTCACCGGAACGGCGAACGGCGCCGGTCCGCACGAGGGCACGGGCAAGTTCAAGTTCGTACTCGGCTGACCGGCTCTGCCGTATCAGCATCCGTACCCGCATCCGCACAACGACCGCCCTGCGCGCGAGAGCGATTCGCGCGCAGGGCGGTCCGCCGTATCAGAACCCCTGCTTACTTGAGACGGACGGATCCGCAATGCGCCGACTCAGGACCGGCGCCGCTCCAGGACCTCCCCGGGCAAACCGAGTCCGCTGGACAGCACCTCGCGTCCGGTGTCCGTCACGGTCACCGCGCGCGTCGAACCGACCCGAGTGATCCAGCCCCGGTCGAACGCGTGCCGGCACACGGCGGCGCCGACCGCTCCGGCCAGATGCGGGCGCCGCTCGGTCCAATCGAGGCAGGAGCGCACGGCCGGCCGGCGCGCGCTCGCGTGGACCTCGATGCCCAGATCGGCGAGCCACTTGCCGCCCGCATCGGTCAGCGCGAGGCCGTGCGCCCAATCCAACAGTCCGCGCTCGGTCATCGCGTCCGTGATCGCCACGCCGACGACGCCCGCGAGGTGGTCGTAGCAGGTGCGCGCGTGCGCGAGCGCTCGGCGCCGGTTGGCGGCGGACAGCGAGCTGACCGGTGCGGCCCGCTCCGGCGCGATCGCGGCAAGGTTCTCGATCAGCTCGGCGACCTGTTGGCCGGCCAGCCGCACGTAGCGGTGCCGCCCCTGGCGTTCCTCCGCGAAGAGGCTCCCGGCGACGAGCGCGTTCAAATGCTCGGTCGCCGTGGACGCGGCGACACCCGCGTGCCGGGCGAGTTCGGTGGCGGTCCACGCCCGGCCGTCCAGCAGGGCGAGACAGAACGCGGCGCGCGTCTCGTCGCCGATGAGCCTGGCCACGGAGGCGAGATCGGGGCCGCTGGTGCGCGCGGATTTTGCGTCCATACGTCCCATTGTCGTCGGCGACGCTTCGGCGGGCACCGAAGCGTCCGCTGCCTAGGCTCGCGACCATGGACGCAGCAATCACCGAAGCCATCGCTTCGGCCGGCAGTCGGGATCGGACGACCGAGCAGGTAGCGACAGAGCCTGTCGCGATCGAGCAGGCAGCGATTGAGCACGTAGCGATTGAGCCGAGCATCCTGTACTTCGGCACGCCGGTCGTCCTGCTCTCCACCGAGAACGAGGACGGCTCGGCGAACCTCGCGCCGATGTCCTCGGCGTGGGCGCTCGGCCGCACCGTGGTGCTCGGCCTCGGCCGCGACGGACAGAGCGCGTACAACCTCGTCAGACGGCCCGACCTGGTGATCAACCTACCCGCTCCGGCGCAGTGGCGCGAGGTCGAGCGGCTCGCCCCGCTGACCGGCCGCGACCCGGTGCCCGCGTCGAAGCACGCGGGTTGCCGCTTCGAGCCGGACAAGTTCGGCGCGGCCGGGCTGCGACCCGAGCCCTCGCACACGGTGCGGCCGCCGCGGGTGGCGCAGTGCCCGCTGCAACTGGAGGCACGCGCCGCCCGGGTCCGGGCGGACATCTCCGGCGACTTCGTGATCGTCGAGGCGGTCGTGCGCAAGGTACACGCCGACCCGCGCATCGTGGTGCCGGGGACGGACCACATCGACCCGGCCGCGTGGAGTCCGCTGATCTACAACTTCCGGCACTACTTCGGCCTCGGACCGGAGCTTGGCCACTCCTACCGGAGCCAGACGTCCCGGGAGTAACAGGTACCGCCGAGCCGCGATGCTCCGGTACCTCGACTACACGATCTTCTCGCGCACGAAACCGCCGACTACCGCGTCCGGGTCCACGTACCACTCGTGACCGAGTAAGAGCGCGAACAACGGCGTCGGCAGGCCCGCCAACGCGCGCAGCGGTAGCGAAGCGCGTCCCTTTCCGCGCACCTGCGAGGCGTGGCAGGCCAGCGCCGCGCGCTTGGCTCCGGCGAAGCGGCGCACGTCGACCCGGTGCGTTATCGCGGCGCGCGGGCTGTACGACGTGCGGATCGTCTCCGGGTCGTAGCCGCGCAGCAGGCCGACCGCGCGCAGCACCTGGAAGGTCCGCACCAGGGGTTCGCGCGGCGCGGTCGCCTGTAGGACACGGCGCACCTCGGCCAGGCGGGCGGCGCGTGCGCCGACCTCATGGACGCGAACGTGGTCGCGATGCCCGTATCCGCCTTGCGGGTCATAGCTGATCAGCACGTCGGCGTGTTCCTCGCGCAGGATGTCGGCGAGCCGCTGTGCCGCCTGCTCGATCGGTGCGCGGGCGAACCGCGCGCGATCGGCCGGGTCGGGGAAGAACGCCGGTCCCCAGCCGCTGTCTGCATAGCCGAGGTGGGCGACCCGCGCCACGCCCAGCACCCGGGCGCTCGCGCGCAGCTCATCGAGCCGCCGCGTCGCATCCTCGCCGGTCGCCTCGCCCGTGACCCCGTCACAGGCCACGACGATGACGGTGCGATGGCCTTCACTGGCGAGGCGCGCGAGGGTGCCGCCGGTGAGCAGAGCCTCGTCATCCGGGTGCGCGTGAAAGGCGACGACCGTGGCCATGCGCAGCATGGTGACGTCGCGGGCGTTGCGGATCAAGGGCGCATCAGAGGCCATACGCGATCGTTACCAGACGCTAACGAAACCCTTGGGAATCCGTCGTCGGACCGTGACCGCCGCGCCACCTTTGTTCGATCGCGGGGAGAATTGATCGGACCTCTGTTCAAGCCGGTTCTGCTCTGACCGGTCTTGTTCGACTGCTGTGGTTCTGCTAAACAGCAAACTGACAACGTTGTCAACCTCGCGCCTCATCGTGGAGCAGGCATGTACCCACAATCGCCACGCACCACCTCTCCGACCCCGATCCCAGCCCGCACGCTGACCGCAACCGCCGCGCTGCTCGCCCTCCTCGGCACCGCGCTCGTCACCTCCGCTCCCCCGGCGGCCGCCAAATCGGCCCGCGCGACCGCCGCCTCCGCTACCGTCACCGACGGCAGCGCCCGCTTCGAAGTGCTCACCCCGACGCTGATCCGGCTCGAATACGCCGGCGACGGCAAGTTCCAGGACGCCGCGACATTCAACGCGGTGAACCGATCATTCCCGGCCGTGCCGTTCACCACCTCGGTCAGCGGCGGCTACCGGCAGATCGACACCGGCTCGCTCACCCTGCGCTACAAGGAAGGCAGCGGCCCCTTCACCGCCGCCAACACCTCGGTCGTCGTCTCCGGGACCAACGTCACCGCCGCACCGTCCTTCCCCTCCTACTGCGCCTTCGCCACGGCCTGCGAGGCCGAGAACAGCCTCCTGAGCTGGGGTGCCTCGACCGCGTACGACCACAGCAACTACACCGGCTCCGGATTCGTCGCCGGCTTCAACCAGGCGCACAGCGGGATTCAGCAGGACGTCTCGGCAGTCCCGTCCTCCGGCACCTACCAACTCAGTGTTCGATATGCCAACGCGACCGGCGGCGACGGACAGGACACCACGCGTACCCTCTCGACCACCGTCAACGGCGCACCAGGCCCGACGCTGACACTCCCGGTCACAGCATCCTGGGACACCTGGTCGACAGTGTCCGTCCCGGTCAGCCTCAAGGCCGGCGTGAACACGATCGGCATCGTGCAGAATCCCTCCGACAGCGGCAACGTGAACCTCGACAGCCTCGCCGTCACGGCCTCCGGCGCCGCCTATCCGCCGCCCGGCGCTTCGAGTTCGCTGCTGACCACGGCATATGGGGCCGGGCCGAAGGACACGCTCGGCGGCTGGGCCAGCTCGCTGGACAATCAGAATCCTGCCACCTCGATCGAGCATCCGGGCATCCTGGACCGCGACGGCTGGTATCTGCTGGACGACTCGCGCTCGGCACTGCTCAACGCGAACGGCACCGTGACCGATCGGCCGTCCCACGGCACGCAGCCCTACCAGGACGGCTACTTCTTCGGCTACGGCACGAACTACAAGCAGGGCCTCTCCGATCTCAACGCACTGACCGGCGGGGCAAACCTGCTGCCCGAATCCGCTTACGGCATCTGGTACTCGCGCTACTACGCCTACACCGCCGCCGACTACGAGAACACGCTGCTGCCCACCTTCCGCAGCACCTTCACGCCGCTCGACTGGCTGGTCGTGGACACCGACTGGAAGGCACCGAACCAGTGGGACGGCTGGAACTGGAACAGCGCCCTGTTCCCCGACCCGAACGCGTTCATGGCCTGGACACAGCAACAGGGCCTTGAGACCTCGTTCAACATCCACGTAGGCATCGCCGGCAACGATCCGCAATTCCCCGCCGCGAACTCCACCGCCGGCGGCCTTTCCCCCGACCCCGGCCGCTCCGGCGACTACGAGTTCGACTGGTCGAACCCGAACCAGCTGGCCGCCTACTTCAACCTGCACAAGCCCTTCGAGCAGCAGGGCGTGCGCGAATGGTGGCTGGATTACTGCGGCGGCTGCGGCAATTCCACCGCGAGCGACCCGCACGTCGCCCCGGACAACTTCATCAACCAGGCCTACGCGCAGGATGACGCGGCACGCGGGCTGCGCGGCTTCTCCTTCGGCCGCATCGGCTCCTCCGAGCAGGCCGGCGACTTGGGCACCTACGCGCTGGGGCCGTGGTCAGAGCGGCGCAACACGATGCAGTTCACCGGCGACACCGAGGCGACCTGGGCGATGATGTCGCTCGAGGCGCACTTCGCCGGGGACGAGGCCGCGGCCGGAATCTCCAACGTGAGCAACGACATCGGCAGCTTCCACGGCAACCACCTGGCCGACGACATGTACGCGCGGTGGGTGCAGCTCGGCACCTTCCAACCGATCGATCGGCTGCACTCCGACCACGGCGACCGGCTCCCGTGGAACTACGGAGCGGCCGCGGACGCGAGCGCCGAGCGCTTCCTCCGGCTGCGTGAGGCGTTGGTGCCGTACACGTACACCCTCGCCGAACAGGCGCACGCCACCGGCGTCCCGATCATCAGGCCTCTGTATCTCGACTATCCCGGCAACAACGAGGCGTACACCTACAACCAGGAGTACCTGTACGGCGACAACGTCCTCGTCGCGCCGATCACCTCGCCGAACGACGCCAACGGCAACGGCTCGGTCAGCGCTTGGATCCCGCCGGGCACCTGGACCGACTACTTCACCGGCACCAGCTATACCGGGCCGGCCGCGGTCACCATCACCGACCCGCTTTCCGCGATGCCGGTGCTGATCAAGAGCGGCGGCATCATGCCGACGCGCACCGACTACGTCCAGGACGCCGCGCAGAAGCCGCTGACGCAGCTCACGCTTTCGGTCGCGGCCGGAGCGGACGGCTCGTTCCCGCTCTACCAGGACGCGGGCGAGGGGGCCGGCTACCAGAGCGGCCAGTCCACGAGCACGCCGATCTCGTGGAGCGATGCCGCGCGGACGCTGACCATCGGAGCCGACAGCGGCGGCTTCAGCGGCGCGGCAAGCCGGCGTTCTTACACGCTGCGGCTGTCGAACGCGAACGCGCCGACGGCGGTGTTCGTCGACGGCGTTCAGGTCCCGGAAACCGCGTGGTCCTACAACCCGAATCTGCGGACGACAACCGTCGTCACCGCCGCGCTTCCGGTCAGCTCGGCGCACACGATCTCGCTGAGCGGCAGCGCGACCGCGAATCCGACGAGCGGAGAGGTCATCGGCGACGGCGGCCTTTGCCTCGACGTACGCGGCGGATCGACGGCGAACGCAACGCCGATCCAGCTGTACACCTGCAACCACACCGCCGCGCAGCAGATCGCGTATACGAGCACGAATACTGTGCAGGTTCTCGGCAAGTGTCTCGATGCCGCCAACGCGGGCACGGCGAACGGAACGCCGGTGCAGCTGTTTGACTGCAACGGCTCCGCTTCCCAGACCTGGGTCGCCGAGACGAACGGCGCGCTGCTCAACCCGCAATCAGGGCGCTGCCTCGACGACCCGAACGGCAACACCACGCCGGGCGCGGTCCAAGTGCAGCTCTACGACTGCAACGGTTCGGCGGCCCAGCTCTGGAAGCTGCCCCCAGGTCCGATCAACGGGCCCGGCGGGCTGTGCGCGGACGTGGCCGGCGCCGATCCGTCGTATGCGACCGCTGTGCAGCTCTACACGTGCAACCAGACCGATGCGCAGCGCTGGTTCGCGCCCGGCGACAGCACGATCCGCGTCTTCGGTAAGTGCCTCGACGTGCGCAACGCGGGAACCGCGAACGGGACGCAGGTTCAGCTGTTCGACTGCAACGGCAGCGGTTCTCAAACCTGGCTGAGCCAGTCCAACGGCTCGCTGCTCAACCCGCAATCAGGGCGCTGCCTCGACGATCCGAACAACGACGAGGCCTCCGGCGACCTGCTTCAGATCTACGACTGCAACGGCACCGTGGCGCAGCAGTTCCGCCTCGGCGGCTGACGCGCGGCGGTATTCATCTAAAGCACGAAGGTGTTCATCCACACCATGAAGGTGTTTATCCGAAGCACGAAATGATCAGCCGGTCAGTCAACCCACCCGGCCGAGCCCGCCGAGTATTCCCGGTACGGGCTCGGCCGAGCCGGGTTCCGGATGCCATCCGCCGACCCACACCAGTCCCGGCGGCACCAGCTGCGCGTCGCCGAACAACGCGGTCACCCCGGCCCGCGTGCGCGGATGCGCGCTCACGGTGGCGTTCTTCGTCGCGTCGGCGAGGCCGTCCATGTCCACGTCCGGATCGTCCGCGCTGATATGCGAGATCGCCAGGTACGAGCCGGGAACCAGCACCTTGCGATAGCGGGCCAGCATGGCGGCGGGATCCGAGGCGTCGTCGAAGTACTGCATCACCGAGAGCGCCAGCACCGCGACCGGTCGGCTGAAGTCCAGCAGCCCGGCGACCGTCGGCGCGGACAGCACGGTCTCCGAGTCGCGCAGGTCGGCGTGTGTGATCGTCGCGTTCTGATTGCCTTCGAGGATGCGTGAGCTGTACGCGACGGCCACCGGCTCGCTGTCGACGTAAGCGACCTTCGCCTCCGGCGTGACGCGGGTGGCGACCTCGTGCACGTTGCCCACGGTCGGAATCCCGGAGCCCAGATCAAGGAACTGGGTCACGCCGTGCCGGCACAGCCAAGTGACCACGCGGCGCAGGAAGTGCCGGTTCTCCCGCACCATCGGCACCACGCGCGAGTCGATGGCGATCATCCGGTCGCCCAGCTCCCGGTCCACGGCGAAGTTCGACGAGCCGCCGAGCCAGTAGTCGTATACCCGCGCGGGATTGGCCACCGTCACCTCGGGGTCGAAGTGCACGCCGCCGTCAGCCATCGTCGCCTCCCGCTCGGTTTCCGGGACTCAACCTAGACCTTGCCGCGCCTTCATCGCACCGTGGGGGTGCTGGCCCGAACGATCAGCACCCCGACGCTGCTCTTCCTGCACGGCTCCAGTACGGCTCCGCAGATCACGCGGCGGCAGGGACGTCCTCCGCGCGCCAGACGGCGATCGGGCTGCGCACGGTGAGCTTGACGAGCGTGCCCGCCGAGAGTTGTCCGCCCGCGGGCATGCGGACGAGCAGCTTCTCGGGCAGGCGCCGCACGTTGTCGGCCCGCTCGGCCTGCGGTCGCACCGTGAGCATCGCGTCGTGGCCGTAGTAATCGCACCGCTCCACAAGGCCGGGGATTCCGGCCCTCGCGGAGTCGTCGTCCGCCGCGTCGTCACACACATCGACGGAGAACTGTTCGGGCCGGATTAGCGCGGTAGCGGTGGTGCCGATGCTTGCGGTCGTGGCCGTGGCTGTAGCCGCAGCAGCGTCCTTCGCGCCATTGCTCGCGCCAGCGTCCTCCCTGCGCTCGCTCTCGGCGCAACTGCCGCCGCACTCGGGCAGCACCGCCAACAGGCCGAGCGGGCCGAGGTCGGCGCCGCTCGGGGTGAGCGTCGCGTCGAGCAGGTTGGCTTCGCCGAGGAAGCACGCCAGCTGCGGGTCCGCAGGCGTGTCGTACAGCTCCCGGGCAGTGCCGTGCTGCACGACTCGGCCCTCACGCAGGACCGCGATGCGGTCGGCCATCGAAAGGGCCTCATCCTGATCGTGGGTAACCAGGATCGCGGTACAGGCGGTGGCCCGCAGGATCGCCAGAACCTCGGCCCGGACCGACGTACGCAACGCGGCGTCGAGCGCGGAGAAGGGCTCGTCGAGCAGCACGAGGTCCGGGCGCGGCGCGAGGGCGCGGGCGAGGGCGACGCGCTGCTGCTGGCCGCCGGAGAGCTGGTGCGGGTACCGACCGGCCATGCCGCTCAGATCGGTCAGTTCGAGCAGTTCCTCGATACGCCCGGAGCGCCGTTGCGCCCGCGGCAGACCGAACCCGACGTTCTCACGCACCGTCAGATGCGGGAAGAGCGCGCCGTCCTGCGGTACGTAGCCGATGCGCCGCTTCTCCGGCGGCACCGCGCTACGAGCGTTATCCACGGTCCGATCGCCAAGCTCGATCTGGCCGCGGTCGGCGCGTTCGAAGCCGGCCAGCAGCCGCAGCATGGTGGTCTTGCCGCTGCCGGACGGCCCGAGCACCGCGGTGAGCGCGCCCGTGCGAATGGTCAGGTCCACGCCGCGCAGCACCGGCGTCGCGCCGTACGACTTATACAGGCCACTGATGCGCACGAGCGACGGCGCTGATTCGGACTCGGACCCGGTCGCGGCCGCGGCTGCGGGCCCTGATGCGGATTCGAGTCGCGGCAGTTCGGCGATCTGCGTCATGGCTTTCAGGCTCCTCGTTTCTTGTCGAACCACACGCCCAGCAGATAGCCGGGCACGACCGCGATCGCCACGATCGCCGTCGCGTAGGGGGCCGCCGCGGCGTACGACTGGTCGTTCTGGAAGGCCCAGAACTGGGTGGCCAGCGTCTTGACCCCGGAGGGAAGCAACAGCAGCGTCGCGGTCAGCTCGGTGACCACGGACAGGAACACCAGGCAGAATCCGGCCGCGAGGCCCGGTGCGATCAGCGGCAGGGTCACCCGCAGCAGCGCCCCGAGCGGCCGCTTGCCCAGCGAGCGCGCGGTCTCCTCGAGCCGGGCCGGGGCGTGCGCGAGGGAGGCACGCACCGAGACCAGGGCGAGCGGGCAGAACAGCACCGAGTACGCCGCGACCATCAGGATCGGGCTCTGATACAGCGGGAAGGCGTAGCGCACCGCGAAGAACACCAGCGCCATCGCGATCACCAGGCCGGGCAGGCCCTGCACGCTCAGCGTCACCGATTCCAGCACCCGGGAAAGCGGACCCGGATGCCGCTCGACCAGCAGCGCGACGGGCAGCGCCAGCAGGATCGCCCCGCCGGCCGCGAGCAGCGCGTACAGCAGCGTGGTCTCGGCGGCGGTCGGCACCGGGGCCACCGCGGGCAGCGTGGTCGGCTGCGTGCGCGTCAGCCAGTAGCCGAGGGTCGAGATCGGCACGCCGAGGGACAGCCCGGTCAGCGCCAGGCAGCCGAGGGTCACCGGGATCACGCGCAGGCCGAGCCGGTGCCGGACCGGCGGACGGCGGGCGCCGCCGCTCGCGCGCGAGACCCGGCCGTGCCGCCCCGCGGCGTAGTGCCTGGCGACCAGCACACCCAGCCCGAGCAGCACCAGGACCAGAGCCAGCGCGCTGGCCGCGGAGGTGGAGTAGGCGATGGTGAACTCGGTGAAGATCGTGGTGGTGAAGGTCTGGAAGCGCAGGATCTCGAACGCGCCGAACTCGGCAAGCAGCGCGAGGCAGACCACCAGGCTGCCGCCGATGAGCGCGGGCCTGATCTGGTGCAGGGTCACCCGGCGGAACGTGCCCAGCGGGCTCAGGCCCAGCGAGCGGGCGGCCTCCTCGAGGCCCGGGTCGGCCTCGCGCAGCGCCGCCTTGACCGGCAGGTAGATCAGGGGGTTGAGGCTGAGGGTCATCACCAGCACCGCGCCGGCCAGCCCGTGCAGCGAGGGCCACAGCGAGGACCAGGTGTAGCCGACGATGAAGTCCGGGATGGCGAGCGGGATCACGATCAGCGCCGACCACATCCGCCGCAGCGGCAGATCGGTGCGTTCGGTCGCGTAAGCCGCCGCGGTGCCGAGAATCGCGCACAGGACGGTGACGCAGACCGCGAGCTCGACCGTGTTGATCAGCAGGTGCGCGGTGAGCGAGCGGAACAGCAGCCGCTCGAGCGGCGCCCAGCCGGCCTGCGCGGCCTGGTAGACCAGGAACACCATCGGCAGCAGCACCAGTGCGGACGCGGCGAGCGACAGGCCGAGCAGGACCGGTGGGCGGCGGGCTCGGCGCGCGGCCACGAGCACGAGCCCGGGGGCAGCGGCTGCAGCGGACGTCTGGGGGAGCGAGGGCGCCGCGAGGGCGCCCTCCTGCATCGTCGGGGCGCTCACAGCAGCTGCGCCTGCTGGAGCAGCGAGATGGCGGTCGAGCCGTCGCCGAGCTTGTCGACGCCGACCGTACCCGGAGTCAGCGTGGTCAGCGGCGGTTCGGCCGCGTTCGCCGGGCTGCCGGGCAGCAGCGGGTACTCGAAGCTGTCCGAGTCGGCGATGATCTTCTCGGCCGGGGGCGAGGCCAGGAACTTGATGAACGAGGCGGCCGCGTCCTTGTGCTTGCTGGAGGCCAGGGTGGCGATGCCGGAGACGCTCAACACGTAGCCGGGGTCGCCCGCCGCGAAGTAGGCGATGCGCGAGTGCGCCTTGTCGAACCCGCCGTCGTCGACCGCCTGGCGGTACCAGTAGTAGTTGTCGACGACGCCGATCTGTACCTGGCCGGTGTCCACGTCCTTGGTGACGGTCTCGTTGTCCGGCAGCAGGTGGGCCGCCGCGTTGGCCTTGATCCCGTTGAGCCAGTCCGTGGCCGCCTTGGTCCCGTACTTGTCGGCCAGCGCGGTGATCATCGGCTGCAGGTCCGTCTCGCTGCCCGCGAAGGCGAGCTTGCCCTTGTACTTCGGGTCGGCCAGCGACAGCGCCGAGGTAGGCGCCTGCGAGGCCGGCACGCCGGCGCCGACGACGAGACAGGTGACCCGCCCGGTGATACCGACCCAGTCGCCCTGCGGGGAGTCGTATTTGGCCGGAATCGCGGAAAGCGCCTCGGCCGGGGCCGGCGCGAGCAAGCCCTTTTCCTGAACCTGTTCGAGCGCCGGCGAATTCTCCGCGAAGAACAGGTCGGCCGGCGACTTCGAACCCTCCTGCAGCAGCTGCTGGGCGAGCGCGCCCTCGTCGTCGCTGCGGACGGTCACCTTGATATTGGGGTTCAACTTCTCGAACGCGGACACCAGCAGCGCGGTGGTCTGTTCGTGCTGGCCGCTGTAGAGCACCAGATTCGTGGTGCCGGACACCTGCGCCGCCGTCGCGGACGTGCCGCCTAGAGTGCTGCACCCGCTGGCCGTGGCCGCGAGGGCGATTGCGGAGAGAGGGGCGGCGATCAGTAGGGGGGTGCGGCGCATCGGCAACTCCTGAGCAGGGGACGGAAAGGCTCCCGACCAAGGCCCTTCGCCTTAGTTAGGTTAGCCTAACCTTACTTGCGATTCGGCTTCGCGCAAGTCTCCCGGGAGGCATTTCTCGGGTAGTTTTCGCAGGCTTCGAAATCGCGACCGAGAATCGGGCACGCGTCATCGTTCCCTGATGAGTGGATCGATGCTCCGGCCGGCTGAGCTGCGCGCCCAGCCGGCCGGACCGCGTTGGTACAGCCCGACTTTCGAAGGCTGAACACGAGTGCGTCACAGGTTCGGTTCAATCCCCGGCCCGGCCGAATCTCCGCGCCTTCGAACCTTGACGCCGACGGCGCGCCACCCCTAACCTCGGCTCCCAGCGCCGCTCGCTATTAGGTAAGGCTAACCAAACTTATTGCAGGCCTACGGCGAGCCGATCCGCGTCCCGTTCTCCCGGTCTGCACCCTCGCGTGCAGCATCCACCTGCGCAGTCTCGGAGGGTTCTCCATGACCATCGACCGTTTCCGGCTCAGCCGGCGCACGCTGTTCTCGGCAGGCGCCGCGACGACGCTGGCCGGCACCACCCTCGCCACGGCCCCGGCGGCGGACGCGGCCACCGCGCCACTGCACCGGGCCCGCACCCGCGAGTACTGGATCTCCGCCGACAGCTTCCAGCACAACCTGGTCCCCACCGGCAAAGACCTGATGATGGGCACGAGTTTCAAAGCCTCGGACTCGACGTTCTGGGCCATTGGTTACCGCGCCTATACGCCCGGCTGGAAACAAGTGCTGCCCGGCAACGACGACCTCGGGCCGAACACCGGCATCCCGGGGCCGATCATCCGCGCCGAAGTCGGCGACACGGTGGTGGTCCACTTCCGCAACAACGACACGCATTACCGCTGGCCACACAGCATGCACACGCACGGCTTCAGGTACACGCCGGCCGGCGACGGCGCGTACATCGCGACCCAGCCGAACCTGCCGGGCCGGGCGGTGAAGGTCGGCGAGACCTACACCTACACCTGGACCGCGGTCGATTCCTCGGTGGGCACCTGGCCGTACCACGACCACTCGGTCGCGCAGGGAATGGGCTCGATGGGGCCGGGCATGGAACTCGGCGCGGAACTCGGGCTGCTCGGCATCGTCGCCATCACCGATCGGCACACCCCGGCCGTGGACCGGGAGTTCGTGCTCTTCTTCCACGACCTCTACCAGGACGACGTGCCCGCGCTGTCTCAGGACTATGACTGCTTCAACGGCGCCTGCTATCTCGGCAACACCCCGACGTTCACCGCCAGGCTCGGCGAGCGGGTGCGGTGGCGGGTGGCCGCGCTCGGCAAGGAGTTCCACGTCTTCCACGTGCACGGACACCGCTGGCGCGACCCGAGCGGGCAGTACGTCGACGCGCAGATCCTCGGACCCTCCACGACGCTGACGGTGGAGTACACCGAGGACAATCCCGGCGACTGGCTCTACCACTGCCACGTCACCGACCACATGGCCGGCGGCATGGTGGGCCGATACATCGTGCACTGATAGGCGCCCGTCGAAGCAGCAGTGCGAGCGCAGGCCTGCGCGGCGCGATCCGAGGAAGAAACCCGGATCGCGCCGCGCGGCTTTTTACCCCCACCCCATCATTCGTTATCCGACTTGCGCGCCGACGAGATGTCCGACCAGGAACGTCATGCCGGTCGCCAGTGCGCCGAGCGCGAATTGCCGGAACCCGCCCTGCGCTGCCGGCCGCTCGGCCGCCCGCGCCACGACGGCGCCGCCACCGAAGGCGAAAAGGCTGGCCAGGATCAACGAGGCCTTGAACGACGCCGCCCCGATCAGATAGGGCAGCAGCGGCGTGAGCGCGCCGATGGTGAAGGCGCCGAACGAGGCGCTGGCCGCGGTCCACGGCGAGGGCAGGTCGTCCGGGTCGATGCCCAGTTCCTCGCGCGCGTGGACGGTCAGCGCCTGCTCCGGGTCGTCGGACAGCTGCCTGGCGACCTCGAGGGCGAGCGTGGGCTCCAGCCCCTTGCCCATGAACACCTCGGCGAGCTCCGCGAGCTCCCGGCCGGGATTGCGTTCCAGTTCCCGCCGCTCGGCCTCGATCTCCGCGCTGGTGACCTCGTTCTGCGAGGTGACCGAGATGTACTCGCCGGTGGCCATCGAGAACGCGCCGGCGACCAGACCCGCCAGTCCGGTCAGCAGGATCGTGTGATTCGTGGCGTGCGCTCCGGTGGCGCCGGCGATCAGCGAGGCGTTGGTGACGACGCCGTCCATGGCGCCGAACACCGCCGCGCGCAGCCACCCGCCGGTCACGTCCCGGTGCTCGTCGGCGGGGGAACGGTTGCGGCCGAAGTAACGCGGTTCGGGCGGCGGAGGCGGCAGCCGGCGCAGCAAGGCGAGCGTGGCCGGGCTCAGGTGATTCATCGTGTGCTGAGCCGGCGGCGCCGTCTGGGTCTGGGCACCCGGCCACGAAGGCGCGGCCTGCGGCGGATAGCCGGCCGGTCCCGGCATGGGCGGCGGCATCGGCGGCATCATCGAAGCCCCGGGCGGCGGCGCCATCTGCGGCGGCATCTGCGGCGCCGACATCTGTGGCATGACCTGGGTCTGGGTCGGCTGCAGATTCTGCGTCGGCAGCGTCGGCCAGCCGCCGCTGGTCCGCAGCAGCTCGTCATAGAGCGGCGACGAGGTCGGCGACCCGGCCGGTGACGAGCCGTCAGAGTAAGAGCCACCAGGGTACGAGCCGTCAGGCGCGAAGGTCGGCGTGGACACGGATCATCCCCCAAGGAAGTAAGACATGGAACTCTCCTGCCTGCTTTTCAGTCAGCAGCTTGCTTGAGCGGCCGGACTCGCGACCGGCCGGATCGTCGAGCAGGCGTCACCGCCCACCGCATCGCGCCAGCGGGTTGGGAATGTCGATGTAGATCGGTTCGGCGAGCGCCGCCGCGTCCCGCGCTCCGGTTCCCGGGCCGCCGATTCCGGTCAGCAGGTTCGCCTCGCACCGCAGCGTGTCCGCCTCCAGCAGCGCGGTCACCGGCTGCGGCACCGCCCTGCCGCGACGCGCGAACCGGATCAGGAAGCCGCGAAGATCGTCGAGGAGCACCAGTTCGTCGGCCAGGCGCTGCGACCCGAACGCCCCGATCAGACCGAGCAGGTTCTCGACGCCGAGCCGGTAGCCCAGGCGTTCATCCGCGACGTCGTCGGCGACGATCGCCCCACTCTCCCGTCCCGCCCCCGGCACCCACTGCGACAACCGCTCGGCCCGCGACGCGGCGAAGTACGGCCCCTGATCACCGCGGTATCGGCCGCCGACCGGCCAGCCGCCCGCGTTCACGGCCACGAGCGTGTTCTGCTGATGGGCGTCCAGCGCGATGCCGTGCTCGGCATACAGCCAGAGAATCGGCTCCACCACCGCGTCCAGATATCTGCCGAACCACTCGCGCGCCACCTCGTGCACCCGCCGGCGCGAGCGCACCGACAGCCCCTTGACAAAGCAGGCGAGCAGCGACGGATCGGCGCCCGGGCGCTCGGCGACCAGGCCGGCCAGGCAATGCACCAGATTGCCCGGGCCAAAAGGGTTCTCGCGCAGCGACACTTCAAGCCCGCTGGGCAAGTTCTCGGCGCCGGCCACGTCGACGGCGAGCCAGGCCTGGTCGCGCACGAATTCGAACCCGGGGTGCGCGGCGGCCAGTTCGGCGCCAAGCCCCGCCTCGAGAATTCGATGCATTTCCACGCCGCGTTTCAACTGCGCGCGCGTGCCTTCCTGGTCCACACCGCTGGTTCGCAACGTGAGCGGGAGGGTGAGCATCAGAGGGTTGTCAGACCGGTATACGGTCCGCAACGACGACGTCGGGTGCCACATCTGGCCCGCCGGACCCAGATCGCGCAGCATCCCGGTGCTGAGCATGGCCTGGATCGAGGGATTGCCGAGCAGCACACCGGCCTGCCACGGATGGGCTGGAATCGGCACCATGCCGTCCGGAACGTCGAGGTCGGTGCCGGCGATCGCGGCGATGACTGCCTCGGCGCGCTCGGACCGCGCGCTGTCGCCCGTCACCAGTTCCGGCGAGGCGGCGAACCAGTGCAGCGGGAAGCGGCCGCGCAGTTCCGGCGAGTAGGCCCCAAGTTCCGCCGAGGTCAGCTCGTCGCGGCTCTTGGGCGACGGGTGCAGCGGGTAGCCGGTGATGAGCGCCTGCTCGCTGGACAGGAAAGGCGTCGTGCCCAGCGGATCGCCGGGCCGGTTCCACCGCTCGGCCAGAAAGCGGGCCGTGTTCGCGGCCGAGTAGGCGACCCGCCCGACCAGTTGCGCGACCGTGTCCTGCCGGCCGTCGCCGATCACTTCGAGCGCCAGCACGGCGGCGAGCGTGGCTGGGTCCACTGGCTTGTGCACCGGATCCACGCCAGGACCCCAGTGCTGGTCGTCCGCGTAACGGTCGCCGGTATGCGCCGAATCGACGTGCCCTGTGTCGATCATCCGGGCCGGGCCGAACCGGTGCCAGCCGACCGGCGACCAGTACGTGACCGGCACCTCTATACGCACCTCGGAGTTCGCCAGCGTCAGCCGAAGTATCCGGTCCGCCGGCTCCGGGATCGCCCGCTCGCGCACCCAGCAACGCAGAAGGTTGCCGATGGTGACGCCGTCGGCCGCCAGGGACGGCTCGGGTCCGGCGCCGAGATCGGTGCGCGGCGCGGTACGTGCGAGGCAGGCTCCCGATCCGGCCGGCCGCACCGCGCGGACGGTCTCGGTCAGCATCTTTCCTCCATGAGACCGGGCCTCCCCTGCTTGGCGGCGGGTCCGGCAACCGACGTCGCCGCGCCGAAGACCTGCGGGGCAACGCCTGCATCCGATTTCCGGCGGATCGCGTCTAGGAGGGCAAGGCAGCTTTGACTGAGGGCAAGAGGCGCGGGTCCCGGGCAAGGACCAGCGCTAAAAAGCATGGATGGCAACGTGCCTCCGAGGAGTACGAGGGCGAAGAAGGCGGCTTCGCCTGTGACTCGTGTAGGGGTGGCACGATGCGCACGACGCTGCGGTTCAACGGTGCGTATGGCAAGTTAACCGGGTCTGTGGCGGACCTGAGATGAGCCTCCGTCGGTGAACCGATCCGGTGCGGCGCGCGTGTACGGGGCCATGCCGATCCAGCCGCCTTACCCCCCTGAATCATTAAGCTGCGATACCAGGCCACAGTTCATCGTCAATTCCCTGATCGTCTCCGATCCGGGCAATTGGATTCCCGCCACCGAGCTGACCAGCGGCACATGCCTTGACGTGCTATTCGAGCTGCCCTACCGGCTCTGGGCCGCTCCCCCGCACGCCGCCGTGACGTTGGCCTGGAAGACTTACACCTACCGTCTCGCCCAACCGCTGGCCGCGGCCTGGACCATGGCCCGCGAAGTGCCGCTGCTCTCGGCGGACAACGTGCTGTTCCAGCTCCTGCCCGAACAGCCGTACATCTCCATCGGACTGCGGCGCCCCACCACGGCCGTACTGCCCACCCACGCCGCGCGCAGGTCGGACGGCGCGGTAGTGCTCGCCGACGAGGAACGCCAGCTCGACTTCCTTCGCAGTACGCTGATCGAAGAGCACTTAGTCCCGATGCTGCGCCAGACGACCGCGGCCAAGAAGATCAGCGAGCGGGCGCTGTGGGGCCAGGCCGCAGCCGCGTTCGCCTACGCCTTCGCCGACATCTCCGTCACCGCGGCCGCCGACGCCAACCGCTTCACCGCGCTGCTTCCGGTGCCGGGTCTCGCCGGAGTCGGCGAGGACGACACCGTCTGGCGCGACACCTGCTGCCTGGCCTTCGCCTCTCCCGCACTGACCGCCTGCCGGGACTGCGTCACGGTGTCCCGCGCCCGCCGTACTCCGCGACGACTCGTCGGCCACGCCGCACGCATCCTGCACCGCGAGTCCCGCGACCACGACTGCTGAACACTCCGTCCACAGACAAACCGTGTCCATCCCGCGCGCGCGGGTACTCCGGTCCCATGGACCTACACCGACACGACGCGGACAAGGACACCGAGCCAACCGCCAACTCGGCGAAGAGCGGCCGCGACATCGCCGCCATCGTCGGGGAAATCGTGCGCGGTGATCCGACGCAGCAACGCTCCGGCCGACTCGTTTCCACGCTCGCCGGCGTCCTTCGCCGGCAGCGGCACGGCCAAGACCGCGCATATGGCGTGCGCTCCTTCGGGCAGCGCATGGCCGACGAGGTCTTGGCAGTTGCACCACGCCTCCCCGTGCGCGACCTGGCGACCCTGCGCGCACAGTTCCCCGGGCGTTCACCGGACCAATTGGCCGACGCGCTAATCGACGGCGCGACCAAGGCCAGCGCGACGGTGGGCGCAGCGGTGGGCGTGTGGGCGTTGCTGCCGATCGCCCCGCTGTTCGCGGTCGAGGTGGCGGCCGAGACGCTGGCCGTCGCGGGAATCGAGATCAAGCTGATCGCCGAGTTGCACGAGGTGTACGGCCTGCGCGCGCCGGGCACGGCCGTGGACCGGATGACCGCGTACACGGCCGCCTGGGCGGACCGGCGCGGCGTCGTGCTCGCCCCCGGAAACCTGGTGCTCGCGGTGGGTCCGGCGCTGCGCAGGCGGCTCTCCCGCCGCCTGGCCCGCCGCGCCGGCCGCAGCGTCCTCTCGCTCGGACCGCTGCTCAGCGGCGCCGCCGCCGGAGCACTCGCCAACCGTCGCGAGACCCGCCGCCTCGGCCGCATCATGTGCGCCGAACTGCGCCGCGCCCAGCCCGGCGGAAACCCGCGCAGCTTCTAGGCCCACGCCGCTCACGCAGCGTCCAATAGCCCAGCTCCCTGATACCCGATGCGAGTCGGCCCCGCCGACTCGCACGCCTCCGCCACCACCCGCACCCGATCACTCAGCTCCTCGACCGCGCCCGCACAGCCCGACCCCACCGCCTCGAACGCCTCCGCACCCGATCACTCAGCTCCCTTAGCGCCCTGACACGAGCCGGCTCCGTCCCCCCGCTCCAGCCCTTGACGCCGTCCTGGCGCCGCCCTATCTTCGCGATCGGTTAGACAACTTTCCTAACTTAACGGCGAAGCGTCGGCAGTCCCTGCCGGCGAAGGAGCGAGCGATGACCAAAGTTCGATGGATGGGTACGGCCCTCGCGGCCTGTGCCCTCGTCGCGACGGGAGCGATGATGCCGGCCTCCGCATCGGCGCACTCGCCCGCCTCGGCGTCGTCGTCACTGTCGACCGGCGCGTCCGCGGCCGCTGGCGGGCTCGACCGCGACCACAGCACAGCTCGGCCACTGCCGCGGCATATCTTCGCGCCCTACTTCGAGGGCTACACCACCGACGATCCGGCCGTGCTCTCCGCTGAGTCCGGCGCGAAGTACCTGACCCTCGCGTTCATCCAGACCCCGGCTCCCGGCTCGTGCGACCTTGACTGGAATGGCAACGCCGCGACCCCGATCGCCTGGTCGACATACGGCGCGGCGATCGCGCGGATGCGCGCGGCGGGCGGCGACGTGATCCCGTCCTTCGGCGGCTACAGCGCCGACCACGCGGGCGAGGAGATCGCCGACAGCTGCACCGACGTGGCGAAGATCGCGGCCGACTACGAGAAGGTCATCACCACCTACGGCGTCACCCGGCTCGACTTCGACGTCGAGGACAACTCGCAGACCAACCCGGCCGGGATCGACCGCCGCAACAAGGCGATCCGGCTCGTCGAGCAGTGGGCAGCGTGCCACGGCCGCACCGTGCAGTTCGTGTACACGATCGGCACCAACATGACCGGACTCGACGTGCCCGACGGAATCAGCATCCTGCAGAACGCGGTCACGAACCACGCCCGGATCGACATCGTCAATATCATGACGTTTGACTACTACGACAACGCGCCGCACGAGATGGGCCAGGACACGATCACCGCAGCCAAGGCCGTGATCCAGCAGCTGCGCACGGTCTACCCGCACAAGGGCGAGACGGAGCTCTGGCACATGCTCGGCATCACCGAGATGCTCGGCATCGACGACTTCGGCCCGCCGGAGATCTTCACCACCGCCGACGCGGCGATGGTCGAGCATTGGGCGCGGTCGACCGGTATCGCCGAGCTCTCGTTCTGGGCGCTGGAGCGGGACAACGGCGGCTGCGTCGGTACGGCGGGCAGTGACAGCTGCTCGGGGATCGCGCAGAGCACTTGGCAGTTCAGCCACACATTCGAGCCGTTCACGCGGCACTGAGGACACGTGCGCGAGCTGATAGGCCCGTTCGGCCTCCGAGCGAGCATCAGCGTATCGACGCGCCAACTAAGGACCCTGATGCGAGCTGATGGCCTGTCCGGCACCCGAGCGGGCATCAGCGTGTCGATGCGCTAGCTGAGGATCCTTCGCGCGCTGATGGCCCGTTCGGCACTCCGAGCGGGCCATCAGCGCGTCGCGCCCCCAGCCGATCGGCCACCTCCGATCAGCCACCTCCGATCAGCCACCTCCGATCGAGGCCGGACAACTTCCGCCGGAACCCTTGACCCCTGTCACTGCCCGCCGTACCCTGCCCAACGTTAGTTAGGAAAGTTGACTAACTTGATCGGACGCCCATAAGGCGGCCACTCCGGCGGCGCACGGCTGGAAGGGAACGTACGACCCAACGAACAAGAGGAGAGACTTACCCACCATGCGACTGACCAAGACGCGCCTGACGGCGCTGATCGGCGGCCTGCTCGCGGTCGCGCTGGCCGGGTTCGGCCTGTTCGCGTCCGCCACCTCGGCTCAGGCCAGCACCACGCGCCACTTCCTGGTCACCCTCTACGGCTGGCCGGACAACTCCCCGCCCGGAGCCGACATCGCCTACCCGAAGAGCGACGGCAACCACACCATCCACAACTCGGCCGGCGGCGTCGGCACGTATTCGAACCCGATCACGTACGCCACGGACAAGTCCGAACTGGCCATCGGGACCAAGGTCTACTACCCCTACCTGCACCGTTACTTCATCATGGAAGACGACTGCGTCGAGTGTGACCAGGACTGGACGGGTCACGGCCCGGACGGCGGTCCGAAGCTGTACCACATCGACCTGTGGATCGGCGGCAAGGGCGGCAACTCCAGCAAGGTGATCTCCTGCGAGGACGACCTCACTCAGGACTCGGCCTCGGTGATCGTCAACCCGCCGAGCAACGAGCCGGTGGACACCACTCCGCTGTACAACTCCAGCACCAATAAGTGTTACAACCCATCCAGCTTCCATGGATGACCCTGCCGCGGTTTGAACAGCACGGTGGCGGCGGCCGGAAGCCCGGCCGCCGCCACTGTCGTGCGAGAGTGCGACAACGCACCGTGCGAGAGTGCGATTGTGCGGTAGTGCATCGTGCTGTGTTGCGGTACTGCATTGTGCGGTAGTGCTCCGTGCGATGTTGCAGTACTGCATTGTGCGGTAACACATGGTGCAGTGGTGCGTTGTGCGGTAGTGCATCGTGCTGTGTTGCGATTGTGCGGTTGTGCGGTTGTGCGGTAACGCATCGTGCATCGTGCAAGGTGATCCGCGAATCGATCCGCCGCCACCGCGGCGGTCCAACCGTGGTCGCGGCCGGTGGACTGTCGCGGTAGCGACGGCGGTCCCCACATTCGCGCCTCCGGCCGGGCATCGTCATCCGCCACCTGGCGGATATCGCCGCCGGATTCCGCGCCGTCGCGAGCGGGCGGCCTGCGCTGGAGCCAATCTCCGCCATGTGGCGGATGACGGCGTTGCGCGCCTCCGGTAGTTCTGAAGCCTGCCGTCGCCGCCGCCGGACTACGGTCCAGCCGTCGATCACGGCGGCCACCTCCGTGTGGACCGTGCCGGCCGGCGGCGACGGCATACCGAACTAGTGGAGCCGATCGCGATGTACAGACCCACCGCCTCCGGGCGGCGATGACAATGCTCGAACCGGCTGATCCCTGGCTGCGCCCGCGCCGACCGGGACCTGGCGCGAGGCCCGCCGGCCTGGCCACCACGACCGCGGAGCGCCCCGACGACCACGTGCCGCTGCCGGCCGTGCCGGTAGCGGCGGGATGGGCCCGCAGGCGCGCCGTCGAACTGCTCCACGCCCGGGGTCTGCACCCGGACACCGCCGATGACGTAAGTCTGCTGATCTCCGAGCTGGTGACCAACGCCCTGGTGCACGGCCTGTCCGCCGCCACGGCGACCGCATCCCCGGCGCGCTGCGCCCAATGCGGCGGGCAACTCTGCCTGAACCTGCGCGACGAGCCCGGCGCAGTACTCATCGAGGTCTTCGACGCAGCGATCCTCCCGCCGCGGCGTGCGGAAGGAACGTTCGGCCCGGCCGCGTTCGGCGCGGACGCATTCGGCACAGAACCGCTCAACGCGGACACGTTCGGCGCGGACACGTTCGACACAGACTCCCTTGACCCGGCCGCGCTCTCCCCGGCGGCATTCGACCAGGACCCACTGCAGGAGGCGGCATACGACGAGGCGTTTGACGGGATCGGGTTCAACGACACCGAGCGCGGACGCGGCCTGATGCTGGTCGCGAGCCTGAGCGAGGAACAGGGTTATTACCTGCCGCCGACCGGCGGCAAGGTGGTCTGGTGCGTTGTGAAGGCCGACGTCTGAGACGGACTCCCCGCGTCTCAGCCGTCGCCTAAAGCAACGCAGCCCCGTTCCCCGGCTCACCCTGCCGCCGGCCACATCGCATAGCGCGAAGACCGCTCGCCGCATCGCGGCGCGCCGCCACAGTTTTCGCGCCGATTCCGCGCGCCTTGACACGGTGACGACTTACGCTTGATCCCATGACGCTGGCACCGTTGGCCGGGAGGGAACGCGAGCTCCGCAGTATTCGAACGCTGATTCAGAACGGCGAGCGCGGCCACGGCGGCGCCCTGTGGATCGTCGGCGAGCCCGGCATCGGCAAGAGCGCCCTGCTTGACGCGTTCGACCAGGAGGGACGCGAGCGCGGCTTCCAGGTGCTACGCGGCTCGGCCCGGCAGCTGGAGGCGGGCCTGCCGTTCGCCGCGATCGCGTCCTGCCTCGGGATAGACGGACCCAACCCGCTCGGCGCCGCGGTGCGCGTCGGCGAGGTGCTGCGGGCCGACCAGAGCGACGACGCGTCCTCGGCGCCGTATCGGGAACTGGTCATCATCGAGACGATCCTCAACGCGGTGGACGAGTGGTGCGCCGCCGGTCCGGTGGCGATCCTGCTCGACGACGCGCAGTGGGCCGACCGGCCGAGCCTGCTGGCGTTGCGCCGCATCGGCGTGATGGCCCACCACCATCCGCTCGCCCTGGCGCTGACCACCCGGGCCGTGCCGCAGAACGAGGACCTGGTCCAGCTGCTGACCGAACTTGAGGCGCAGGGCGGCCAGGCGCTGCACCCCGCGCCGCTGCCCACGCCGCAGGTCGCCGAGCTGGTGGAGCGGCAGCTCGGCGCCCGGCCCGACCGCGGGCTGCTGCACCTGGTGGCCGGCGCGGCGGGCAACCCGCTGTACGTCACCGAACTCGTCGCGGCGCTGAGCCGGGAGGGCTGGATCCGGATCGCAAACGGCGCGGCGACCTACGACGCCGGGGCCTCCCGCGCCGCCGACGCGCCCGAACGGGCGCAACTGCCCGGGACCCTGGCCGAGGCCATCCTGCGCCGGCTCGACTTCCTGCCCCGGCCGGCCCGCACCACGCTCCAGCTGGCCGCGGCGCTCGGCGAGGGCCTGAACGTAGGCGAGCTCGTGGTGATCCTCGGCAAGTCCCCGGTCGAGCTGTACGCCGTGATCGAGGAGGCGGTGCGGGCCGGACTGCTCGTCGACAGCGCCGGTGAGCTGGTCTTCCGGCACGACCTCATCCGGCAGGCACTGAGCGAGAGCCTGCCCGCGACAGTGCAAGACGGCCTGCGCATCCAAGCCGCGCACGCGCTCGCGGACTCGGGAGCGGCCGTCGAGCGTGTGGTGCGCTACCTCTCAGACGACGCCGCCCTCGACGCGCGCATGCTCGACTGGCTGGCGGGTTCCGCCGATGCGCTCGTGGTGCGCGCGCCGCGAGCCGCGGTCGAACTGCTGGAGCGGGCGCGTGCCCGCGTGGATCCCGCGGATCCGCACTCGGCGGTGTTCCGGCGCCAACTGGTGCGGGCGCTGCTGTGGGTCGGCGAACCGCACCGGGCCGAGCAGGCCGCACGCGCCGCCCTTGCCGCGGACGGGGATCGGGACGCCGAGGTCGCGCTGCGGGAGATGCTCATCCACGCCTGCTTCCAGCAGGGCCGGGTCAGACTGGCGGGCGCGGAGGCGCAGGAGGCGATGCAGCTGCCCGGGCTTACCACGCCGCAGGCCGCGCGCTTCGAGTTCCTGGCCATGCAGTGCCGCTTCACCGTCGGCGGCCTCGATCCGGCGGAAGAACCGGCCGCGCAGCGGATGATCGCGGTGGACGACGGTGAGGTGCGCGCCTATGGGCTGAGCTATCTGGGCTGCCTGCGCTTCCTGACCGGGCGCTACGCGGAGGCGCTCGACTATGTCGAGCAGGCGCGTTCGGCGATCGCCGAACGCGACGCGCTGCCGGAGTGGACCTCGGGCAACGAGCTGAACCGGGCGATCTGCCTGGCCGAGCTCGATCAGCTCGCGCAGGCCGCCGAGGCGTTCGAGTCGGGCACCCGGCGGGCTGAGGCGCACGGCAGTTTCTACTGGTCCTGGTACCGGATGGGCGCCGCCGGCGTGCACGTCCTGGCCGGACGCTGGGATGACGCGCTCGCGGAGATCAAGGCGGGGCTGGACACCGCCGAGGCCCTCGGCCCGCGCGGGTTGAACAGCGGCTGGGGTCTGCGCAGCCAGCAGGCGCTGCTGGCCGCCCATCGCGGTGAGCTGGAGACGGCCGTCGCGCTGCTGCACACCGACGAGCCGGTGCGCCGGGAGACCTTCTACGGGTACTTGCGGCTGTGGGCCGAGGCGCTGGTCTACGAGGCGCAGGACCAACCGCTCGCGGCGCTGGACCTGCTGTTCGAGGCCTGGCAGAAGGCGGGCGAGCTGCGCCTGCATCGCGGTCTGCATTATGTGTGCCCTGATATCGCCAGGCTGGCGGCGACGCTCGGCGACGCGCAGCGCGGGCGAACGCTGGCGGACGACGTGCAAGCGCTGGCCGGCGCCGAACCGGTGCCCAGCATGCGGGCGACGGCCCGGCTCTGCCGAGCGCTGGTGGACGGCGATCCGGAGCTGATGCGGCAGGCGGAGCAGGACTATGCCACCGCGGCGCGTCCGCTGTATCAGGCCTATGCCGCCGAGAACGCCGCGGCGCTGTTCGCCCGGGACGGCCGGCTGGCGCAGGCGCGGGCCGAGCTGGCGACCGCCGCAGAGCTCTACGAAGGCCTTGAGGCACGCTGGGACCTGGTGCGCGCGGAGCAGCGGCTGCGCCGGGAAGGCGTGCGCCGGACCGGTCAGGGCGCGCGGCTGCTGCGCCCGAAGAGCGGCTGGGAATCGCTGACCGAGACCGAGCGCCGGATCGCGGCGCTGGTCGCCGAGGGCAACTCCAATCCCGCCATCGCGTCGCGATTGTTCATCTCCCGGCGCACCGTGCAGTCCCACGTGTCCAGCATCCTGGCCAAGTTGAACCTGACCTCCCGGGTGGAGCTGGCCGTCGTGGCCCATCAGCACGCCGGGGACTGAGATCCGCGGACTGAGCTCCGGGCGCGCGCACCGCTGCGGTCAGGCGCTTGCATCCCAGTGGCCCGGGCGCCCGGCACCTCGGTGCGCCGACGAGTCGGCGCCCTGGCAGACTTGATTGCTGTTGGTCATCAGGAAGCCGTAACGATCGAAGCGCGGGGCCGCCCCGCCCGGAGCGACGGAGGACGCCGGTGCCGACACGCGCCGCACACACGGACGGCCAAGCGCGCCCGAAACTCTCCCGCGCCACCGCGGAGGGCGAGCCGACGCTGCTGTACGTGATGAAGCAGGTTGAACTGGCGGTGCGCGCCGAGCTCGACGAGATCGCGCGGCCGGCCGGGCTGACCGCGTTGCAGTACACCGCGCTGACCGTCCTCGAGCGGCATCCGAACCTCACCTCCGCGCAGCTCGCGCGCAACTCCTTCGTGACCGCACAGGCGATGGCGGACATGGTCGCGGCGCTGCAGGAGCGCGAGCTGATCGAGCGGCACCGGGACGAGCAGGACCGGCGCCGCCTGGTGCTCGCGCTGACCCCGCAGGGGCGCCGGCTGCTGTGCCGGCTGCGGGATCAGGTCGCGGCGCTGGAGGACAGGATGCTTGCCGGTCTCACTGATCATCAGATCCTGCAGCTGCGCTCCAGCCTGCTGTCCTGCCGTGCGGCGTTGTCCGGTCACCTGCCGCACTGAGCCGCGCGGCCGGATCGGGCCTCCCCTCCGTCGATGATCAGGTTGCCTGTCGAAAAATAATCATCAGGAAACCTGTACGTCTCGGGTTGCTTGTGGCACCCTCGCCCCAAGGACGCAACCCACCCGGACGCAGGAGGCCACCGTTGTCCACCCCTGTGCGACTCGACACCGCAGGCTCAACCGATCAAACGCACCGCCTCAGCCGCGGCACCCTGGCCGCCGCCGCGATCGCGGTGTGCGTCGCCCAGGTCGCGCTGGCCATCCCGGCCGTGCTCAACGGCCTGTTCCAGCAGGACCTGGGCACCAGCTCGGCGCAGCTGACCTGGATCTCGGACGCCTTCCTGGTCCCGGTCACCCTGCTTGAGCTGACCTTCGGCGTGCTCGGCGACCTGTTCGGGCGCAAGCGGCTGCTGGTGTCGGGCACCGCGCTGCTGATGGTCGGCCAGCTCATCAGCGTGCTCACGCCGGGCGCCGCCAGCTCGACCGGCACCAGGGTGCTGGTCCTGTGGATCGGCCAGATCCTCTCCGGGCTCGGCGCCGCGGCGATCTTCCCGACCAGCCTGGCGATGGTGGCCGCCGGTACGCACACCGCGCGCGACCGCTCCCGGGCCATCTCGATCTGGGCCGCGGCCCTCTCCTCCGGCGGCTTCGTCTCCCCGGTGCTCGGCGGCTGGCTCGCCAGGTACCACTTCGGCAGCGACGAGTTCGCCAGCTGGCGCTGGGCCTTCGTCGCGGTCATCGTGCTGGCTGCGATCAGCACGGCGGTCTCCGCGAAGTGGGCGCGCAACTCCTCCGCCCCGGCCGGCCGCTCCCTGGACTGGGTCGGCCAAATCACCATCGCGGTGGCCATGTTCGCCCTGCTCTACGCGGTGATTCAGGGCCCGACCAGCGGTTGGGGCAACGGCGGCGTCATCGCCGGGTTCATCATCGCGGCCGTGTTCCTGGCGCTGTTCGTGGTGGCCGAACTGCGCGGCGCCGCACCGCTGCTGCGCCTCGACCTGTTCGCCAACCGGGCCTTCGCCATCGCCTCGATCGCGACGGTCATCGGCATGTTCGCCTACCTCGGCACCGCGTACGCGACCAGCATCCGGCTCTCCGCGATCCAGGGTTTCACCCCGCTCAAGACCTCGATCGCCTTCCTGCTGCTCAACGGCATGGCACTGCTCATGGTGCCGCTGACCTCGCGGGTGCTCGAGCACTACAACCCGCGCTGGACCCTCGGCATCGGCTTCACGCTGATCGCCGGCGGCGACTTCTGGCTCACCTCGCTGTCCGCGAGCAACCTGTCCGTCGCGCCGGTCATCGTCCCGCTGCTGTTCGTCGGCACCGGCTTCGCGCTCGCGCTGTCCTCGGTGACCGCCGTCGCGGTCAACACCGTGCCGAACCACCTGGCCGGTATGGCGAGCGGATCGACCAGCATGCTGCGTGACTTCGGCTTCACGCTCGGGCCCGCCGTCGTCGGCGCGATCGCGCTCAGCCGCGCCGCCGCCGAGATCTCGAACAAGGTCAACAGCAGCCCCGCGCTGTCCAAGGCGCTCACGGCCTTCAACGGCTCCGCGGCCTCGGCGCCCGCCGCGCAGAAGCCGCAACTGGAGGCCGCGATCGGCGCGGTGAACTCCGGGCCGCTCGGCGCCAACGCGGTGCCGGGCGCGGTCACCCTGCCCAACGGTCAGACCGTGCCGTTCAACCCGCTCAAGGACGTCGCCTTCCACGCCCTCGACCACGCCTACTCCATCGGCTACCTGGTGTGCGGCCTCTCCGCGCTGGCCGCGGCGCTGCTGGCCGCGCTCGGCCTCGGCGGACGCACCCACGAGGCGATGATCAGCACCGAATCCCTCGCCGAGGATCTGACTCCGGTCGAGTGACCACCGGACGCGGCCGGGCCACGTGCCCGGCCGCGCACCTCGCCGGCACCGCCGCTTTGCCGGCCCTGCACATCCCCACCCTCCCGGAGGATTCTCCGCCATGCCGCAAACCACCACCGCCGCCCTCGTCGAGACCGCCGGAGCGCCGTTCTCCCTCGCGGAGGTCGAACTCGACGATCCCAGACCCGACGAGGTCGTCGTCCGGGTGACGGCAGCAGGGATCTGCCACACCGACCTGGGCGTCGCCGCGGGCGCGCTGCCGTTCCCGTTGCCGGGCGTGCTCGGCCACGAGGGCGCGGGGATCGTCGAGGCGGTCGGATCCGCGGTCACCCGCGTGCGGCCCGGCGACCAGGTGCTGCTCTCGTTCACCTCGTGCGGGCGCTGCGCCAACTGCCGCGACGGGCACCCGGCGTACTGCCTGGCCTGGCTGCCGCTGAACCTGCTCGGCGGGGCGCGCGCCGACGGATCGGCGACAATCCACAAGGACGGCGCCGCCCTCGGCAGCCACTTCTTCGGCCAGTCCTCGTTCGCCCGCCTCGCCGTGGTGGACGAGCGCAGCCTGGTGCGCGTGCCCGAAGGCGCGCCGCTTGACCTGCTCGCGCCGCTCGGCTGCGGTGTGCAGACCGGATTCGGCGCGGTCGTCAATGTCCTGCGACCGCGGCCCGGAGCCACGATCGTGGTCACCGGAGCGGGCGCGGTCGGCCTGTCCGCCGTGATGGCCGCGCGGTTGACTCCCGCGACGCGGATCATCGCCGTCGACCGGGTTCCGGATCGGCTGGAGTTGGCCGCGCAACTCGGGGCCACGGACACGCTCGACACCTCCGGCCTCGGTTCCGGGAGCGCCGGCCTCGCCGCGGCCCTCGCCGACCTGACCGGCGGCCACGGCGCCGACGGCGTCATCGAGACCACCGGCAACGCGCTGGTGCTCGGCGACGCGATCAGCGCGCTGGCGGTGCGCGGCTGCGCGGTCGTGGTCGGCGCTCCGGCGTTCGGCACCAAGGTCCCC
>NZ_DASRGV010000026.1:0-24044 GCF_035650855.1 Actinocrinis sp. | reverse complement strand
CACTTCCGCGGCGCACCAGCCGCCAGCACCGCCGCCCGTCCAGACCGCCACGCCGGCGTCCGCGCCACCGCTCTCGGCGCCGCCGCCGATCGGCCGTCCGGTGCTGCCTGAAGCCGCGGGCGCGAACGCTGACACGCCTGGCCCGCATTTCGGCCAACTCGCCACGCCCCAGGCCCCGCGCCCGAGCTCAGGACCGACTGCGCCACCGCCTCCGCCGCCCGCGCCAGCCGTGCAGTCCGTGCAATCCGTGCAATCCGTGCAATCCGTGCAGTCGAACGCGGCTCCAGTGACGCCGCAGCCAACTGCGGAGGCACAGTCGCAGCCGAAGCCGCCGACGTCCTCCCCCGCGCCTTCAGCACCGCCGCCACCACCCCCGACGTCTTCGGCTGCCCAGTCAGCGCCCCCGACGTCTTCGGCTGTTCGCGCTGCGACGCCTCCCGCGCCCCCGACGACTGCTCCGCCTCCGCCTCAGCCCGCGCCGACGCCTCAGCCACAGCTCGAGCGCTCGGGCAGCTGGAACGTGGCTCCGCCCGCGCCGAACTCGTGGCAGGCAGGTCCCGCTGCGCAGTCCAATGGAGCGTCGCCGGGGACGCC
Source organism: Actinocrinis sp. (assembly GCF_035650855.1). Taxonomy (GTDB): domain Bacteria; phylum Actinomycetota; class Actinomycetes; order Streptomycetales; family Catenulisporaceae; genus Actinocrinis. The sequence goes on along the minus strand of NZ_DASRGV010000026.1, from coordinate 23,450 downwards.
CGTGCCGCCACCTCCGCTCGTACCACCACCGGTGGCCCCGCACCCGTCGCAGGCACAGCAGCCAGCGCCGCCGCAGCCCGGCCAGCCGCCGAACGGACAACCACAGGCACCGCAGCCACAGCCCGGGCAGCCGCAACACGGCCAAGCGCAGCCGCCGCAGCCACAGCCCGGGCAGCCGCTCGGACAATCACAGTCACCGCAGTCGGCGCAGCCACCGCAACTCCAGGCGCCACGCCCTCCGGCGCCCCTCCCTCCGGCGCCGGTGACTCCCGCGCCGATCAACGTCCCGCCGTCCACGCAGCTCATTCCGCGCGTGCCCAGCGTCCCGGCGACCACCAACCCGGACACGCCTCCCGGGCCGCCCAACAACGTGTGGGCACCGCCGTCTCAGAACCCTCAGGCTCCCAACGCCCAAGACCCTGGCGCCCCGGCTGCACAGCCGATCCAACCTCCGCAGCCGCCAGGGCCCAGTGCACCGCTGGGCATGGGGCAAGCCCCTGGAGCAACCGGCGCACCGCCCGGACCTCGGTTCATGCCGCCCGCGCCGCAGCTTCTGCATCAGCCGGGGCCACAGCCACAGCCACCAGCCCCATATCAGCCGCAGCCACCGGCGCCGCACCAGCCGCAGCTCCAACCGCCGGCGCCGCCGCAGCCGCACGCCCAGCACCCACAAACCCAGAACCCACAGCCGCCACAACAGCAGCACCCGCAGTATCAGCCGCCGCATTACGGCCAGTACCAGCCCCCGACCGGCACGACTGCGCCCAATGCGTATCAGCCCCCGCACCCGACGCAACCAGGTCAGAACCCGTACGGTCAGCGACCTGGCAGCTACACCGGTCAGCCGCAGGCACCCATTCCCGGCGCCGGGCTCCCGCTCGGGCTCCAGGCCTCGCAGGACCTCACCTCCGACCGTCTCGTGCGCAAGGCCGAGCCGGTCGCCCGCACCGGCTGGCGCAAGACCGTGCGCTCGGCCACCGGCGGGCTGATCAAGCCGGCCCCCGGCAAGGCCGAATCGCATCGCATCGAACTGCTCGAACGCGTGCGCACTCCGCTGCTCGGCTGCCATCGCATCGCGGTCATCTCGCTCAAGGGCGGCGTCGGCAAGACCACGACCACCACCGCGCTCGGCGCGACGCTCGCCTGGAATCGCGGCGACCGGGTCATCGCCGTCGACGCCAACCCCGACGCCGGCACCCTCGGCCGCCGGGTGCGCCGGGAGACCGGGGCCACCATCCGCGACATGCTGCAGGCGCTGCCTTCGATCCAGAGCTACGTCGACATGCGCCGCTACACCTCGCAGGCCCCCAGCCGCCTGGAGATCCTGGCCAACGACGTCGACCCGGCCGTGTCCACCACGTTCAACGACGAGGACTACCGCCGCATCATCGGCGCGCTCCAGCGTCAGTACTCGATCATCCTCACCGACTCGGGCACCGGCCTGCTGTACTCCGCGATGCGCGGCGTGCTGCAGCTGGCCGACCAGCTCATCGTGGTCTCCACCCCTTCGGTGGATGGTGGAAACTCCGCCTCGACGACTCTCGACTGGCTGATCGCGCACGGCTACCAGGACCTGGTCTCCCGCTCGGTCACCGTGATCTCTGGAGTGCGGCCCTCGGCCAAGGAATTCGACCTGAACCAGCTGATCACCCACTTCGCCGCGCGCTGCCGCGCCGTGGTGCCGATCCCGTTCGACCCGCACCTGGGCACCGGCGCCGAGATAGACCTGGAGATGCTGCGCCCGGCCACCGCGGACGCGTACCTGGAGCTGGCCGCGAACGTCGCGCAGGGATTTGGGGAACGAACCCGGTAGCCGCCGAACCCATCGGACTGACTGGACCAACCAGAACCGCCGGGCTACCGGGTGCACGGCACCACTAGCGCTGCCGCAAACGGTTCGGCGCGGGGTGATCGGCTTGGGTACGGTGGTGGCCATGGACATGCACCCCGACGAAGCGTCCTATGGCGAGGTGGTCGGCCTGCTGACCGACCTGATCCGGATCGACACCTCGAATCCGGTCAGGCCGGAGCGGCCCGCCGCCGAGTACGTCGCCGAGCAGCTCGCCGAGGCGGGGTTCGAGCCGCGGATCTTCGAGTCCGAGCCCGGACGCGCTTCAGTCGTCGCGCGCTTCGAGGGCAGCGACCCCTCCGCGGACGCACTACTGCTGCACGGCCACCTCGACGTCGTGCCGGCCGACGCCGCCGACTGGTCGGTGCCGCCCTTCGCCGGCGAGGTGCGCGACGGCCTGGTCTGGGGTCGCGGCGCCGTGGACATGAAGAACATGGACGCGATGACGCTCGCGGTCGTGCGGCGCATGGTGCGCGAGGGCCGTCGGCCGCGCCGCGACGTGGTGCTCGCCTTCCTCGCCGACGAGGAGGCCGGGGGCAATCAGGGGGCGAAATTCCTGGCCGCGAAGCATCCGGAGCTGTTCGACGGCTGCACCGAGGCGATCAGCGAGGTCGGCGGCTACTCCTACGAGGTCTCCCCCGACCTGCGCCTGTACCTGATCGAGACCGCGCAGAAGGGCCTGTCCTGGATGCGGCTCACCGCGCGCGGCCGGGCCGGGCACGGCTCGATGCTCAACGACGAGAACGCGATCACCACGATCGCCGCGGCCGTCGCCCGCATCGGCGAGCACCGCTTCCCCACCATCCTGATCCCGACCGTCCGCGACTTCCTGACCGAGGTCTGCGACGCCCTGGGCGTCCCGTTCGATCCCGCCGACCCCGAGGCCGCGGTCGAGCGGCTCGGCCCGCTGGCCCGCTTCGTCGGCGCGACCCTGCGCCACACCGCGAACCCGACCATGCTCGAAGGCGGATACAAGAGCAACGTCATCCCCGAGCGGGCCTCGGCCGTGATCGACGGGCGCTTCCTGCCCGGCGGCGAGGAGGAGTTCCTGGCCGCGATCGACGAGCTGGCCGGGCCCGGCGTGACCCGCGAGGCGATCCACCACGACCGCTCCGTCGAGGCGCCCTTCGGCGCTCCGATCGTCGACGCGATGCTCGAAGCGCTGCGCGCCGAGGACCCGGCCGCGCGCACCGTGCCGTACTGCCTGTCCGCCGGCACCGACAACAAGACCTTCGCGTCGTTGGACCGGTCCGGGAAGGGCGGGATGCGCGGCTACGGCTTCGTCCCGCTGCGGCTGACCCCGGACCTCGACTTCGCCGCGATGTTCCACGGCGTGGACGAGCGGGTGCCGATCTCAGCCCTCGATTTCGGCTGCCGGGTGCTCGACCGCTTCCTCGCGATCGCCTGACAGCTTTCGGCTCAGGCTCAGCGCTTCGCCGCGGCGGCCGCCAGCAGCTGCTGCGCCTCCTCGACGTCCGTGTTCATCCGCTTGATGAGCTCTTCCATCGAGTCGAACCGCTCCTGCCCGCGCAGCCGGGCCAGGAAGTCGACGGCGACGTACTTGTCGTACAGCTCCAGATCCGTGCGGCCGATCGCGTAGGCCTCCACGGTGCGCGCGGTTCCGTCGAAGGTCGGATTCGTACCGACCGAGATCGCGGCGGGCAGCGGGTCCCCGTCCACGACCAGCCAGCCCGCGTACACCCCGTCGGCCGGGATCGCGGTGTGCGGCGGAGTGTCCACGTTCGCGGTCGGGAAGCCCATCTCGCGGCCCCGCTGCGCCCCGCGCACGACCGTCCCCTCGACCCGGTGCGGCCGCCCGAGCCGCCGCGCGGCGGTCTCCACGTCCCCGGCCAGCACCATCCGGCGCACGTCGGTCGAGGAGAAGCGCGGCTCGGTGCCCGCCTCCCCGTCGTTGTCGGGCGCGGCCAGCGAAAGCCCTTCGGCGATGAAGCCGTAGCGCTCGCCCAGCTCGGCCAGCGTCTCCACGGTTCCGGCCGCGCGGTGCCCGAAGCGGAAGTTCTGCCCGACCACCACGGCGATCACGTGCAGCCGGTCGACCAGCACCTGCTGGACGAACTCCTCCGGCGTCAGCTTCGAGAGCTCCAGGGTGAACGGGAGCACCAGCACCGCGTCCACGCCGAGGGCCTGCATCAGATCCATCCGGTGCACCGGGGTTGAGAGCAGCGGCGGATGGGTACCGGGCCGTACGACCTCGCTCGGATGCGGATCGAAGGTCAGCGCGACGGCCGCGGCCCCGCGCTGCCTGGCAAGGTCGACCGCGCGGCGCACGACCCGCTGATGGCCCTTGTGGACACCGTCGAAGAAGCCGACGGTGACGACGCAGCCGCCGGGCACGCCCCAGCCGGGGGGCACCTCGGACAAGCCGTGCCAGCGCTCCATGGACCGTCACTCCTCCAGTTCGAACCCGTCGCTGTCCAACCTTGCCAGATCGCCCTGAGCGATCCGCACCGGCCGCCCCTGTCGCCCGCCGGACCGGGCGCTTACGATGTTCGACCGCACGCACTGTAAACAGGAGGGGAACCCCGTCGTCATGGCCTACCCGCAGCCGGGACCGCCCCCGGCTTACCCCCAGTATCCCGGTCAGACCGGGATGCCTGCCAAACCGCCCATCCCGCGGACCGTACAGAACGCTTTCTACCTGATGCTGGCCGGCGCCGGCCTCACCCTGATCTCGGCGATCATCGGGCTCACCCAGACCTCCGCGATCCGGGACACGATCCGTACCCAGCACCCGGACTACTCCAGCGCCAAGGTGGACACCGCGGTGCACGCCGGCGTCGCCTTCGCCGCGGTCTTCGGCTTGATCGAGGTCGGGCTGTGGGTCTGGATGGCTTTCGCGAACCGCAACGGACGCAACTGGGCGCGGATCGTCGCCACCGTGTTCTTCGGCATCAGCTGCTTGAGCGTCATCGGCCTGCTCGCGGCCTCGGCCGGCGGCTCCGGGCCGTTCTCGGCGCAGAAGGCGTCCGGGGTCGGCGTCGCCCTCGGCATCATCACCTGGCTCATCGGGCTGGCCACGATCATCCTGCTGTGGAACAAGCAGTCGGGTCCGTACTTCAAGCCGCCGCAGTTCGGCGCGCCCGGTTACGCCGCGCCGTATCCGTACCCGTACGCCGCGCCCGGCCAGCAGCCGACGCCGCCTGCCCCGGGGCAGCCGGGCGGTCCGCAGGTGCCGCAGGATCAGCCCACTGACCCGTGGTCGAACCCGCCGCAGTAGCAGAAGCAGAAAGTCTTCTCAGACGAAGACCGCGATCGGCTTGGCCCGCTCGCCGCGTTCCTCGACCAGCGCGAGGAACGCGCCGTCCGGGCCGAACACCGCGATCGGCCCCTCGCCCAGGCCGGGCGAGGGCAGGAAGCCGCCGTGCGCGATCGTCTTCGCCTGCTCGCCGTCCACGTCGTAGCGGGGGAAGGCGACCGCCGCAGCGGCCGCCAGAGACAGCACGGGCAGCGCCTCGGCCTGCGCTGCCACCGCGGCCAGTTCGTCGAGCGTATGGGCCTGTGCGAGCCCGTACGGGCCCACCTGGGTGCGTCGCAGGGCCGTCAGATGCCCGCCGACGCCGAGAGACGCGCCGAGGTCCCGGGCCAGCGCCCGGATATAGGTCCCGCTGGAGCAGGCGACGGTGACATCGAGGTCGACGACACCCAGCCCGGCGGCCGCTTCCGCGCGCCGGATCTGATGGACCGTGAACTCGTACACGGTCACCGGCCGGGCGGCGAGCTTCACCTCGTCGCCCGACCGCACCCGCGCGTACGACCGCACACCGTTGACCTTGATCGCCGACACCGACGAAGGCACCTGCATGATCTCGCCGGTGAGCGGGCTCACCGCGGCGAGCACGTCCGCATCCGCCAGGTGCCCGGTCTGGGCCGCCGCGGTCACCTCGCCCTCGGCGTCGTCCGTCACGGTCGTCTGGCCGAGCCGGATCGTCGCCTCGTACACCTTGCGGGTCAGGGCGAGGTGCCCGAGCAGCCGGGTCGCCTTCTCTATGCCGAGCACGAGCACGCCGGTGGCCATCGGGTCGAGCGTCCCGGCGTGCCCGACACGGCGGGTCCCGGCCAGCCGGCGCATCCGCCCGACCACGTCGTGCGAGGTCCAGCCGGCCGGCTTGTCGACGATGACCAGGCCGTCCGGCGGCGCTGGGCGCGCCGCGTCACGTGTCAAAGTGTGCTCCGCCCCTACTGCTCATCCGCCCTGCTCACTCGGCGCGATTCACTCGTCCCCGGCGTCTTCGTCGTCCTCGTCTTCGTCCTCGGCGGCACGCGGCGCGCGGTACGGATCGGGCTCGCCGGCGTACTTCGCGTCCTTAGCCACCTCATGCACCTTGGCATCGGCCTCGGCCGCACGCGCCAGCAGTTCGTCGATCTGCTTCGCGCCCTCTGGGATCGCGTCGGCGATGAAGGCGAGAGTCGGGGTGAACTTCACCCCGGTCTGCCGGCCGACCTCGCTGCGCAGGATCCCCTTGGCGGACTCCAGCGCCGCCGCGGATTCCGAGCGCTCGGTCTCGTCGCCGTAGACCGTGTAGAAGACGGTCGCCTCGCGCAGGTCCCCGGTGATCCGGGCGTCGGTGATGGTCACGAAGCCGAGCCTCGGGTCCTTGATCCGGGTCTTGAGCGTCTCGGCCACCACCACCTTGATCCGGTCGGCCAGCTTGGCCGCGCGCGCGGTGTTGTTCGCCATCTTCCCGCTCCTGTCCTCTGCGCCGGTCCGGCGGTGTCTCGTCCACCCCGCCGGTCTGGTGGTTCTGTGCGTCAGTCGTCTTCATCGCTGCGGACGCGGCGGCGCACGGACAGCAGCTCGAACTCGGGCCGCCAGGCCACCGCGCCCTCACAGTCATCCAACAGCTCCACCACCCGTTGATGCGAGCCCGCCACGACGGCGACGCCCAAAATGGCCCGGCGGTGCAGGTCCTGGGCGCCGACCTCGGCGGCCGCGACGGCGGGACGGCGGCTCAGCTCGGCCAGCACCGGCCGGATCAACCCGCGTTTCTCCTTGAGCGAGTGAACGTCGCCGAGCAGCAGGTCGAGGGTCAGGGTTCCGGTGAACACCAGTGACATCAGGGCCAGCCCGGCCCGGGGGAGGATGTGTGGTTATGTCAGAGCAATGAAAAAAAGATCAGTCGATCAATCGAGCGGTGCCCGGGTTCGCAGCACTGTGAGCGCTGCGAACCCGGGCACCCGCCACGGGTCGAACTCAGACGCGCGGCTTCTCCCGCATCTCGTAGGTCTCGATCACGTCGTCGACCTGGATGTTGTTGAACGAGCCGAGGCCGATACCGCACTCGAAGCCCTCGCGGACCTCGGTGGCGTCGTCCTTGAACCGGCGCAGCGACTCGATGCTGAGGTTCTCGGCCACCACCGCGCCGTCCCGGATGAGCCGGGCCTTGGCGTTGCGGCGGATGAGACCCGAGCGCACCAGGCATCCCGCGATGTTGCCGAACTTGGAGGAGCGGAAGACCTCGCGGATCTCCGCGGTGCCCAGCTGCACCTCCTCGTACTCCGGCTTCAGCATGCCCTTGAGCGCCGCCTCCATCTCCTCGATCGCCTGGTAGATGACCGAGTAGTACCGGATCTCCACGCCCTCGCGGTCGGCCTTGGCCTTGGCCCGGCCGTCCGCCCGCACGTTGAAGCCGATGATGATGGTGTCGCTGGTCAGCGCCAGGTCCACGTCGGACTCCGTGATCGCGCCGACGCCGCGGTGGATGATCCGCAGGTCGACTTCCGCGCCGACGTCCAGCTTGAGCAGCGCGTCCTCCAGGGCCTCCACCGAACCGGAGACGTCACCCTTGATGATGAGGTTGAGCTGCTGGATGTCGCCGGCCGCGAAGGCGCTGCCGATGTCCTCCATGGAGACGCGCACCCGCCGCTTGGACAGCAGCGCGTTGCGGTCGCGGGCGGCGCGCCGCTCGGCGATCTGCCGGGCGACCCGGTCCTCCTCGACCACCAGGAAGGTGTCACCCGCACCCGGTACCGAGGTCATGCCGAGCACCTGCACCGGACGGGACGGATCGGCGATCTCGACGTTGTTGCCGTTCTCGTCGAGCATGGCCCGCACCCGGCCGTGCGCGTCGCCGACCACGATCGTGTCGCCGACCCGCAGCGAGCCGCGCTGCACCAGCACGGTGGCCACGGCGCCGCGGCCGCGGTCGAGGTGCGCCTCGATCGCCACGCCCTCGGCGTTCTGGTGCGGGTTCGCGCGCAGGTCCAGGGACGCGTCCGCGGTCAGCACAATCGCCTCGAGCAGCTCCTGGATGCCGATGTTCTCGCGGGCGGAGATGTCCACGAACATCGTGTCGCCGCCGTACTCCTCGGCGACCAGACCGTACTCGGTGAGCTGGCCGCGCACCTTCTGCGGGTCCGCGCCCTCCTTGTCGATCTTGTTCACCGCGACCACGATCGGCACCTCGGCCGCCTTGGCGTGGTTGAGCGCCTCGATGGTCTGCGGCTTCACGCCGTCGTCGGCCGCCACCACGAGCACCGCGATGTCGGTCACCTTGGCGCCTCGGGCACGCATGGCGGTGAAAGCCTCGTGGCCCGGGGTGTCGATGAAGGTGATCTTCCGCTCGTCGCCGCCGACCTCGGCCTTGACCTGGTAGGCGCCGATGTGCTGGGTGATGCCGCCGGCCTCGCCCGCGACCACGTTGGACTTGCGGATCGCGTCGAGCAGGCGGGTCTTACCGTGGTCGACGTGGCCCATGACGGTGACTACCGGCGGACGGGCCTCGAGGTCGTCCTCGCCGCCCTCGTTGTCGCCGAACTCGATGTCGAAGGACTCGAGCAGCTCGCGGTCCTCCTCCTCGGGCGAGACGATCTGGATCTCGAAGCCGATCTCGGAGCCGATCAGCTGCAGGATCTCCTCGTTGACCGACTGGGTCGCGGTGACCATCTCGCCGATGGCGAAGGCCGCCTGCACCAGGGCCGCCGGGTTGGCGCCGATCTTCTCCGCGAGGTCCATCAGGGACGAACCGCGGGTGAGCCGGACGACCTGCCCGTTGCCGCGGGGCAGCAGCGCGCCGCCCATCGACGGGGCCTGCATGTTGTCGAACTCTTGACGCCGCTGCTTCTTCGACTTGCGGCCACGCGCCGGGCCGCGACCGCCGGGACGGCCGAACGCGCCCTGCGTGCCGGAGCCGCGGCCACCGCGACCGGCGCCGCCACCGCCACCGGGACGGCCGCCGAAGCCGCCGCCACCGCCGGGGCCGCCGCCACCGGGAGCGCCGCCGCCGGGGCGCGGGCCGAAGCCCGCACCGGGACCGGGACGCGGACCGCCGCCGGCGCGCGGGGCACCGCCGGCCGGGCGCGGGCCGCCCGGAGCGCCGCCACGGGCACCCGGACCGCCGGGACGACCGCCGCCGCCGGGACCGCCGCCGGGGCGGGGGCTGGGCGAAGGCCGGTTGGGCATCATGCCCGGGTTCGGACGCGGACCGCCGGGGGCGCCGCCGGTGCGGTCGCCGCGCGGGGCCGCAGGACGCGGCGGCATGCCCGGACGCGGACCGCCCGGAGCGTCGCTGCGCGGAGCGCGGTCGCGGTCGCCACCGCGGTCGCGATCACGGTCACGATCGCGCTCTCCACCGGCCGGACGCGGCGCGCCCGGACGGGGCATGCCGGTCGAGCCGGAGGTGAAGGGGTTGTTGCCGGGACGCGGACCGGCCGGACGCGGGGCACCCGGACGCGGGGCTCCGCCGCCGGGACGCGGCGCGCCGGAGCGGTCGCCCGACGGACGCGGGGCCGGACGGGGGCCGGGGCCTGCCGGGCGGTTCGGTGCACCGCCCTGCGGCGCACCACCCTGCTGGCCGGGCGCGCTCGGCTGGGCCGGGGCGGCGGGGCCGGACGGGGCCTCGAAGGACGGGGTGGCCGGACGCGGCCCGGCGGGCCTGGGCGCGCCGGGACGCGGGCTCTGGGTCGCCGGACCCTGCGTCGCCGGGCTCTGGGAAGTCTGCGGGGCAGGGGCCGCGGGGGCCGCGCTGCCGTTCGGTGCCGGCGCCGCCGGGCGCGCGGCGGGCTTGGCGGCCGTCGGCGCGGGCTTGGGCGACTGTGTCATGGGGGCCGGACCCGGACGCGGGCCTGGCTTGGGGGCGCCGGGACGCGGCGCGGTGGCGGTGCCGGAGGCACCACCCGACGCGGAGGCCTTGCCCCCGCCGTCGAAGGAATCCTTCAACTTACGAACGACCGGAGCCTCCACCGTGGAGGAGGCTGAACGAACGAACTCACCGAGGTCTTGGAGCTTGGCCATGATGACCTTGCTCTCAACACCCATCTCCTTGGCGAGTTCATAGACCCGGACCTTGGCCACTTCACTCCTGTCTCGGCCCGCGTCTTGTCCGCGCGACCGTCGGTATCACAGCATGGGCGTGCTCATTGCTGGGTGCTCATCGCGTGCTCATCGTGTTTCTCGACCCGCTTTCGCGTCGTAGCGATCCCTGTTGTTCGGCATTGCTTCTGACAGTGCTTCTGACAACTCGCCTGCCGCGCCTGTAACGGAGCGGGCGGCGGATTTACTCCGCGCCCGCCTCGGACGCCTCCAGTCGCGCGCGCACCCCTTCGACCGCGAGCGGTCCCGGCAGGCGGAAAGCCCGCGGGAAAGCCCGCTTGCGCTCGGCGAGGGCGAGACACGCGAGCCGCGGGTGCAGATAGGCACCGCGGCCCGGAAGGCGCCGACGCGGATCGGGCAGAACCTCGCCCTCTCCGGCGACGAGACGGAGCAGCCGTTCCTGCGCATCCCGGACACGGCAACCAACGCAGGTACGCGTCGGCGCGCCGCGCTCTCCCGGGTCTGTCGGCAGGCCAGTCACGTTCTATCTTACCCCCACGATCAGTGCGCCCGCTCCCCCGTTACCGCCGTCCGGGCAGGGGGCACCGGCCGCGCGCGAGCGCTCCTCGACGCGCGCGCGGCCCGTTGGGCGCCGGTCAGCCGGCCGGCTGCTGCTCGGCGTCGGAGTGGATGTCGATCCGCCAGCCGGTCAGCCGCGCGGCCAGCCGGGCGTTCTGCCCTTCCTTGCCGATCGCCAGGGAGAGCTGGTAGTCGGGCACGGTGACCTGCGCGGACTTGGTCTCCGGGTCCACGATGCGCACCTTGGTGACCTTGGCCGGCGAGAGCGCGGAGGCGACCAGGCGCTCCGGGTCGTCGGACCAGTCCACGATGTCGATCTTCTCGCCGTGCAGCTCGTTCATGACGTTGCGCACCCGGGCGCCGACCGGTCCGATGCACGCCCCCTTGGCGTTCACCCCCGGTTTGGTGGAACGCACCGCGATCTTCGTCCGGTGCCCGGCCTCGCGGGCCACCGCCGCGATCTCCACGGTGCCGTCCGCGACCTCGGGCACTTCGAGCGCGAACAGGCGGCGCACCAGGTTCGGGTGCGTGCGTGACAGTGTGACCTGCGGTCCGCGCTGGCCCCGGCGTACCGCGACGACGAGGCACTTGATCCGGGTGCCGTGCTCGTACCGCTCCCCGGGCACCTGCTCGGGCGCGGGCAGCAGCGCCTCGAAGCTCTCCTTCTTGCCCGAGTCGATCTCGACCAGCACGTTGCGCGGGTCGTCGCCCTGCTGCACCTTGCCGGTGATCAGGTCGCCCTCGCGGGCCGCGAAGTCGCGGAAGACCGCCTCGTCGGCCGCCTCGCGCAGCCGCTGCGCGATGACCTGCCGCGCGGTGGAGGCGGCGATCCGGCCGAAGCCGCCGGGGGTGTGCTCGAACTCGGGACCGGAGGGCCGGCCCTCCTCGTCGGTCTCGGTGGCCCACACCGCGACGTGCCCGGTCTTGCGGTCGAGCACGACCCTGGCCCGCTGATAGGCGCCCTCGGTCCGCTCGTACGCGAGCAGCAGCGCCTGCTCGATGGCCTCGAAGAGCCGTTCGAGTGAGATCTCCTTGTCCTGCGCCAGGTCGCGCAGCGCCCGCATGTCGATGTCCATCGCGTCCTCAATCAGCTCTCGTCGTCAAGCTCATCGTCGGAGCGCGCGTCATCATCCGACTCGTCGTCAAGCGCCGAATCTTCCGCGTCCTCGGCGGCCCGGTTGAACTCGACCTGCATCCGCGCCTTGGCGATCTCGCCGTACGGCAGGACCCGCTCCTTGTCGCGCTCCCCGACCAGCAGCGTCACCCCGTGCTCGTCCGAGGCGGACACCCGTCCCTCCACCTCGCCGCCCGCCTTGAGCACCGCCTTGACCAGCCGGCCCCGCGCGCGCCGCCAGTGCCGCGGCTCGGTCAGCGGCCGGTCGATCCCGGGCGAGGTGACTTCGAGCACGTACGCGGCCTCGCCCATCGCGGCATAGCCGTCGAGGGCCTCGGAGACCGCACGCGTCACGTCGGCGACGTCGTCCATCGAGACGCCGCCGTCCCGGTCCACCACCACGCGGATCAGCCGGCGTGATCCGGCCCGCTGCTCGGTCAGGTCCTCGAGCTCCGCGCCGGCCCGCTCGACCACCGGCTCCAAGAGTGCGCGCAGCTTCTGCCGGTCGAGCCTGGGCGGCGCGGTCGGGCTCATCGGGGTCGGCTCCTCGACGGATGTGGGGTCTGGTCTTGCGTTCTGTCGCCTACCAGGGTAGTCGCTCCGGCGGCAGGAGAAGTCCAGGTCGATCCAATCGGGTAAAGCCGGCTTCCCGTGAGCCCGCGAGCGGCGGGCGCCGCGGACGACGCCCGCCGTACAGTCAGCCCGCCAGCGCCCGCACCCGCGCCGCCGCCTCGGCGACCGGCACGTCCTGGCGCTCGCCGCTGGCCCGGTCGCGCACCTCGACGACGCCGTCGGCCAGGCCCTTGCCGACCACGACGATCGTCGGCACGCCGATCAGCTCCGCGTCCTTGAACTTCACGCCGGGCGAGACGCCGCGCCGGTCGTCGAACAGCACGCGCACTCCGGCGTTGTCCAGCTCGGTCGCCAGGGTCGCGGCCGCCTCGAACACCGAGTCGTCCTTGCCGGTGGCCACCAGGTGCGCGTCCGCGGGAGCGACCTCGCGCGGCCAGACCAGGCCGAGCTCGTCGTGCTTCTGCTCGGCGATCGCCGCTACCGCGCGCGAGATGCCGATGCCGTACGAGCCCATGGTCACGCGCACCGGCTTGCCGTCCGGGCCGAGCACGTCGAACTGGAAGGCGTCGGTGAACTTCCGGCCGAGCTGGAAGATGTGGCCGATCTCGATGCCGCGGTCGATGGACAGGGCGTGGCCGCAGCGGGGGCAGGGGTCTCCGGCGCGCACCTCGGCGGCGCCGATGGTGCCCTCGGGCGTGAAGTCGCGGCCGTAGACCACGTGCGCGGCGTGCTTGCCGTTCTCGTTGGCCCCGGTGATCCAGGCGGAACCGGGCACCACCAGCGGATCGACCTTGTAGGTGTAGCCGGCCTCGGCCAGACCCTGCGGACCGATGTAGCCGCGCACCAGCTTCGGGTGCTTCGCGAAGTCCTCGCCCTCGAACATCTCGACCTCGGCGGGGTGCACGGCCGCCTCCAGCCGCTTGAGGTCGACCTCGCGGTCGCCGGGCACGCCGACGATCAGGATCTCGGGGTCCTTCACGCCGGGGTGGCGCAGCTTGACCACGACGTTCTTCAGGGTGTCCGCGGCCGTGATCGTGCGGCCGAGGTCCAGCCCGTTGAAGAACTCGACGAGCGAGTCGATCGTCGGGGTGTCGGGAGTGTCATAGGCCTTGAGCGGGGGCTCGGCCGAGGCATCGAGCGCGGCACCCGGCCGGCCTTCGACCGCCTCGGTGTTGGCCGCGTAGTCGCAGTTCGTGCAGGAGACGAAGGTGTCCTCACCGGTCGGCGTCGGCGCCAGGAACTCCTCCGAGGCCGAGCCGCCCATCGAGCCGGACATCGCCGAGACGATGCGGTAGTCCAGGCCGAGCCGGTCGAAGATCCGGATGTACGCCTCGCGGTGCAGCTCGTAGGAGCGCTTGAGCCCCTCGTCGTCCAGGTCGAAGGAGTACGAGTCCTTCATCAGGAACTCGCGGCTGCGCAGGATGCCGGCGCGCGGCCTCGCCTCGTCCCGGTACTTGGTCTGGACCTGGTACAGGTTGACCGGCAGGTCCTTGTAGGAGGAGTACTCGCCCTTGACCATGAGGGTGAACATCTCCTCATGGGTCGGGCCGAGCAGGTAGTCGGCGCCCTTGCGGTCCTTGAGCCGGAAGATGCCGTCGCCGTATTCGACCCAGCGGCCGGTGGCGTCGTAGTACTCGCGCGGCAGCAGCGCGGGGAACTGGACCTCCTGCGCGCCGAAGCGGTCCATCTCCTCCCGGACCACGTGCGCGATGTTGTCCAGCACCCGCTTGCCCAGCGGCAGCCAGGAGTAGATGCCGGGGCCGACGCGGCGCACGTAGCCGGCGCGCACCAGCAGCTTGTGGCTCGGCACCTCGGCATCGGCCGGATCGTCGCGGAGGGTCCGGAGGAAGAGCGTGGACATGCGCGAGATCACTGCGGTACTCCTGGCGGAAGAGGGGGCGGATCGGGCTCGGAAACTGGGACGGTAACAGGTGCCCGCGGGCTGCTGTACTACAGCCCGTCACGAGAATATCGGGCCGTGGGACACAGTTCGGTCGCATTAATGCCATGGGAGCTACTTGACCACTACATTGCGCTGCCATGGCGGTGTTTAGGTCCAAGGCGTTCAAGGCTTCCTTCGATCCCGCATTCGACGACCTCGATCTCGCCGAGGCACGCGACGAGCTGGCCCAGGGCCGCTGGGAACCGGCGCGCGACCTGCTTGAAGACACCCGCCGCAACTGGGACAGGCGCGCCCACCGGATCAAGGTGCTCGCGGACACGACCGCGGCGAGCGCCTGGCTGGAGCGCTGGCTCGCGCTCGACCCGCACAACCCGGACGCACTGACGTTGCAGGCGCACGTCGAGGTGGTCCGGCTGGTGCGGGCGCGCGCCCAGGTGCGTGACACGGGCACCAACAAGACCGCGCAAGACGTCGAGGACCTGTGCCGCCGGGCCGCCTCCCTCTCGCCGAAGGACCCGATGCCGTGGATCAGCCTGATCACGCTGGCGCGGGCGCAGGGCGTGAATCGCGACGAGTTCTGGGCGCGCTGGCACGGGATGCGCGAGCGCGATCCGTGGAACCGCGAGGGCCACCACCAGACCCTCATCTACCTGTTCGCGGCCTGGCACGGCTCGCACGCCGAGATGTACGACTTCGCCTACTGGCTCGCCGGGGAGGCGCCGGTGGGTTCGCCGCTCGCCGTGCTGCCGCTGGTGGCGCACGCCGAGTCGTATCGGGCACACTCCGCGGACAAGCGGGCCACGATGCGTGCCGGGCTGGACATGATGTGGACCGAGGACCAGGTCGGGCTGGACCTGGACCGGATCCTCGAGCAGTGGTTCCGGCGGCAGGAGCGGCAGCACGCGCAGGCCAAGGCGGACCTGAACTACCTGGCGCACGCGCTGATCTACGCCGACCGGCACAGCGACGCGCGGCCGGTGATCCAGGCGATCGGCAACCACGTGACGCGGGTACCGTGGGCGTATACCGGCGATCCGGAGTCGTCGTTCACGTACTGGCGGCAGCGGCTGCTGGGCGGCTGACAAGGGCCCGGCGGGACCGGCAGCGTCATGTCCGAAACCCGCCAGTGACGGCTCGCGCGGTGCGGCAGACTCGAAGTGTGCGATCTTCCCGCACCGGAGAGGAAACCAAGCTCATGACTGACCTGACAGCGCATCAGACCGCCACTCCGCTCGGCCCCTTCACCGTGCTCGTGGCCGAAGACGTCGTCTACGCGGCGGGCTTCACCGACTCGGTGGAGCAGCTGGCGCGGCTCGCCGACGCCGAGCCCGGCTTGGTCGCGGTCAGCGACGACGACCACAGCGCGCTGGCCGCGGTGCGCAAGTACTTCGAGGGCGACCTGTCGGCGATCGACGAGGTCGTCACGAAGGAGCGCCCCGGCTTCGCGCCGTTCCGCACAGCTGCGAGGCAGGCGCTGCGGAAGATCCCGGCCGGGACGACGGCTACTTACACACAGCTCGCTACATCGGCGGGCAATCCGCGGGCAATCCGCGCGGCGGGCAGTGCCTGCGCGACCAACCCGACCGCGCTGTTCGTGCCCTGCCACCGAGTTGTCCGCACCGACGGGACGCTCGGCGGCTTCCTGTACGGACTCGACATCAAGCAGGCGCTGCTCGACCACGAGGCCAAGTGCGCGTGACCAGCTGAACTATGAGTCAGCACCCTGTGTCCCGCTCAGCGGGACAAGGTTGAGCGGGACAGCCGGCGCATCAGAACAGCACCGAGGCGAACTCCGAGACCTCGTGGAAGCCGACCCGCAGATACGAGGCGCGCGCCGGTGCGTTGAAGTCGTTGACGTAAAGCGAGACCACGGGGGCGAAGTCGCGCAGCGCGTACTCGACGACCGCGGCCATTCCGCCCTCGGAGATGCGCCGGCCGCGGAACTTCGGATTGACCCAGACCCCCTGGATCTGGCACACCGCCCGGGTCACCGCGCCGATCTCGGCCTTGAACACCACTTCGCCGCCGTCGATCCAGGCGAAGGCACGGCCGGCGTTCACCAGTTCGGCAACCCGTTGCCGGTACATCCGGCCGCCGTCCGCGGCCACCGGCGAGACGCCGACCTCCTCGGTGAACATGGCGATGCAGGCGGGCATGAGCACGTCGAGCTGCGCCGGGTGCACCGGCCGGACCCGGAAGTCCGGCGCCACGGTGACCGAGGGTTCGCGCAGCGCCATGACCGGCTGGTTCGGGCGCACCTCGCGCGCCTGGTCCCAGTGCGGGGCCAGGTAGGACCACAGGTCGAGGGTGGGTTCGCGGGGGCCGACGATCGAGGAGCAGCGGCGTCCCTGCTTGCGCGCCCGGTCGGCGAACGCGCGCACCGCGTCCGGCGTGGCGTTGATCGGCACGAGGTTCGCGCCGGAGAAGCACAGCGAGGTAAGCCGGCCGTTGGCCGCGTAGCCCCACATTTCGCCGCCGAGCTGCCACGGGTCGAGGCCCGCCGCCTCGACCCGTGAACCGATGAACGCGTTGTCTATCGGATCGCGGGCCAGCAACTCCAGGACCTCGTCCAAGTCGCTGTGGTCGAGCACACGCGCGCTCGCGGCGGGACTCAGCAGCCGGCTCACCACGTTCATGCGCGATCTACGCCTCTCACCTGTAGCCCTTAAGGCACACTCTACGGCCTGGAAGGGCATCGTGGTCGGGAGTACCTGAGGCGAAATAGTGCGGACGCGGTACCCGGCCTGGCTCCGGCTTCACCGAGGCCTGACCGTGGGTCTGCCAGACGGATTCGCGGCAAGCGGGGGTCTAGCCGACCGCCACGTCCGGGGAGCCGTCGCCGAGGTCGGCGCCCATCTCCTCGGCCAGCCGCACGGCCTCCTCGACCAGGGTCTCCACGATCTGCGTCTCCGGCACGGTCTTGATGACCTCGCCCTTGACGAAGATCTGGCCCTTGCCGTTGCCCGAGGCCACGCCGAGATCGGCCTCGCGGGCCTCGCCCGGTCCGTTGACCACGCAGCCCATCACGGCCACGCGCAGCGGCACGTTCAGCCCGTCGAGCGCCGCGGAGACCTGGTCGGCGAGGGTGTACACGTCCACCTGCGCGCGTCCGCAGGACGGGCAGGAGACGATCTCAAGGCCGCGCTGGCGCAGCCCGAGCGATTCCAGGATCTGAATGCCGACCTTGACCTCCTCGACCGGAGGCGCGGACAGCGAGACCCGGATCGTGTCACCGATGCCCTCGGCCAGCAGCGCGCCGAACGCCACCGCCGACTTGATCGTGCCCTGAAACGCCGGACCGGCCTCGGTCACGCCTAGGTGCAGCGGGTAGTCGCAGGCCTCGGCCAGCAGCCGGTAAGCCTGGATCATCACCACCGGGTCGTTGTGCTTGACCGAGATCTTGATGTCCCGGAAGTCGTGCTCCTCGAACAGCGAGCACTCCCACAGCGCCGACTCGACCAGCGCCTCCGGCGTCGCCTTGCCGTACTTCTCGTACAGCCGCGGGTCCAGCGACCCGGCGTTCACGCCGATCCGGATCGGCACCCCGGCGGCCTTGGCCCGCCGCGCGATCTCGCCGACCTGGTCGTCGAACTTGCGGATGTTGCCGGGGTTGACCCGCACCGCCGCGCAGCCCGCGTCGATCGCCGCGAAGACGTACTTGGGCTGGAAGTGGATGTCCGCGATCACCGGGATCTGCGACTTCTTCGCGATCTGCGGCAGCGCGTCGGCGTCGTCCTGCGAGGGGCAGGCCACCCGCACGATCTGGCAGCCGGCCGCGGTCAACTGCGCGATCTGCTGCAGCGTCGCGTTCACGTCCGAGGTCAGCGTCGTGGTCATCGACTGCACCGACACCGGCGCATCCCCGCCCACCGGCACGTTCCCCACCATGATCTGCCGCGACTTGCGACGCGGCGCGAGCGGTTTGGCCGGAATGGACGGAACACCGAGGGAAACGGCGGTCATCGTTCGGGCTCTCCCCAGTCTTGGGACGGTGGTTCGTGCTTCGGCGGATCAGCGACAAGAGCAACGCTACGACACTCCGACAGCTCTCATTGCACGGCGTCCCTCCCCCTTCACCCGATCTTCACCGGCTGTGCGCCGAACGGCACATCCCGCGGGCTGAAAGGGCTCACCCGGTCGACGCGGCTAGGAGGGCAGGTGGATCGGATTGGTGATGTCCGCGGCCAGCAGCAGCAACGTGAGGCCGACGAAGAACAGCAGGAAGGCGTACGCCACCGGCATCAGCTTGTTCAGGTCCACCCGGCCGGGCACGGGCCGGCGCAGCAGCCGGTAGACCCGCTTGCGGCCTTCCTCGTAAAGCAGGACCGCGATGTGCCCGCCGTCCAGCGGCAGGATCGGCAGCAGGTTGAACACGCCGATGAACACATTGATCGCGGCCACGAGCGCGAAGAACCCGGAGAAGCCGGTCCGGCCGATGACGGTGCCGCTGATCTGCGCCATGCCGACCACGCCGACCGGCGAGCTCGTCGAGCGCTGGGTGTGGTCGACGGTGGAGGTGAACAGCTTCGGGATGGAGGCCGGAATCGAGCCGAGCCCCTTGAAGGTCTCCACGATCATGGTGCCGAACTGGCTGCCGCTGTAGGCGGCGGCCGAGATCGGGTTGTAGTGCTGGGTGTAGCCGTTCTGGCCTAGTCCGACCAGGCTGCCGGCGGCGGAGTGCCCGTCGGGGTAGGTGACGGATTTCACGCCGATCGGCACGATCGTCGCGGTGTGCTGCCCGCCCTTCGGATCGGTGTACTCGATCGTCGCGGGCTGATTCGCCGGCAGCCGGTGCAGGGCGGTGGCCAGGTCGTCGAAGGTCGCGATGTGCTTGCCGTCGATCGAGGTGATCAGGTCGCCAGTGGCCAGCCCGGCGGCGGCGGCCGGGGACTGCTTCGCGCCGGCTGTGCAGGTGTCCTGCGGCGTGCCGTCGGCGGTCAGGCAGGCCGCGACCTGGCCGACCCTTGGCGCGGTGTCCGCCTTCTGCACGCCGAACAGCATGGGGCTGAGGAAGAACAGCAGCAGCGCGATCAGGAAGTGGGTCAGCGACCCGGCGGAGAGGGTGAGCAGCCGCATCCGGGCCGGCTTGTTCTTGAGCGCGCGGTCCTCGTCTCCCGGCTCGATCTCGTCCAGGTCGGTCATCCCGACGATCTTGACGTAACCGCCGGCCGGGATCGCCTTGATCCCGTACTCGGTCTCGCCGCGCCGGAACGACCACAGCCGGGTGCCGAAGCCGACGAAGAACTCGGTGACCTTGCCGCCGGACCAGCGCGCGCACACCATGTGCCCGGCCTCGTGCAGCACGATCGAGATGAGCAGCGCCACCACGAACAGCAGCGCGCCGAGAACGTTCACGCCGGGAAACCGCCTTCATGTCGAGTGGTACTGCACGCAACCGGCCGGACCCGAGTCTCGTGCCCCGCACCCGGACACGGCAAAACCAGGTGTCTCCCGGACAGACGTACGCGGGAAGCGGGAAAGTTCCAGACCGTCCGCGGCCTGGATCTTCTCCTGCGAGCCTACCCGCTGACCGCCGAACCGGTGAGCTCTTCGGCGCGGGCCCTCGACCAGCGGTCCGCCTCCAGCACCGCCTCCAGCGTCGCGGCCTCGGCCGACTGCGCGCGGTCGGCGTGCTCGGCGACCACGGCCTCGATCGTGTCCACGATCCCGGTGAACGGCAGCCGGCCGCCCAGGAACGCCGCGACGCACGCCTCGTTCGCGCCGTTGAACACCGCCGGGAAGGTGCCGCCGGCCTTGCCGACCTGCTTGGCCAGGCCCACGGCCGGGAAGGCCTGCTCGTCCAGCGGGAAGAACTCCCAGCTCGCGGCCTTGGTCCAGTCGCAGGCCGGGGCGGCGTCGGCGACCCGGTGCGGCCAGCCCATGGCCAGCGCGATCGGGATGCGCATGTCCGGCGGCGAGGCCTGCGCGATCGTGGAGCCGTCGGCGAACTCGACCATGGAGTGCACGATCGACTGCGGGTGCACCACCACCTCGATCCGGTCGAACGGGATGTCGTAGAGCAGGTGCGCCTCGATGACCTCGAGGCCCTTGTTCACCAGCGTCGCCGAGTTGATGGTGACCAGCGGGCCCATCGCCCAGGTCGGGTGCGCCAGCGCCTGCTGCGGCGTCACCTCGGCCAGCTCCTCGCGGGCCCGGCCGCGGAACGGGCCGCCGCTGGCGGTCACGATCAGCCGGCGCACCTCGTCCGGGGTGCCGCCGCGCAGGCACTGGGCCAGCGCGGAGTGCTCGGAGTCCACCGCGACGATCTGGCCGGGCTTGGCCAGCGAGGTGACCAGGTCGCCGCCGATGATCAGCGACTCCTTGTTGGCCAGGGCCAGGGTGCGGCCGCTGCGCAGCGCGGCGAGGGTGGCCTTGAGCCCGGCGGCGCCGTCGATGCCGTTGAGCACCACGTCGCAGTCCAGCGCGGCCAGTTCGGCTCCGGCGTCGGGTCCGGTGACGATCTTCGGCAGCCGGTAGCCGCCGGTCGGATAGCCGCGGCGCTGCGCCTCGGCGTAGAAGGCGAGCTGGAGGTCCTGCGCGGCGGTGGCCCTGGCGACGGCGACGACCTCGACTTCGAGGTCGAGCGCCTGCCGCGCCAGCAGCGTGGCGTTCTTCCCCCCGGCGGCCAGGGCGACGACGCGGAACCGGCCGGGGTTGCGGGTGATCACGTCGACGGCCTGGGTGCCGATCGAACCGGTCGAGCCGAGGATGACGATCCGCCGGGGGTTGTCGATGAGGCTGCTGCTGCTCGCTTCGCTCATGGGCGCCATTGTTCCGCACCCGCTTGGTAGGGTCGCGCCGTGTCTGAACAGGCCCCGTCACCGTGGGATCCGCAGCCGGACCCGCCGCAGCAACCCCTCGTCCCGCCGGGCGCCTTTCCTCCGCCGCCGGGAACCCAGTACGGCGGCTTCCAATACGGGGGCGCTGCGAACGCGGCCGGTGGCCAGTACCCGCAGTATCCAGGGATGCCGTACCCGCCGAACTACGGCCAGTACGGCCCGGGTCCGTACGGCTACGGCGTGGCCGGGTACGGGCCGCCGCCCGGCACCAGCGGCATGGCGATCGCGTCGCTGGTCCTCGGCATCTGCGGCTTCTTCTGCGTCACGCCGCTGATCGGGCTCGGGCTGGGCATCGGCGCGCTGGTGCAGACCTCGAAGACAGGGCAGGCCGGAAAGGGCCTGGCCATCGCCGGGATCATCCTGTCCACGGCCTGGATCCTGCTCGCGGCGCTCCTGATCGCCACCGGGCACTTCCACCTCACCGACGGAGGCAGCGGCTCGGATCCGTCCAACGGGTCGACGCAGGGGCCGAACGGTACGTCGGCCTAAGACAGTGCCGCTGAAGACAGTGCCGCTGAAGACAGTGCCGCCGAACTACCTGACCACCTGTCAGAGGTCGAGGCCGGTCAGCACCATCACGCGCTCGTAGGTGTAGTCGTCCATCGCGTACTTGACGCCCTCGCGCCCGACGCCTGAGCCCTTCGCGCCGCCGTAAGGCATCTGATCGGCGCGGTAACTCGGCGCGTCGCCGATGATCACGCCGCCGACCTCCAGCTCGCTGTGGGCACGGAACGCCGCCTGGATGTCGTGCGTGAACACGCCGGCCTGCAGCCCGAAGGCCGAGTCGTTGACCGCCGCGAAAGCCGCCGCGGTGTCGTCCACCTGCTGCACGACGAGCACCGGGCCGAAGACCTCCTCGCAGACGACCTTGGCGTCTGACGGGGCGTCGACTACGACCGTCGGGGCGTATGTCGAGCCCTCGCGCGTGCCGCCGACGAGCACCTTCGCCCCGGCCGCCACCGCCTCCTCGACCCACTGCTCGACCCGGATCGCCGCCTGCTCGCTGATCATCGGGCCGACGTCGGTCGCCGGGTCGTTCGGGTCGCCGGTCTGCTGCGCGGCCACCGCGTCGACCAGCTTGGGCAGCAGCCGGTCGTAGACGGAGCGGTCCACGATCACCCGCTGCACCGAGATGCAGGACTGCCCGGCCTGGTAGTTCGAGTAGGTGGCGATGCGCGAGGCGGCCCAGTCCAGGTCCTGCTCGCTCGAATAGTCGCCGAGCACCACGGCCGCCGCGTTCCCGCCGAGCTCCAGCGTGATGTGCTTGTGCGGCGCCGCCTGCTGGATCATCGCCCCGACCGGGCCGGAGCCGGTGAAGGAGACCACCGGCAGCCGCGGGTCGCCGGTCAGGTCCGCCATCTGGTCGTTCGGCACCGGCAGGATCGACCAGGACCCGGCCGGCAGGTCGGTCTCGGCCAGTAGCTCGCCGAGCAGCAGCGCGGAGAGCGGGGTGGCCGGGGCGGGCTTGAGGATGATCGGCGCGCCGACCGCGATCGCCGGGGCCACCTTGTGCGCGACCAGGTTGAGCGGGAAGTTGAACGGCGCGATGCCGAGCACCGGGCCCTTGGGGAAGCGGCGCACGATCGCGAGCCGGCCGGCCGCCGCGGCGTCGGTGTCGAGTCGCTGGAGCTGCCCGGCGAAGCGGCGGGCCTCCTCCGCGGCCCAGCGGAACACCGACACGGCGCGGCCGACCTCGCCCTTCGACCACTTGAGCGGCTTGCCGTTCTCCGCGGTGATCAGCCGCGCGATCTCGTCGGCGCGCTCGGCGAGGCGCTTGGAGACGTGGTCGAGGGCGGCGGCGCGGGCATGCGCGGGCAGGGCCGCGGCCGGCCTGGCCGCCGCCTCGGCCGCCGCGACCGCCTGCTCGATCTGTGCGCGGGTCGGCAGCGAGACCGCGGCCAGCCGCGAGCCGTCGTACGGCCGCGTCACCTCAAGCGTCGCCTCGCCGGTCGCCTGGCTTCCGGCCAGCCAGAACGGACGCGGGTCGGTCGCAACAGTCATCGTCGGCTCCATCGCTGTGTGTCTTCACTGCGCCAGGACAGCACTCTTCCGCTTCACCCTAGGTCGGCCGGTCAGTGCGCGTCGCCCTACACCTTGCCGCCGATTTCCGGCCTTGACCGGGCAACCTGACAGCCCGCCCGGCCTGAGCGCTCTACCCGCGCAGGTTCACCAGAACCGGGGGCGTGCGGATGCCGTCCGGCGTAGCCAGCGAGATCAGCGCGTGACCGGTCGGCACGTCGTTGATGATCTCCGAAGCGGACCAGACCGGCCGCTCGATGGCCCTAGTCGCCACCGAGCGCGAATACTCCACCGCGGTGTTCCCG
>NZ_DASRGV010000025.1:0-11496 GCF_035650855.1 Actinocrinis sp. | reverse complement strand
CCCAGCGAGTAGCCCCCGGCCCGCCGCCGCGCCGCATCGCGCAGCCCGACCAGGTCGATCACCTCGTCGACCCGGCGGGCCGGCAGGGCCTGGGACTGCGCCAGGCACAGCAGGTGGTTGCGCGCGGTGCGGCCCTTGTGGAAGGCCTTGGCCTCAAGCAGCGCCCCCACCTGGGTCAGCGGGATTCGCAGCGCCGCGTACGGCCGACCGTTGATCAGCGCCTTTCCGGAGTCCGGCCGCTCAAGCCCCAGCAGCAGCCGCATCGTGGTGGACTTGCCGGCCCCGTTCGGCCCCAGGAAGCCGGTCACCTTGCCCGGCGCGACGGTGAAACTCAGACCGTCCACGGCGGCCTTGCCGCCGTATCGCTTGGTCAATCCCTGCGCTTCGATCGCGTATGTCGAGGTCATGCCTCAACTCTCCCGGCCGGCGAGCACCCCTCGCGAGGGAGCGGTCACCCGTTCCAAAGGTGGTGCTGGCACGAACCCCGGCCGCTGTAGCGCGGGTGGTGGGAGTCACAACGCGGCTTTTAGCGGCCTCCGATACCCTTCGAAGGAAGACTGTCCGCAGGCGATGACGCAGCAGGGAGTGCCCAATGAGCGAGTCCGGACCGATCCGCGTGGTGATCGCGAAGCCGGGCCTTGACGGCCACGACCGCGGCGCGAAGGTCGTCGCGCGGGCGCTGCGCGACGCCGGGATCGAGGTCGTCTACACCGGCCTGCACCAGATGCCGGAGCAGATCGTGGCCACCGCGATCCAGGAGGACGCGGACGGAGTCGGCCTCTCGATCCTCTCCGGCGCGCACATGACGCTGTGCCCCAAGGTGGTCGAGCTGCTGCGCGAGCGGGACGCGGCCGACATCAAGGTCTTCGTCGGCGGCATCATCCCGGACGCGGACATCCAGCCGCTGCTGGACGCCGGGGTCGCCGCGGTGTTCACTCCGGGCACGCCGACGCAGTCGATCGTCGACTGGGTCAACGCGCAGCTCGGCCCCGCGGTCGCCACCGCTTCCTGAGGGCACTGCATTCTGAAGTCGCCGCATCCTGAAGCTGCGGCGGCGACGGCTCAGCTGCCTTGACCGGTGCCGGTGCCGGTCAGTCCGCACCGGGCCAGGATCACCGCCAGCGTGCCGGTGACCTCGACCGGGACGAATCGCAGCGGACCGTCGTGCTCCTGCGCGCTCACCGTGATCCGGACCGGCGGCGGATTGCCGCTGACCGCCACGAAGCTGTTGCTCGAGTAGCACTTGCCGGGAATGGCCACGTACACGTTCACCTCGCCGCCCGGCGGTACCGACGCTGGCGCGATGTACAGCGGTGGCGCGGCCGAGGTGCGCGCGAACGCCGCGTCGATGACGTCGACCGTCGTCGTGCCGTCATTGCGCAGCAGCACCAGCACGCCACCGGAGCCGGGCACCTCGTCGTAGCTCGACATGTCCACCGGCTCGGTAGCCTGGCGCAGCAAGATCGGCGTCGGCTGCGGCTTGTCCACGAAGCGGTACGCGCCATACGCGCCGAACGCGAAGCCCACGACGGCCACGATCACCGCGACCACGCCGGTGTGTTGGCGCAGCCGGGCCGCGGTGCCGAATTCGCTACTTGAGATGACCATTGCCGCCGCCGCTGATCCCAGGCAGTTCGGGCACACCGCAGTACTGGTTGATCACCGCCGGGTCGTAGAGCCCGAGACTCTGGTCGCTCTCGCGCGCCTGGGGGTTGGACGGGCCGTCCCGGGCGTCGGTGAAGGCCAACGCGTCGTACGCGTATCCCGCCTGGACCGACTCTCGCGCGACATTGCAGTTCTGAACGCTGACGAAGAGCTCGATGTGGGCCGAACCGCGCGCCGGCACCGTCACCGGATTGGGCAGCTGCACGTCCAGGCCCGCGCCGGACATCCAGCTCGCGCGCAGGTTCAGCGGTATGGCGGCCAGCAGCGGATACGGCGCGCGGTTGGTGACGTCGACGTCATAGAGGTAATCGCCGGGGAAGAACATCGGCAGCGTGGTCGCCTTGGTCGCCGTGACGACCTGCGGGCCGGGCATCGCCGCGCACACGGTCACCTCTTCGACATCGCTGAAGCGGTCGACCATCAGCGATTGCACGCGCGTGTGTCCGTCCGCCGTACGGATCGTGAGCCGGGCGACGGTGGCGACCGGATCCACTGAGGGCAAGTCGCCGCAGACGAAATGCGCGACGCCGCGCAGCGCGGTGACGGCGCCGGGAGCCGTCGGAGCGCCGGAGCTTACCGGCGTCAGCGTCGCGGTACCGAACTGCGGGGCGGTGATCTGAGCGCCGAGCAGCGCGACCGAATCAGGGCTGTCGTTGATCACGCTGAGGGTCACGTGCTGGTCGAAGGTGTTGGTCCACGGTGTCGCGAGCAACTGCTGCACGTTGCTCGGCTCGGGAGTGAGCGGCTGGATGACGAACGGATCGACCGGCGCCAAGTGCAGGCGGATGACCGCGCGATCGCGTGCCGCGGACCTGCCTTCCAGGAAGCCGGCCGTGGACGCGGCGCCGAGCGCGAGCGCGGCCAGGGCGATGCCCGCTTGCACGAACAGCGGATTTCCCGTGGAAAGGCCCGCGTTCCAGCGCCGGCCGACACGCTCGTGCAGCGGTGGCGCCTCGTGGGCGGGGGACCACACGCCGCCTTGGGTGTCGTCGTAGTCGAACTCGATCTCGAGGCCCAAACCACAGCCCTCCCGGCGGCAGGTCGCACACCGAGTCTAGCCCTTGGTACCTGTGCGGTCAGCCGTCAACCGGCGCCCTGTAACAGTCGCGCCGACCTCTGTCGGCGCGATCGAATAGTGTCTCGTCCATGGCAGGAACGATCGACCCCGCCGCGGCGCAGCGCTGGTCGGCCGACCGGGTGCACGCGCTCGCCCCGGACGCGTCGTCGCAGCGTGCGGGCGCGAAACTGGCCGCACCGGGGCCGTGGAGCGGCTGTGGCGCGCAGAGCGCGGCGGGCCTGCTGTGGGGGGACTGCAAGGGCAGCGGCGCGAAGCCGTATCAGGTCACTGTCGAGCTCTCCGCGGAGCAGGGGACGCCCGGCTACGCCTGCTCCTGCCCCTCGCGCAAGTTCCCGTGCAAACACGCGCTCGGGCTGATGCTGCTCTGGTCCGCGGGCGGGGTGCCGGAAGCCGAGGAGCCGCCGCAGCGCGTACAGGACTGGCTGGACGCGCGCCGGGAGCGGGCGGAGCGCAGCGAGGCGCGCAAGGCCGCGGCCGCTCAACGAGCCGCGGGGGAGGGCGAGGACGCGGATCCGGCGGCCGGACGCAAGGCGGCTGAAGCGGCCGAACGCCGCGCCGCGCAACGGATTCAGCGGATCGACGCAGGGCTCGACGATCTCGAACTGTGGCTGTGCGACCAGGTGCGCTCCGGGCTGACCGGGCTGCGCGCCGCCGGATACCGGCCGATCGACGACCTGGCCCGGCGCCTGATCGACGCCCAGGCAGGCGCCCTGGCCACCCGGGTACGTGAGCTGACTCACTGCCTGAACGCGCCGGAGGACTGGCCGGAGCGCACCCTGGCCGAGTTCTCCCTGCTGCACCTGCTGATCCAGGGCTGGCGCAACCGCGATGCGCTGCCCGCGCCGCTCGCCGCGACCGTGCGCCGCCGGATCGGACTGACCATGGCCGCCGCGGAGATCGCGGAGGTCGGCGAGCACGCCTCCGGGCGCTGGCTGGTCCTCGGCTGCCGGGACCTGGCCGCGGACAAGCTGGTCGAGCGGCGGGTCTGGCTGCAACGCGAGACGGACGGCCGGATCGCCATGCTGCTCGCGTTCGCGCCGCCGGGCCAGGCGTTCGGCATCGCGTTGCCCGCCGGCGCCGTCGTCGAAGCGGAACTGGCGTTCGCCCCGGACGCGGTACCGCTGCGCGCGGTCCTGGTGGAGCACAGGGTGGTGGAGAACGCAGTGGTTGAGAACACAGTGGTCGAGCGCACCGCGCTGAGCCAGAACCCTGAGTCGGTCGGCGAAGGCCCGCAGGGCGGAACGCTGGACGAGGCCGCCGCGGGCTTCGCGGCCGCGCTCGCCGCCGATCCGTGGACCGCAGCGGTGCCGGTCGTGCTCGACGGCGCGGTTCCGCTGGTCGGCCCGAAGCCGGAGGACTGGCAGATCGTCGACGCCAAGGGCGGCGGCCGGGTCCCCCTGCTCGCAAGCGCCGACGGCGCGGATCCGACGCGCGCCGAACGGCTGTGTCAGACGTTGCTCGCCTGCGGCGGCGCCCACCCGGCGCCGCTGTTCGGGCTCTACCGGCCCGCCGGGCTGACTCCGATCACGATCTGGAACAACGGACAGGCGGCGAGCTTGTGGTGACGGATACGCAGCCCGGCGACTGGGCCGAGCTGGTGTCGATCGCGCTGGTCGGCACGGATCGGCGGCCGGTGCCGCAGGCCGCGGGCCCCGGCCCGGGAGCGGACCGGGCGTCGCAGGATCCTGCGCTCGTGCTGCTCTCCCAGGCCGCGCTCAGCGCCCTGGCCTGGCGCGTCGGACGGCCGCCGGAGCGCTTCGAGGGCACGCTGCCGGCTCCCGCGCCGGCGGACCCGCGGCCGCCGCTGCCGGAACCGGCCGCCCGCAGGCTGCGCACCATCCTCGAGTCGTACCCCAAGTACCTGCCGGAATGGCTCGCCGCCGTGCGCGCCGCCGGATACCGGCTGCCCGCCGCGTTCCTGCCGCCGCTGCTCGACCTCGGCCGTACCAATATGCTGATCCGGGTGGACCTCGCAGCCGTAGCCGGCGAGCCCGGACGCTGGCTCGTGGCGGCCGGCGGCAACTGGAAGTACCTGCTGCGCGAGGCCCGCTCCCAGCTGCGGCCCGAGGACTGGCAGAGCCCTGATCCAGACGACCGCATCGCGTACGTCGCAGGGCTCTACCTCACCGACCCCGCCGCGGCCCGCCGGCTGATCCGGGAGACCTGGGCCGGCGAGCGCGTGCCGGTCAAGCTCGGCCTGCTCGCGCTGCTCTCCCGCTACCCGGACCAGGAGGACCTGCCGTTCGTGCAGACCCTCATCCGGGACTCCTCCAAGCAGGTGCGCGACGAGGCCACGCTGCTGGCCGGCAGCCTGGAGCGCAAACGCGACAAGCCGCAGCCGCCGGACTTCACCGCCGAGGTGGCCCGGCTGCTGGCCGGCGCCCGGGGCATCGGCCGGGACCTGCACAACTTCGTGATGACCCGCACCGGCGAGCCCTGGCCGCTGGACGGGGCGCAACTGCTGCTGGACGCGCTGGTCGAGCACGGCCGCCGGGCCGATCAGCCCGCGTGGACCGGCTGGATCGCCGAGCAGCTGCAGGTCGCGGTCGCGGACAACGCCCCGGTCGCGCTGCGCGACCGGGTGGCCGCGCTGGTGGCCGAGCAGGCCCTGGCGATGGCGCCGGGCGGCCCGGGCGTGAACCAGGCCTCCCGGATCGACCTGGTGTCGATGCTGGCCCTGCTGGACTTCCGCCGCGACATGCTCGCCGAACTCGCTCCTCCCCTCTTCTGAGACAGGCAGGAATCGCCGACGATGACCAATCCGCTGTCCGAACCAGCCGTCCTGCGGCCGCACGCCGAGGACGCCTACGCGCACGAACTCGAGGCGCTGGCCAAGGGCGACACCCTGCCGCGCCCGCCGCGCTGGAACCTCTCGCCCCGCGCCGTGACGACCTACCTGCTCGGCGGCCAGGCCGCGGACGGCACCGAGATCACGCCCAAGTACATCGGCCCGCGCCGGCTGATCGAGGTGGCCGTGGCCACCCTCGCCACCGACCGCGCGCTACTGCTGCTCGGCGTGCCAGGCACCGCGAAGAGCTGGGTCTCCGAGCACCTGTCCGCCGCGGTATGCGGCGACTCGACTCTGCTGGTCCAGGGCACCGCGGGCACCGCGGAGGAGTCGATGCGCTACGGCTGGAACTACGCGCAGCTGCTCGCGCACGGCCCCTCCCGCGACGCGTTGACCGCTTCGCCGCTGATGGCCGCGATGTCCGGCGGGAAGGTCGCGCGCATCGAGGAGCTGACCCGCATCCCGGCCGACGTCCAGGACACGCTGATCACGATCCTGTCCGAGAAGACGCTGCCGATCCCGGAACTCGGCGACGAGGTGCAGGCGGTCAAGGGCTTCACCGTCATCGCCACCGCCAACGACCGCGACCGCGGCGTCAACGACCTGTCCTCCGCGCTGCGCCGCCGCTTCAACACCGTGGTGCTGCCGCTGCCGGCCAGCGCCGAGGACGAGGTGCGGATCGTCGCCCGGCGCGTGGAGGAACTCGGCCGCGGCCTTGAGCTGCCCGAGATCCCGGCCGCCGCCGAGGAGATCCGCCGGGTGGTCACCGTGTTCCGCGAGCTGCGCTCCGGGGTGACCGAGGACGGCCGCACCAAGCTCAAGTCGCCCTCGGGCACGCTCTCCCCGGCCGAGGCGATCTCCGTGCTCACCGGCGGCATCGCGCTGGCCGCGCACTTCGGCGACGGCACGCTGCGCCCGCACGACGTGGCCGGCGGCATCCTCGGCGCCGTGGTCAAGGACCCGTCGGCGGATCCGGTGATCTGGCGCGAGTACCTGGAGACCGTGGTGCGCCCGCGCGAGGGATGGTCCCCGTTCTACGAGGCCTGCCGGGAGCTTTCGGCGTGAACCACGGCGCGGCGCAAGTCGTTCTGCTGGGAGTAAGGCACCACGGTCCGGGCTCGGCGCGAGCCGTCGCGGCGGCCCTGTCAGCCTTCGAACCCGACAGGATCCTGATCGAGGGACCCGGCGACGCCGATCCGCTCATCCCGCTGGTCGGCGCGGACGGCATGGAACCTCCGGTCGCCCTGCTCGCCTACCGGGAGCAGGACCCGAAGGTCTCGGCGTTCTGGCCGTTCGCCGCCTTCTCTCCGGAGTGGACGGCGCTGCAGTACGCCGCCGCCCGCGGGATCGAGGCCGGGTTCTGCGATCTGCCCGCCGCGGTCTCGCTTTCCGGCGAGACGGACGCGGACGCAGAAGGCGCGGATGGCCCCGACCCGATCGCGCAGCTGGCGCAGGCCGCCGGGTACGCCGATCCGGAGGCGTGGTGGGAGGACGTCGTCGAACATCGCGGCGGCCAGTACGGCGAGGACGAGACGGGGCGGCGAGCGACCGGAGGGGAGCCGCTCGCGGCCTTCGACGCCGTCGCCGAGGCCATGGCCGCGGTGCGGGAGCACGCACCGACTCCGCGGCGCGACGCGCTGCGCGAAGCCCACATGCGCATGGTGCTTCGCGCGGCGCTCGCCGACGGCGCGCAACGCGTCGCAGTGGTCTGCGGCGCCTATCACGTGCCGGCGCTGTCAGGCATCTGCGACGGTCGGGAGACCAGGCCGCCGACCGCCGCCGCGGACAAGCGGCTGCTCGCGAGCCTGCCCAAGCAGAGCAAGGCCACCGCGACCAAGCTGACCTGGGTGCCGTGGACGCACAGCCGGCTGTCCTACCACTCCGGCTACGGCGCCGGCATCGGCTCCCCGGGCTGGTATCAGCACCTGTTCGACACCGACGACCACATCGCGGAACGCTGGCTCGCGTCCGTCGCGGAACTGCTGCGCGCCGAGCGGTACCCGGTCTCCTCCGCGCACCTGATCGAGGGGGTGCGACTCGCCGAGTCGCTGGCCGCGCTGCGCGGCAGGCCCATGCCGGGCCTTGCCGAGCTGACCGAGGCCACCGTCGCGGTGCTCTGCGAGGGCCGGGACGAGCCGCTGGCGCTGATCGGCCGGGAACTGGTCGTCGGCGAAACGCTCGGCAGCGTCCCGAGCGGCGTGCCGACGGTGCCGCTGGCCGCCGACCTGACCCGCGAGGCCAAGCGGCTGCGGGTGCCCAGGACCGCCGCGCAGAAGCAGTACAACCTCGACCTGCGCAACGCCACCGACCTGGACCGCTCGAAGCTCTTCCACCGCCTCGGGCTGCTCGGCATCGACTGGGCCGTCGCCGTCGGCTCCCGCGGATCCGGCACCTTCCGCGAGTCCTGGGACGTCACCTGGGAGCCGCTGTTCGAGGTGCGTCTGGTCGAGGCAGCGGTCTGGGGCACCACGGTGATCTCCGCCGCGACCGCGAAGGTGCTCGACACCGCGGCGCAGACCGAAGCGCTCGGCTCGCTCACGGTCCTGGTGCAGCGCGCGCTGACCGCCGATCTGCCCGACGCGGTCGATCCGCTGATCGCCCAGGTGCAGAACCGCGCGGCGCTCGACACCGACATCGGCGACCTGGCCACAGCGCTGCCGCCGCTTGCCAACATCCTGCGATACGGCGACGTACGCGGTACCCGCGCGGACGGACTGCACGCGGTAGTGCGCGGTATCGCGGTACGCATCGCGATCGGCCTGCCGCCGGCCTGCGTCAACGTGGACGACGACGCGGCGCGCGCCCTCGCCCCCGCCCTCGGCAAGGTGCACGCCGCGATTCAGACCCTTGACGAGGACGTGATCCGCGAGCCGTGGGTGCAGGCGCTGCGGCAGGTGGCCGACCTCGGCGGCTCCGGCGCGCACGGCCTGCTGGTCGGGCGCGCCACCCGGCTGCTGAGCGACGCAGGGCTCTTCCACGCCGGGGACGTGGCCGCCCGCATGGCCAAGGCGCTCTCGCGCGGCACCGAACCCGCGGACGCGGCCGGCTGGCTCGAGGGCTTCCTGGCCGGATCAGGCCTCGTGCTCGCGCATGACAAGGCGCTGCTCCGGCTGATCGACGACTGGCTCGCCGAGCTCGACCAGGACCGCTTCGAGCAGGTGCTCCCGCTGCTGCGCCGCACCTTCTCCACCTTCAGCGCGCCCGAGCGGCGCACCATCGGCGAACGCGCCGCCCATCTCGGCCGCGCGGACCGCACCACGCCGGACGCGCCGGCCGCCACCCTGCCGACCGGTATCGCAGCGGACTGGTTCGCGGCGGCGCTGCCGACCGTCCGACTGCTGCTGACCGGGCAGAACGCCGGGACGGAAGCCTCCGCGCCCGCCGCCTCGCCGCCGCCCGCCAAGTCCCTGGAGCCCGCGCCGTGACCACCGCTGCCGATTCGAACGCCCCCGACGCCGAGCGGCTGCGCCGCTGGCGGCTCGTGCTCGGCGGCGAGGCCGAGGGCTCCTGCGGCGGACTCGGCGGCCGCGACCAGCGCATGGACAACGCGCTCGACGCGCTCTACGCCGCCGCCAACGGCACGAGCGCGCCGCGTGGCCGCCCCGACACCCGCGGGCAGCGCAGCGCCGGGCTGCAGGCCTCCGCGCCGAACGTCGCGCGCTGGCTCGGCGACATCCGCGAGTTCTTCCCCAGCTCCGTCGTCCAGGTCATGCAGCGCGACGCGGTCGACCGGCTCAACCTGCGTCAGCTGCTGCTCGAACCCGAGCTGCTGAGCGCCGTGGAACCGGACGTGCACCTCGTCGGCACCCTGCTCTCCCTCAACCGGCTGATGCCCGAGGAGACCAAGCAGACCGCACGGCAGATCGTGCGCACCGTCGTCGAGGAGCTCGAACGCCAACTCGCCCAAGGCTTCCGGGCCGCCGTGACCGGAGCGCTCAACCGGGCCGCGCGCACCAACCGCCCGCAGCCGCGCGATATCGACTGGAACCGGACGATCCGCGCCAACCTGAAGCACTATCAGCCCGCGTACCGCACCATCGTCCCCGAGCGGCTCGTCGGCTACGCCCGCGCGGCCAAGACCGTCAAGCGCGACGTGATCCTCGCCATCGACCAGTCCGGCTCGATGGCCGCGTCCGTCGTCTACGCCTCGCTCTTCGGCGCGGTCCTCGCCTCGATGAAGACGCTCAAGACCTCCCTGGTCGCCTTCGACACCGAGGTGGTCGACCTGACGCCGGTGCTCACCGACCCGGTCGACGTGCTGTTCGGCACGCAGCTCGGCGGCGGCACCGACATCAACAAGGCGATCGCCTACTGCCAGTCGCTGATCACCCGGCCCACCGACTCGATCTTCATCCTCATCTCAGACCTCTACGAAGGCGGCATCCGCGACGAGATGCTGCGCCGGATGGCCGAGATGACCGCGACCGGGGTGCAGTGCATCACCCTGCTGGCGCTCTCCGACGAGGGCGCGCCCGCCTTCGACCAGCGCAACGCCGCCGCGCTCGCCGAACTGGGCGTCCCCGCGTTCGCGTGTACGCCGGACCGGTTCGGCCCGCTGATGGCCGCCGCCATCGAGCGCCGCGACCTCGCGCCATACGCCGCCTCCGGCTGACCGGGCGAACCCTCTTTCGCGGACGTGGGATGCATCGGTACTGTCCCGGTCTATGTCAACGCCACCTCAAGACCCGAGTACCGGCGCGTCGGGCAGCTGGCCTGCGCCACAAGGCACGCCGCAGGACGCGCCGCCCGGCGCGCCGCAGTTCGGGCAGCCGACCGGCGGTTACCCGCAGCAGGGATACGGGCAGCAACAGCCGGGCTACCCGCAGCCTGGATATCCCCAGCCCGGATATCCGCAGCAGGGTTACCAGCAGCCTGGCTATCCGCAGTACCCGCAGCAGGGCGGCCCGTACAACCAGTACGCGCCCTACGGTGGCGCGCCGGGTTACTACGGCGCGCCCCCTGCGCAGCTGGCCACGTGGGGCGCCCGCGTCGGCGCGGCCCTCTTGGACGGCGTGATCGTCGTCGTTCCGGTCTTGATCCTCTTCTTCGTCCTCCTCGCGGCGACGACCACGAGTTCGACCTACGACCCGAACACGGACAGCTACACCGGCGGCGGGATCTCCGCGCTCGGCATCGTGCTCATCGCGCTCATCTACCTCGGCGCCCTCGCCTTCGAGCTCTGGCAGCTCTACAAGCAGGGCACCACGGGCCAGACCATCGGCAAGAAGGTCGTCGGCATCCGTGTCATTCGCGAAGCGGACGGCCGGTACACCGGGTTCGGGATGGCCTTCGTGCGCAGGCTGGCGCACATCGTCGACGGGTTCTGCTACATCGGCTTCCTGTGGCCGCTCTGGGACGCCAAGAACCAGACCTTCGCCGACAAGATGTGCGGCACGATCGTCGTTCAGGGCTAGCCGTCACGGCCGAGGGCGCGCATCACGGCGCGCCCTCGGTATCGCAGTCAGCCATTCGTGCCTGAAACGCCGTCAGGTCGCGGTACCGCACTCCGGGCAGAACGTTCCGCCGTGCGTCTCGGCGTTGCACTGCGGGCAGACCAGTTGCCGCTCGGTCTTCACATCCACCGCCTGCGCCTGCTGCTCGCCGACCGCGTAAGCGTTCGCGCGGGTCGCCGCGACCAGGCCCTCCGCCCGCGCCTCCTCCACCTCGGCCTGCACATCGGGCGTGCAGTTCAGGCACAGACCGCGATCCGTGTTCCAGCACGGGCGCAGACGTGGTGATGGCACCGGGCACACCGGTGGAAATGCTGCTCAGCCTTGGTGATCGCCCGCTGGAACGCCGCGTCCCTGGCCCGATGCCAGCCGGACTGCGCCAGGCCGTCCGCGGCGTTCGCCACCCGTCCGGCTACCGGACACGCGTGCTGTAGACGCACATCACAGGCGGCCGGTTACGGGCCATTCACCGAACCGGGATAACCTCATAACAGCTTCCTAGGTAGGCCGGGGAC
>NZ_DASRGV010000024.1:0-3374 GCF_035650855.1 Actinocrinis sp. | reverse complement strand
GCCATGTTCCTGCTGGTCTACCCGCTGGTGCAGGGCCGCGAGCTCGGCTGGCCGTCCTGGCTCGCCGGCGTCGGCGCGGGCGCGATCGCGGCCTTCGCCCTCTTCGCCGCGCACCAGCGCCGTCGCACTCGCCGCGGCGCGACGACGCTGGTCGAATTCAGCATCCTGACCAAGCGCTCCTATGCCGGCGGCACGGTGTTCGTCCTGTTCTTCTTCGGTGCGATCGTCGGCTTCTCGCTGGTGACCGGACTGCTGCTGCAACTCGGCCTCGGCTACAGCCCGGTGCGCGCGGCGCTGGCCATGGTCTGGTGGGCAGTGGGCGCGTTCTTCGGCTCCGGCTTCGGCGCCACGATGATGTACAAGCTCGGACGCCGCATCATCCACCTGGGCCTGGCCATCATGGCGGTCAGCCTGATCGGGCTGTACCTGGTGTACGCGCACTCACACACCGGTCTGAGCGGCTGGAGCCTGGCCCCGGTGCTGGGCGGCTACGGCTTCGGCATGGGCATGATCTTCGTCCCGCTCTTCGACATCATCATGGGCGAGGTCAGCGACCGCGAGGTCGGCTCGGCCTCGGCGATCCTGGAGTCGCTGCAGCAGCTCGGCGCCTCGGTGGGCGTCGCGGGCCTCGGCACGGTGTTCTTCGGGATGATCGGCGCGCACGCCGGGTCGGCGACCTACTTCGCCGCCGCCGAGCGGGTCACCCTGATCACGCTCGCGCTGGTCGCCGCCGCCTTCGGGCTCGGCTTCCTGCTGCCGCGCCATGCTCGGCGCACCGGTCATGCTCCGGCCGAGTCCGCGGC
Organism: Actinocrinis sp.; assembly: GCF_035650855.1. Classification (GTDB taxonomy): domain Bacteria; phylum Actinomycetota; class Actinomycetes; order Streptomycetales; family Catenulisporaceae; genus Actinocrinis. The sequence continues at coordinate 2,571 of NZ_DASRGV010000024.1, read as the reverse complement.
CGAGGCAGAGATCGCGGCCGAGGGCGCCTCGGTTCGGAGCATTGAGCCGGCCGAGCTGGACGAGCTCATCGAACAGGAATCTGTGACCGTCTAAGCGGATCGGGCGCGCGCCTGCGCTTCCTCGGCCGCCGTAGCCAGTGCAGAATCAATGCACTGGCTACGGCGGCCAACGCGCACCAGGTGGACACGAACTCGGCCTGCCACAGGGCATAGCAAGCCAGCGCGCCCACCGCGACGACAAGGCCGAGCAGCCGTATCTCCGGTTGGTCGCTGACGAGCAGCGAACCGATGGTCGCGACGAGATACCCGGCGACGACCAATACGCCTAAGGGGATCGGCTGGATGCCGTACCGCATCGTGTGGCCGACAGGTCTGGCGGTTACCGCTCCAGCCGCAATCACGTGTCCGAGCACGGCTGACGTCGCCAGGCCGACGAGCACGAACGGTGCGATGCGAAACCGACTCCAGTGCGAGGCCGCGCTCAGTACCGCGAGCGGCACGAACGCAGGCAGCAGAGGAAAGGCGATCACCGCCCAAAGCAACGCCGCCGTACCGCCGATCGTCGCAACGTTCGACGCGGCCGCGTGTGACGCGTTATCCGCATTGCGCCAGACCACAGACTCGATCAGCTGATGCACGCCGAGCAGTACCGGCAGTGCGGCCAGTGGCAGATCGCGGGCGCGGCGCGTGCTTGCGACGCACAGCGCGCCGACCGCGGTAATCGCGCACCCTGCGACAAGGTCCGCGGTCGGGCTCCAACACATGACGCTGGCTTTCCGTTCGTCGCTGTCGACCTGGCGGGTGGTCAGCCCCGGAACGTCTCCAGGAGCCGCAGCCAGACCTCGCTGATCGTCGGGTACGAAGGCACGGCGTGCCAAAGCCGGTCGATCGGCACCTCGCCCGCCACCGCGACCGTCGCGGAATGCACCAGCTCGGCGACTCCGGGGCCGATGAAGGTCACGCCGAGCAGCACGTTCCGATCCAGGTCGACGACCATGCGCGCCCGGCCCCGATACCCGTCCGCGAAGAGCGACGCACCGGCGACCTGGCCGAGGTCATAGTCGACGACGCGCACGTTAAGTCCGGCGCGGCGAGCCTCATCCGCGGTCTTGCCTACCGAACCTACCTCCGGCTCCGTGAAGACGACCTGCGGTACTGCATCGATGTCGGCGGTAGCGACGTGCGGGCTCCACCGCTGCATGTCGAGCGATTCGTTGCGTGCCAGCGCTCCGATCACCGCGCCCGCGATGCGCGCCTGGTACTTGCCCTGATGCGTTAGCAGCGCGCGGTGATTGACGTCGCCGACCGCGAACAGCCAATCGCCGTCCACGCCCTGCACGCGACACGAATCGTCGACCTTCAGCCAGGAACCGGGCTCCAGGCCGACGGTCTCCAAGCCGAGATAATTGGTGCGGGGCGTGCGACCGACGGCCAGCAGCACCTCATCGCCCTCGATCTTCTGACCGTCCTGCAGCAAGACGCTGACCGGACCGCCCGGCGTCGGCCGGTCGAGCCCGGTGACGGTGACGCCGGTGCGCACCTTGACGCCGGCTTCGCTCAGGCTGCTCGCGATCATCTCGCCGACGAACGGCTCCATTCGCGGCAACGGCGCCGCCTCGCGGATCAGCAGCGTCACCTCCGAGCCGAGCGCGCGCCAGGCCGTCGCCATCTCCACGCCGACCACGCCGCCGCCGACGATCACCAGCCGCTCGACGTCGCGGCCGCTGGTCGCCTGCCTGCTGGTCCACGGCTTGGCCTGCGCGACGCCCGGCAGATCGGGGATGAGCGCGTCGCTGCCCGTGCACACCGCCACCGCGTGCCGCGCGGCCAGCCGCCGAACGCCACCGTCTGGTGTGTCGACCTCGACCCGCCGCGGCCCGGCGAGCCGGCCGTGTCCGCGCACCAGCACGGCGCCGATCGAGTCGACCCAGCCGACCTGCCCGTCGTCCTTCCAGTGCGAGGTGAACTCGTCGCGCCGGGCGAACACGGCGGCCGCGTCGAGCTTCCCGGTCACCGCCTCGCGGGAACCGGCCACCGCACGCGCTTCGGCCAGCGCGGCGACCGGCCGCAGCAGCGCCTTGCTCGGCATACAGGCCCAGTACGAGCACTCGCCGCCGACCAGCTCACTCTCGATCAAGGCCACGGTCAGCCCGGCGGCGCGGGCCCGATCGGCGACGTTCTCCCCGACCGGGCCGGCGCCGATCACGATGACGTCGAACACGTCCTCGGACGCTGTGGTTGAGGACGCAGTGGTTGATTCGGACGCTGCGGTTGATTCGGACGCTGCGGTTGATCCAGAAGCCGTGGTTGATTCGGACACTGTCGACTCAGGTGCGGTGTTGGATTCAGGCACAGGCCAATCCTCCGCCCGGCGTACCGCGCGGTCCACTCAGCCGACACCGCGGGGGCGCGCGGCATGGCGCCTGCGCCGGTGGGGAAAGGCAGCGGCGTGGTGAAGAGCCCGAAAGCGCGGCGCGCGGCGGTCGCGTTCCTCCTGCTCGGCGCGCTGGCCGGCTGTGGAACCCGGCTGCCGGCGAGCGCGTTCAGCCAACCCGCGGCCTCGCCGGGGAA
>NZ_DASRGV010000023.1:0-14396 GCF_035650855.1 Actinocrinis sp. | reverse complement strand
GGGTGATGCTTGTGTCGGGCCGAAGCAATACGGCGGTGTGGCCGTTTGCTGCAGTCTTCGCGGTAAGCGGAGTCGTGCTGGTCAGCTACGCGGCCGCCGAGCCGCCCGATTGGCTTGACCGCACGACGGTGACCGTGTGCGGTACCGCGCCAAGCGCCTCCCACGCCCTGCTGCTCGGCCTGGTTTTGCTCACCCTCGCCCACGGCCTGAGCCGCCGTCGCCGGGTGGACTGGGTGCTCGGACTCGGGCTGGTGGCCTGGAGCACGCTCACCGAGGCCGAATCACTGGCAACTCGCGCCCCCGGCGAACCGTGGCGGCTGGTTCCGCTCAGCCTCATGGTGGTTTCGCTGGTGCGGGCGCGTGACCGGTTCGCCGTCTCGCCGGACCCGCACCGGCTGCGGCAGACCGCTGCGATGGCCGGGGCCTCCAGCGTCACGCTGGTCCTGGTCGGCGGCGGCGGGCTGTTCGCGGAGCGCGGGCGGTTCGCCGCTCCGCTGTCCGCGACCGATGTCGGGCGCGAGTTCGTGGCCGCGGTCGCGGCGAACTCGGGGCGGGTCGACTTCCAGGGGCCGGGCTGGCTGCTGCCGGGCCTGGCCCTGGCCTCCGGCCTGGCCCTCATCGCGGTGCTCGCCACGCTTTCCGCGGCCGCTCCGCCGCCGGACCCGGCGGACCCCGACGAGCGCGCGGCGATGCGTTCGCTGATCGCGCACCGGGACTCCGGGACGCTGGCACCGTTCGCGCTGCGGTACGACAAGTCATACGTGTTCGAACCCACCGGACGTGCGGCGATCGGCTACCGGGTGCTGGCCGGCATGGCGATGGTGGGCGGCGATCCGATCGGCGCGCAGGACTCGTGGCCCGCGGCGATGGACGCGTTCATGGCCGAGGCCGAACGGCGCGGCTGGCGCCCGGCGGTCCTGGGCGCCGGGCCCGAGGCGCGCGAACTCTGGGCCCAGCGGGGCATGCGTGGCTTCGGCATCGGCGACGAGGTGGTCATCGACGTCGAGTCGTTCTCGCTGCACGGCCGCGCGATGCGCAATGTCCGGCAGGCGGTCCAGCGCACCGAGCATGCCGGGATCTGGGTCTCGGTGGTGCCGGAGCGCGAGCTGAGCCCGGAGCTGTCCGCGCAGCTGCGCCGGATCCACCGGGCCTGGCTCGGCCGCGGCACCACGCGGCGTCCGAGGCCGGACGCCGACATGATCCCGCAGGGACGCGAGCACGGCTTCGCGATGAATCTGGACGCGATGGCCGAGGGCCGGCACCCGGACTCGCTGTTCGTGATCGCGTTCGCGGCGGACGGCTACGCGGTCTCGTTCCAGCGGTATCTGGTGGCGGCACAGGACGGTGCCCGGCCGGTGCTCTCGCTTGACGTGATGCCGCGTCACCGCATCGCCCCGAACGGCGTGAACGAGCGGCTGATCGTGGCGGCGGTCGAATACGCGGCGGCGCACGGCTTCAAGACGGTGTCGTTGAACTTCGCCGCCTTCCGCACGGTGCTGGAGGCGTATCGACTCGGCACTGCCACGGCCAGGACCGCACCGGGGGCACCGAAACCGATCACCGTGGCAGACTCCACCAGCACGAGCGCGCCTCACACAGGGACCACAAGCACCGTCACGAGCACCGCGGACACGATCGGCGCAGGCGCCCTCGCGCTCGCCACAGACGCGACCGGCACCACTGCTTCCCGGGAGCGCGCGACGGCGGCACCGGTGTCTGCGGCGCCCGGCCTGGTGGCGCGCACGACCCGGCGGGCGATCCATCTGATGGACCCGCTGATCCAGCTGGAATCCCTCTACCGCTTCAACGCGAAGTTCCGGCCCGGCTGGCTGCCGCGCGCGGTCCTGGTGGCGTCCTGGCTGGACCTGCCGCTGTTCGGGATCGCCGCCTTTGGCCTCGAGTTCGCGCTGCCCTACGACCGGCGGCGCAGTCGCATCACCGCGCCCGAGCTTGAGCATCGGCCGAATCCGGCGCAGCGCCACCAGCCACAGTTTGAGCCCGCCACCGAACACGGACCCGGCGAATCCGAAGCCGTCGATCAGGCGAACTGGAGCGCTGTGCAGCGCCACTCCAGCCGATCCTGAGCCGTCCGCTCGAAGCGCAGCGCCACCGCGCGCACCCGCGGACCGTCCTGCACCAGCACCGTCGACTCGACCGCGTCCGGCCCCGGCGCGTGCATCCGGATCGAGCGCACCATGCTGCGGGCCGCGAAGCGGGTGACCGCGCGGCGTTGGGCGACCGTGCTCAGCAGGCCGAACACCTCTCGGGAGACCCAGCGCTTGACCTGCTCCGCAGGCCGCCGCTCCAGCAGCACGTCCACGACCGCCTCCACCAGGCGGCGCACTCCGGCCGGGGGCTGATCTGCGGTGCGGCGCGCGCCGAGCGGATCGAGGCGGTGGGTCCAGCCGACCACCCAGGAGCGCAGCGCGCCGGCCGCGCCGCCGAGTTCGGGGTCCTCGCACCGGTCCCGGTCGAGCTCACGATCGGATTCGAAGCCGCCGCTGAGCGGCTCAAAACCATCCTCGGGCAGGGCGCGCTCCAGGGTGCCCACGACGGTCAGCAGCGGGCTGCGACGCCGAGCGTGGCCTCCTGGGTGGCGGGCGTCGCCGCAGAGTGCTGCGTCGCTGCAGAGGGCCGAATCACCACGCGGGCCCATATCGCAGGGATCGGCGTCATCACGGTCGTAACGCGGCATCGGGCACCCCTGTACCGGGTAGGGCGGCGGCCGGTCGGGCGCGGTACCAACCAAGGGCCCGCGCTCGTTCGAGCACCGTCAACGGAGCTGACGATCTTTCAGACCGCCGAAGGTGCCCCGGAGTTGTCCCGATAGACGCCACGGCGCCGAAGATCACCCGTTTAGTCGAATGATCTTCGGCGCCGGTGGCTCTGCCGGCCTGGCCCTCGCCAGGCCTTGGCTACTTCTTGCGGCGGCGGCCGCCGGGCGCCGGCGGACGGCCGCCCTTCGGCTTGGGCTTCGGCGCCGCGTCCTGCGGACCGCCGGCCGCGCCGGTGGCCTCCTGCCGCTCCACCACGCCGCCCGCGCCGTCCACGGTCGGGGCCGAGTAGTTCAGCCGCGCCGGGCGCTTCGGCGCCTCCAGGCCCTTCGCGTTGAGCTGCGCCGTGGCCGCCTGGGCCTGCGCCTGGGCCTCCGGGTCCTCGCTGTTCGCCTCGACCTGGACTTCGAGGTTGAACAGGTACCCGACCGACTCCTCCTTGATGCCCTCCATCATGCCCTGGAACATCAGGTAGCCCTCGCGCTGGTACTCGACCAGCGGGTCGCGCTGGGCCATCGCCCGCAGGCCGATGCCCTCCTGGAGGTAGTCCATCTCGTAGAGGTGCTCGCGCCAGCGGCGGTCCAGCACCGAGAGCACGACCCGGCGCTCCAGCTCCCGGGTGATCGAGTCACCCAAGTTGGCCTCGCGCTTGTCGTAGGCGCCGAGGATGTCCGCGGTGATCTCCTCGTTCAGGATCTCCTTTGTGATCCCGGTACGGCCGCCCACCGACTCCTCGACCTCCTCAAGGGTGATCGAGATCGGGTACAGCGTGGCCAGCGCCGACCAGAGCTTCTCCAGCTCCCACTCCTCCGCGTAGCCCTCGGCGGTAGCCGCCTCGACGTACGCGTGAACGGTGTCCTCCATCATGTGCCGCACGTGATCGCGCAGGTCCTCGCCGTCCAGCACCCTGCGGCGTTCGGCGTAGATCACCTCGCGCTGCTTGTTGATCACGTCGTCGTACTTGAGGACGTTCTTACGGATCTCGAAGTTCTGCTGCTCGAGCTGGGTTTGCGCGGACTGGATCGCCCGGGTGACCATCTTGGACTCGATCGGCACGTCGTCGCCGACGTTGGCCACCGACAGCACCCGCTCCACGATCTGCGCCTTGAACAGCCGCATCAGGTCGTCGCCGAGGGAGAGGTAGAACCGACTCTCGCCCGGGTCGCCCTGACGGCCGGCACGACCGCGCAGCTGGTTGTCGATGCGGCGGGACTCGTGCCGCTCGGTGCCCAGCACGTACAGGCCGCCGAGCTCGTGGACCTCCTCGTGCTCGGCCGCGACCGCCTTCTTCGCCTTCTCCAGCGCCGCCGGCCAGGCCGCCTCGTACTCCTCCGGCGTCTCGCTCGGCGTCAGGCCGCGCTGGGCCAGCTCGCCCATCGCCAGGTTCTCCGGGTTACCGCCGAGCATGATGTCGGTACCGCGGCCGGCCATGTTGGTGGCCACGGTGACCGCGCCCTTACGCCCGGCCTGCGCGACGATCTGTGCCTCACGCTCGTGGTACTTCGCGTTCAGCACCTCGTGCGGTACGCCGCGCTTGCGCAGCTGCTGCGACAGGTACTCGGACTTCTCCACCGAGACCGTGCCGACCAGGACCGGCTGGCCCTCGGAGTGCCGGTGCTCGATGTCCTCGACGACGGCCTTGAACTTGGCCTCTTCCGAGATGTAGATGAGGTCCTGCATGTCCTTGCGGACCATCGGCCGGTTGGTCGGGATCGGGACCACGCCGAGCTTGTAGATCTGGTGGAACTCGGCCGCCTCGGTCAGCGCGGTACCGGTCATCCCGGACAGCTTGTTGTACAGGCGGAAGTAGTTCTGCAGGGTGATGGTGGCCAGGGTCTGGTTCTCGTTCTGGATGACCACCCCCTCCTTGGCCTCGATCGCCTGGTGCATGCCCTCGTTGTAGCGGCGGCCAGCCAGGATGCGGCCGGTGTGCTCGTCGACGATCAGGATCTCGCCGTTCATAACCACGTAGTCGCGGTCCTTCTTGAACAGCTCCTTGGCCTTGATCGCGTTGTTGAGGAAGCCGACCAGGGGCGTGTTGACCGACTCGTAGAGGTTGTCGATGCCGAGCAGGTCCTCGACCCGCTCCACGCCGCGCTCGAGCACGCCGACGGTCTTCTTCTTCTCGTCGACCTCGTAGTCGGTGTCCCGGGCCAGCCGGTTCACGATCTTGGCGAAGTCCGTGTACCACTTGGTGGCCTGGTCAGAGGGGCCGGAGATGATCAGCGGGGTACGCGCCTCGTCGATCAGGATCGAGTCCACCTCGTCGACGATGGCGAAGTTGTGGCCGCGCTGCACCAGCTCTTCCTTCGACCAGGCCATGTTGTCGCGCAGGTAGTCGAAGCCGAACTCGTTGTTGGTGCCGTAGGTGATGTCCGCGCCGTAGGCCACCTTGCGCTGGGCCGGGGTCATGCTGGCCAGGATCACGCCGACCTCGAGGCCGAGGAAGCGGTGGATGCGGCCCATCCACTCGGAGTCGCGCTCGGCGAGGTAGTCGTTGGTGGTGACGATGTGCACGCCGTCGCCGGACAGGGCGTTGAGGTAGGCCGGCAGCGTGCCGACGAGGGTCTTGCCCTCACCGGTGCGCATCTCGGCGATGTTGCCCCAGTGCAGCGCGGCGCCGCCCATGAGCTGCACGTCGTAGTGGCGCTGCCCGATGGTGCGCTTGGCCGCCTCGCGGACCACCGCGAAGGCTTCCCAGAGCAGGTCGTCCAGGCTTTCGCCGTCCTGGAAGCGCTCCTTGAACTTGTCGGTCTCGGCGCGTAGCTCGGCGTCGGTGAGGTCGACGTAGTCTTCCTCGAGCATGTTCACGGTCTCGGCCGTCTTGGCCAGCTTGCGAAGGATCTTCCCTTCGCCCGCGCGCAGGACCTTGTCGAAGAGGGCAGGCACTTTGGGACCGGCTCCTTGAACTGACTGCTACAGACGTTGTATGGACGGCCAGGCCGCCAAGGCGGGCAGCTTACCCCCACCCCCGGCCGTTATCCCATCGTAAGCGACCGCGCACGTTCAAAGACAGTGTGCAGGGGCACTATCCACGGCCCTTCCCGCTCATCTCAGCTGCGAGAGCGCGATTCCGTCGAGGATGTCGTGTTCGGACACGACCACCTCGGCCAATCCGAGCCGGTCCACGATCTGCGCCAGGATCAGCGCCCCGGCGCCGATCACGTCGACCCGGCCGGGGTGGATCACCGGGTTCGCGGCGCGCTGCGCGTGGGTGGAGGCCAGCAGGTCGCCCGCGACCTGGCGCACGGTCTCGGCTGAAATCCGTGAAAGGTGGACCCGGTCCCGGTCGTATTCGGGCAGGCCGAGCGCGATCGCGGACACGGTGGTGACCGAGCCGGCCACGCCCACCAGCGTCTTGGCCTGGTTGATCGGCACCTGCTCGGCGGCCAGGTCGATCGCGGCGTCGATGTCCCTGCGGGCGGCGGCGATCTGCGCGAGGGTCGGCGGGTCCTGGGTCAGGTGACGCTCCGTCAGACGCACGCAGCCGATGTCGACCGAGCGGGCCGCCTCGACCTCGCGGTCGCCGAGCACGAACTCGGTGGAGCCGCCGCCGATGTCCACGACGAGGTACGGGGTCGGGTGTCCTCCCGCGTCTGCGGACTCGGCGTCGCCGGATGCGGCGGCCACGGCGCGGGTCGCACCGCTGAAGGAGAGCGCGGCCTCCTCGGAGCCGCTGATCACCTCGGGCTCGACGCCGAGCCGTGAGCGCACGCCGGCCACGAACTCGTCCCGGTTGGCCGCGTCGCGCGTGGCACTGGTGGCGACGAAGCGGATCCGCTCGGCGCCGAGGCTGCGGATCTCGGCGGCGTAGTCGTCACAGGCCGCGAAGGTGCGTTGCAGGGCCTCGGGAGCGAGGCGCCCGGTGGCGTCGACGCCCTGGCCGAGCCGGACGATCTCCATCCGGCGGGTCAGCACGGACTCCGCGCCGGTCTGCGGATCGAGGTCGGTGACCAGCAGGCGGATGGAGTTCGTGCCGCAGTCGATCGCCGCGACTCGGATGCTCATCGGTCCGTCTCCTCGGGTCCGCTGGCAGTGGCGGAAGGAACGCTCACGCATGCGCCGCTGCGCCACCACTCGGGCAGCAAGGCCAGCGCCTCGTCGCCGAGCGGATTGACGCCGGGTCCGGCCGCCAGCGCGTGCCCGACCAGCACGTGCAGGCACTTGACCCGGTCGGGCATGCCGCCAGCGCTCGGGAAGCCTTCGAGTACTTCGATCGCGTCGCGTCGCTTCACGTAGTCCTCGTGTGCGGCGCGGTAGGCCGCCGCGAGCTCCGGGTCGGTACGCAGTCGCTCGGTCATCTCAGCCATCAGGCCACTGCCTTCGAGCGTGCCGACGGCTGACGCGGCCTTCGGACAGGTGAGGTAGTAAAGCGTCGGGAACGGGGTTCCGTCGGGTAGGCGGGGCGCTGTCTCGACCACGTCCGGGTTACCGCACGGGCAGCGGTGCGCTACCGCACGCAGGCCGCGCGGTTCCCGCCCGAGCTGGGCCTTGACCGCCTCGAAGTCCGCTTTCGCCACACTCACGCTGACACGCTACCTGGTCCGGCGCGAAGCGATCACTGGGTGGGAGACGGCGAGGCCGAGGGGGACGGCGACTTCACCGTGGACCACAGGTGGTCGTACCACGCCTGCTGGGTCGGCGTCGGAATGCCGAGCGGTTCGCTGCTCGCGCTCGGGTTGGGCACGGTGTAGCCGGTCTCGCCGGGCCGCACGTAGTGCAGCCGCTCGCGGGCCTGGATCGCGACGTACGCGGGGTCCGACCACTTGTCCAATTCGCTTTGCAGCGCGGTGACCTGCTGCTGCGTCACCTGGTTCTGGTGCTTCAGATTCGCGATCTGCGAGCGCTGGGCGAGGTACTGGCGCAGCGGGTAGGCGACCGTGACCATGACCGCGCACAGGGTGAGCGCGAGGATGCCGGCCCGGCCGGTCAGCCGGTTGCGCGAGGTCTTGCGCGGCGGCTTGCCGGAGCCCGAGCCGCGGCCGGACCGGGGACGCGGCAGGGCGACCGGGTCGCGCTCGCCTGACTTTCCGTCAGTCATCGCGCCGCACCCCTCCCACTCGCAGCTGTCCCACTGCGCGAACCTTCGCTGTAAAAGCCGTGGCGCGCCGCGCCGTGCCCTCACGCCGTCCCTCGACGGCCGAGTCACAGCGGGCGCGCCACCCAGCCTAGAGCGCTCAGCCCTTGAAGCGCGGGAAGGCGGAACGACCGGCGTAGCGGGCCGCGTCGTCCAGCTCCTCCTCGATGCGCAGCAGCTGGTTGTACTTGGCGACCCGGTCGGTGCGCGCCGGGGCGCCCGACTTGATCTGGCCGACGTCGGTGGCCACCGCGAGGTCCGCGATGGTGGTGTCCTCGGTCTCGCCGGAGCGGTGGCTCATCATGCAGCGGAAGCCGGAGCGGTGCGCCAGCGCGACCGCGTCGAAGGTCTCCGTCAGCGTCCCGATCTGGTTCACCTTCACCAGCAGCGCGTTGGCCTGGCCGCCGGCGATGCCGCGCTGCAGCCGCTCGGGGTTGGTGACGAACAGGTCGTCGCCGACCAGCTGCACCTTGGAGCCGAGCTGCTCGGTCACGGCCTTCCAGCCGTCCCAGTCCTCCTCGCTGTGCGAGTCCTCGATGGACACCAGCGGGTAGTTCGCGACCAGGTCGGCGTAGTAGGAGCTCAGCTCGGCGCCGGAGAACTGCTTGCCCTCCAGGGTGTAGGCGCCGTCCTTGTACAGCTCGGTCGCGGCCACGTCCAGGGCCAGCGCGATCTCCTGGCCGGGGGTGTAGCCGGCCTTCTCGATCGCCTCCAGGATCAGGTCGAGCGCGGCCCGGTTCGAGTCCAGGTTCGGGGCGAAGCCGCCCTCGTCGCCGAGGCCGGTGGACAGGCCGCGGGACTTCAGCACCGCCTTGAGCGCGTGGTAGGTCTCCGCGCCCCAGCGCAGCGCCTCGCCGTAGGTCTCCGCGCCGATCGGCGCGATCATGAACTCCTGGATGTCCACATTGGAGTCCGCGTGCGCGCCGCCGTTGATGATGTTCATCATCGGCACCGGCAGGATGTGCGCGTTCGGGCCGCCGAGGTAGCGGAACAGCGGCAGCTCGGCCGACTCGGCGGCGGCCTTGGCCACCGCGAGCGAGACGCCGAGGATCGCGTTCGCGCCGACCCGGGACTTGTTCGGGGTGCCGTCCAGGTCGATCAGCTCCTGGTCGATCAGCCGCTGCTCGTGGGCGTCGAAGCCGATCAGCGCCGGGCCGATCTCGTCGAGCACGGCGAGCACGGCCTTGGTCACGCCCTTGCCGCCGTAGCGCGCCTTGTCCCCGTCACGCAGCTCCACCGCCTCGAAGGCGCCGGTGGACGCGCCGGACGGCACGGCGGCGCGGGCGATGGTGCCGTCGTCGAGCGCTACCTCGACCTCGACCGTGGGGTTGCCGCGGGAGTCGAGGATTTCCCGCGCGCCGACTGCTTCGATGGACGCCACGTGCGTAACTCCTTTGTGTCCTGATGGACGCTTCTTCTAGATGTCGGGAAATAGACTAGTCGGCTGGCTGATCGGGGCGAACCGGGCTCGAAGTACGGACGGGTAACTCGTGCAGACCCCGCATGATCAGGCCGGAGTGCCAGCGCAGCCGCCGCGCCGGAACGGCCAGGGCGAGGTCCGGGTAGCGGGTGAACAGCCGCTCGAAGGCGATGCGGCCCTCCAGCCGGGCGAGCGGTGCGCCGAGGCAGAAGTGGATCCCGTGGCCGAGGGCGAGGTTGCCGCCCTCGTCGCGGCTCAGGTCGAGCGCGTCCGGATCGGTGAAGCGGGCCGGGTCGCGGTCCGCCGCGGCGAGGACCGCCAGGACCGGCTCGCCGGCCGGTATGGCGACGCCCGCGACCGTGACCGGTTCGGTGGTGAAGCGCCAGGTGCCGAACTCGACCGGCCCGTCGAAGCGCAGCAGCTCCTCCACCGCGGCCTCCAGCAGCCCCGGATCGGCCTGGAGCTTGGCGAGCTGTTCGGGGTGGGTGAGCAGGGCCAGGGTGCCGTTGCCGATCAGGTTGACGGTGGTCTCGAAGCCGGCGAAGAGCAGGATGAAGGCCATCGCGGCGGCCTCGTCCTCGGTCAGGTGCTCGCCGTGGTCGGAGGCGCGGATCAGCGCGGAGAGCAGGTCGTCCTCGGCCGGGTCGGCGGGCAGGGCGAGCCGCTTCTTGTGAATGATCTCCTTGAGATAGCCGCGCACCCGCTTCACGGAGCGGCCGACGCCGCCGCGCGGGCCGCTGCGGTCGGCCATGCCGTTGGCCCACTCGTGGAAGATCGGCTGGTCCTCGGGCGGGACGCCCAGCATCTCGCAGATGACGATCACGGGCAGCGGGAAGGCGTAGCCGCGGATCAGGTCGACCGCGGTGGCCTCGTCTTCCTCGGCTCCGGCGAACGCGGCGTCGAGCAGGGAGTCCGCGATGTGCGCGATGCGCGGCTCGAAGTCGGCGACGCGGCGCGGGGTGAAGGCTTTGGAGACCAGTCGGCGTAGCCGGGTGTGGTCCGGCGGGTCAAGGTTGAGCAGGTGGGCCGCGATCCCGGAGCGGTGCTCGCCCGGAATTCCGGTGCGGCCCGGCTTCCAGCCGGGGAAGGAGGACGCGGCGTTCTTGGAGAGGCGAGGATCGGCGAGGACGGCGCGTACGTCGTCGTACCGGGTGACCAGGTACGCCTCGACGCCGTTAGGGAGCCGGGTCTTGTGCACCGGGGCGTGCTCGCGCAGCCATGCGTACGCCGGGTAGGGATCGTCGATGAACTCGCGGCTGAACAGCGGCGGGGCACTCACCGCCCCATGGTCGCACGCGGGGAGTGAGTCCCTGCCTGCCGCGTCGCTACCCACGCGGGCGGCCGGGACCGCTCGCACTGTGGTTGATATGCCGAGTACGGCTCGGCTCAGCGGACCGGCTGCTCCTGGTTCACCTGTTTGAGGTACCACAGGACGGCGGTCGCCAGGATCTCGGACTCGTTGCGCCCGGTCCTACGGGCGAGGTCTGCCAGACGCTGCTGAAGGCGGGGAGGCAACGAATATTCGAGTTCCACACTTCCACCATGGCAAAGGCACGGCGGGATAGGAAGTCAGAACTCCGATATTCACACGATCGTGGGACTTGACGGACCGCGCTGACGTGCTGCGCTCGCGCCGCGCGGTCCGGCGATCAGGCAGATGCCGCCTGACCTGGTCTGAGTCAACGTTCCGTGGCTACCGGCCCGGTGACGGACCGGACGGGACAACGTCAGGGCTGCGAGACGCCGGAGTTGTGCGGGACGGAGTCGTTGACGGTCGGGGTGACGACCTTGCCCTCGACCGCCTGCTGCGGCGCCGCGTCCTTCTTGGCGTCGGCCTGCCCCTCGGCGCCGTCCTTGGCCGCGGCCTTCATCTCCGACTTGAAGATGCGCAGCGACTGGCCCACCGAGCGCGCGGCGTCCGGCAGCTTGCGCGAGCCGAACAGCAGCACGACGAGCGCGACGATGATGACGATGTGCCAGCCTTCAAGCCCACGGAGCATGAGTCGTTCTCCTACAGCGCAGTCGCAGTCCGACCGGAGCGTTTCGTCCGGTACCGCCAACCAGACTAACCTGCCACCCGGGCATCCCGGGAGGTCTCGGCCGCCACGATCTGATCGCGCAGGCCACGGGCCGCCGCACGCAGTGCTTCCTCCGGGTCCGCGCCGAGCGAACGTGCGTGCGCCACGACGGCCAGCAGCAGCTGCCCGACCGCCTCGGCGTCCTTGGCCTGAGCTGCCGATTCCTCCGGGATCGCGGGCACTTGCACCGGGATTTGGCTGTTGCGGGCGCGCTTGAGCAGCTTGTCGGCGAGCGAGAGCGCCGGCTGCGCGAGCGGTACGCCTTCGACGGCGGAGGTCCGACCTTTTTCCGCCGCCTTGATCTTGTCCCAGTTCGCCTCGACGTCCGCGGCCGTGTCGGCGGAGGCGCCGGCGAAGACGTGCGGGTGTCTGCCGATGAGCTTGTTCGCGATGCCTTCGGCGACCTCGTCGATGCTGAACGGGTCGGTCGGGTGCTCTTGCGCGATGCGGGAGTGGAAGGCGACCTGAAGCAGCACGTCGCCGAGCTCTTCGCGCAGCGCGTCGCGGCCTGGGCCCGGCTCGTCGTAGCTGCCGTCCTCGATGGTCTCGACGGTCTCGTACGCCTCTTCCAGCAGGTACTTCACCAGCGACTGGTGCGTCTGCTCGCCGTCCCACGGGCAGCCGCCGGGCGAGCGCAGCCGGTCCATGACCGCGATCAGGTCGAGCACCTTGGCGCCGGGCAGGTCGTAGCTGCCGGGCAGCAGCTCCAGCTCGATCTCCGAGCCGTGCGCGAGCTGCCCGCCGAGCGCCTGGGCCAGCGCCTCGTCCCCGTCCGGCGCGGCGATCCAGACCACGGTGGTGCCCGCCTCGGCCTGCGCGATCAGGTCGACGGCGATCTCGTACGCGCCGGCCTCGGCGTCGAAGACGACGATCTGCACGTCGGCGTCGTCGAGGTAGGGCAGCACGGGGTGGTCCGGTGAGCCGGTGTGGACGACCGCGTCCGGTCCGGTCATTAGGCGCCAAGCCGCTGCTGACACCAACCCGGGGGCGACGCGCGGAGAGAACGGTACGAGGACGATGCGGCCAGCCATGCCTTAACCCTAAGGCGTCGGCACCCATAGTCTGACGCGACAAGATCCGCTGCACGGAGGGGATGGCAGACGTGACTGAAATCAGGGATCTGTACTTGGACGTGGCTCAGGCTGCTGCGGAGTTGCTCGCGGCTCCTGAGGTCGCGGTGGCCTGGGACGAGCCGTCGGCGCTCGACCAGCTCAGCGTTCGCGGCCTGGCCGGGCATCTGGCGGCGCAGGTGTTCTTCATTCCGTCGATGCTGGCCGACCCGGTGCCCGTCGAGCCGGTGGTCGGGCTGGACGAGTACTACGCGCGGGCGGCCTGGATCGGCACGGATCTCGACACCGAGTTCAACCAGGGCATTCGCGCGGGCGGCGAGAAGGTGGCCGGGGAAGGCTCGGAGCAGCTGGCCGCGCGTACCGCGGCGTGCGTCGCGGACCTGCGCGAGACCCTGCCGTCCGAACCGGATCGACCGGTGCGCCGCTCGACCTGGAGCGGGTATTCGGTGAGCCTGGACACGTTTGTCGCCAGTCGGATGCTGGAGCTCATCGTGCACTGCGACGACTTGGCGCACAGCGTCGGCGTGCCGACGCCGGAGTTCTCCGCGGAAGCGGTGCAGACCGTGGTCGACGTACTGACGCGCATCGCGCTGCGGCGGCATGGGCAGACGGCGGTGCTGCGCGCGCTAAGCCGTTCCGAGCGCGCGCCTGCGTCGATCTCGGCTCTCTGACGAGGAACGCAAGCGCGCGGATCGGCCCGGCACCTACGACAAGTAGGTGCCGGGCCGATCTCACATCAAGATCACGGCGTCGATCAAGGAGCGGCACCAGGCGAGCAGTTCGAGGCCGGTGACCGGCTGTCCGCCGATCCGCTGCGTCATCGGCTTGGGCACCAGGATCGTCTGCGTCGGAGCCTTGTTCAGCGACTTCGGGTACACCCGCTGGAGCCGCATGAGCTGCGACTCGCGCAATTCGACCGGAGCGAACTTGATGTAGTTGCCCTGCATCGCGATCTCGGTGAGTCCGGCCGAGCGGGCGTGTGCGCGGAACAGCGCGACCGCGAGCAGGTTGCCCACGGGCACCGGTAGCTGCCCGTACCGGTCGACCAGTTCGTCGTGCACCTCGGTGACACCGGACGGGTCGGTAATCGACGCGATGCGCCGGTACGCCTCAAGCCGCAGCCGCTCGTCCGGTACCCAGTCGTGCGGGATGTGCGCATCGATCGGCAGGTCGACGCGCACGTCTGCGGGCTCGGGCTCGGTGCGTCCCTCGGCCTGCGCGCGGTACTCGTTCACCGCTTCGCCGACCATGCGCACGTAGAGATCGAACCCGACGCCTTCGATGTGCCCAGACTGCTCGCCGCCGAGCAGGTTGCCCGCGCCGCGGATCTCAAGGTCCTTCATCGCGACGTACATGCCGGCGCCGAGGTCGGTGTGCTGCGCGATGGTGGCCAGACGCTCGTGCGCGGTCTCGGTCAGCGGCTTCTCCGGCGGATAGAGGAAGTACGCGTACGCCCGCTCGCGGCCTCGTCCGACCCGGCCGCGCAGCTGGTGCAGCTGGGAGAGGCCGAAGACGTCGGCGCGCTCCACGATCAGGGTGTTGGCGTTGGAGATGTCGATGCCGGACTCGACGATCGTGGTGCACACCAGCACGTCGAACTCGCGGTTCCAGAAGTCGACGATGAGCCGTTCCAGGGTGTGCTCGTTCATCTGGCCGTGCGCGATGGCGATGCGCGCCTCGGGGACCAGTTCCTGGAGCCGGGCGGCGGCGCGGTTGATCGACTCGACCCGGTTGTGGATGTAGAAGACCTGGCCCTCGCGCAGCAGCTCGCGGCGGATCGCGGCGGCGATCTGCTTCTCCTCGTACGCGCCGACGAAGGTCAGCACCGGGTGCCGCTCCTCGGGCGGGGTCTGGATGGTGGACATCTCCCGGATGCCGGTCACCGCCATCTCCAGCGTGCGCGGGATCGGGGTCGCGGACATGGTCAGCACGTCCACGTTCGCGCGCATCTGCTTGAGGTGTTCCTTGTGCTCGACG
>NZ_DASRGV010000022.1:0-52893 GCF_035650855.1 Actinocrinis sp. | reverse complement strand
GCTGCGAGGTGGAGTACTGCAGCTGCGAGTCGCCGAGCTTGGTGTCCGCCGGGAGCAGGAGAGATTCGCGGCCGTTCAGCGTGATCGAGGTGCCGGGCTCCTGCGGGACGCTCGGGTACGTCGGGCCGCCGGCGGCTCCGGCCGGGGGCAGGTCGATGGCGTCGATGGACACGAAGTTGTCGGTCGAGGCGGAGGAGTGGCTGCCGTCGACGACGATCTTGAGCGTGTGCGACCCGGCCGCCAGCCCGCTGGCCGAGTAGACCACGGCCTGGCTCTGGCTGCCCGAGTCGTCGACGGTGGCCTGCTTGACGCCGTCGAGGTAGACGTCGGCGTAGCCGTGGTTGTTGGTCTTGGAGCCGATCCAGCGGATCGCGGTCCCGGTGAACGGAACGGTCAGCGAGTCGCCGGCGGTGTTGGAGAAGGACTCGGTGTTCTTGTAGTCGCTGCCGGTGTAGCTCTGGTTGGCCACGTGCGACCAGGAGCCGGTGTACTGCAGCACCGGATCGGTGTCGTCATACGTGTACTGACCCGCTATCCGCGCGTTGAAGTCGACGCTGATGTGGGTGTTGTCCACCGCGGTCGAGGTCGAGTTCGCGTGCCGCAGGACCAGGAACTGCGAGCCGGTGTCGGGGTTGCGGCGGGCCGTTTCCGTGACCGCGGCGTCGGACGGCGCGGCGCTCTGGACGCGGTCGGTCTTGGTCAGGTCGGGCATCGCGGCCAGCGAGTAGCCGATCAGCTTGTCCTCGTAGTACTTCGGGTCGAGCTGCCGGGTCTCCCGGATCGCCGCGCCGTAGTCGTAGGAGGTGTAGTTCTCCGGCATGCCCAGCCAGCCCCAGTTGGTGCCGCCGTAGGTCATGTAGAAGCTCTGCGCCGTGGCGCCGACCGCGATGTTGTTCTTGTAGAACACGTCGGCGAACTGATCGTTGATCAGCTGCGCGCACTTGTCGTAGCCGGGCCCGCCCCAGGGGTCGAAGGCGCCGCCCTGGAATTCCGGGGCGTACAGCGGCTTTCCGGCCGGGTGGTCGTAGCTGATGTCCGGCACGCCGTTCCACACGGTCGGGTTCGAGCAGTCGAAGCCCTGCGGGTAGGAGTCCGGGCCGTCGACGTCAAGGGCGCCGGTTCCGCTGTTGAACGTGCCGTTGTTGTTTCCGGTCAGCGGCACGGTGATGCCGTCCGCGCGCGCCTTGTCCTCAAGGTGCTGCATGTAGGCGCGTCCGGCGGCGTCGCCGTTGTAGTACTCGTTCTCGACCTGATACGCGATCACGCTTCCGGTGCCGTTGGTCAGCTGGTGCCGGGCGAGGATCGTGTCGATCTGGGTGAGCCACTGGTCGGCGTAGGCCTCGAACGCCGGATCGTCGGTGCGGTTCTTCACGTTCTTGGTGCCGAGCCAGGCCGGCAGGCCGCCGCCGTCGACCTCGGCGTTGATGTACGGCGCGGGCCGCGCGATGACGTAGAGGCCGGCCTGCTGCGCCATGTCGAGCAGCTCGTCGACGTTGCGCACGCCGGTGAAGTCGTAAACGCCCGGCGCCGGCGAGTGGTATCCCCAGTCGAAGTACAGCGAGGTCGCGTTGAACCCGGCCGCCTTCATCTTCTGGAAGATGTCCAGCCACAGGCTGGGGCTGGGCAGCCGGAAGTAGTGGAACTCCCCCGACCACAGGTAGGTGCGCTTGCCGTCGACGAGGAACGAGTAGCCGTCATAGGTGACCGTGTGGGCGGTTGCGGCGGGCGCGGTCGTCGCCGTCGTCCGGCCCGGTGCCGGGCTCGCGTGCGCCCCGCCTACCGAACCGATCATCAGGGCCATGGCCGCGCCGGAGGCGGCCAGTATTCGGTGGCCGCGCCGAGAGCGCAGCGGTCTGTGCAAGCCGAGCACGCCGAGTCTCATCCTTGAGTTCCCGTCCGTGGAGGTGGGTATTGCCGAGAGCGGATCTGACGGGTAGTGGTGAATTGTGTTGTCGCGTGTTCCCTTATGTCGAGACAAGGGTGATGTATAGCCGAGCCTTCACTCCGTGTCCATAGTCCGGGCGGGCCGCGGCGTAGCATGCCGCCAAGCGGGGACAGGGAGGGGCGGCATGGGCGTCAGGGATCGCATCGAGCCGTTCACGCGCGTGACGGGCACGCAGGAGTCGAAGCGGTTTCGGCGGGTGGGGCGGGGGCGGCTGCGCCGCTGGCTCGTTCCGATCACGCTCATCGCGGGCGCGGTCGCAGTCGTCGCGAGCACGCAGTCCAGCGGGGGCGTCGGCCGGAACGTCGAGGTGGAGAACCTCTGGGCGTCGGTCGCCTTCCTGCTCTTCATCGCCGGGGCGACGGCGTGGGTGTGGCGCAAGGCGCGCGGCGAGGGCTTCGAGGCGCTGCGTTGGCGACGACTACACCGGCGGATCTTCTGGCGCGCCGCAGCGCTCTGTCTCATGGGCAGCATGGCCGCGCTGTGGTGGGTCGCGTTCTGGCAGTGGAACGCGGACCACGCGGCGGACGTCTCGAATCTGCCGATGTGGGCGGCCGACGACGGGCACGCGAGGTTCTTCCGCGGCTTGGCAGGCTGGTCGGCCTTCGCCGCACTCCCCCTCGTCGTGGCCGAGCCGTTCGCGTGGCGGTTGTGGCCACGACCGATACGGGCGGCGGTGCGGCGGGCGCGGGTCGCCAAGCTGCTCTCCGAACGCAGCCGGATCACTCCGCTGGACCTTGACCCCGCGCTCGGTGCCGTGGGGCGGCCGCGGGCGTTCGACACCGTGCAACCGCGCGAGCCGAGCCGCGAGGTCCATCGGGTGACGCCCCGCGGTACCCGCATGGCGGGCTGGAGCCGCTTCGCGGTCGACAACTGGCGGCACAACGCCGCGATCGCTTGGGACGGCAGCAGTCTCGTGCTCACCGACGCACGAGGCCGGACCTTCACGTTTCCCGTGGCCGAGGGGTCTGCCGTGGCGGAACTGGTGTGGTTCACCGAGCAGCGCTACTACCGCGCGGGCAGCACCACCCGCGGCGATGGCGTCAAGTCGCGGATCCTCCTGCTCGACGCGGAGGGCCGCAGGGTGGCCGAGATGCCTGCCGCGGGTCTGAGCGCCGGCCGCGTCGCCGACCTGGCCCGAGCCTGCGGTTTGCCGTTCTGCGCATACGACCTCGGCACGGTCGCGCAGGGCGAGCGGATGGCGAACCGGCTGCTCTTCCCCCGCACGCGCCGCACGGTCAGGATTCGGGCGCCGCGATCTCCAAAAGGGCGATGACGCGCTTGCCGCCGCCGGTGCGCTTGCGGATGAAGCAGGCGCGCGTCATCAGATCGACGATGGCGAGGGAGCGGCCGAAGGCCGAGGTGCGGTCCAGGGTGCCGGATCGGATCTCGGCGGTGTCACGGTCGGCGCAGGTGATCGTCAGGAGGTCGTCCTCGACGAGCAGGGTGAGCTCCGCCTCCCCGGGCGCTTCGCGAAGCACGCTGGTGAGCAGCTCGGAGACGATCAGCACGGCGTCGATCACGGCTTCCTCGGGCACGTGCTGGTAGGCGAGTTGTTCGCGCGCCCATTGCCGCGCGTCCCCGATGGTGTGCGGATGCACCGCAGGGGTCTGCCAGACCCACGCGTTCGCGCGCACGTACGTCGCCCAGCGCTCGGATTCCCCGCTCACGATCACAAGTGTGGCGCAAGGCGGTGCGGCCCGACCGCGCACGGGTCGCGCCGCACCGCCTGTTGGCCGGAAATCGACCTGTCAGACCGTCAGGACAGGAAGCCGGCGTACGGGCCGGTGAGTATCTCGTTCTTCTGCGTCTGGTTGAAGGTGCAGTTCGGATAGTCGTACAGCGAGGCGGACATGCAGGTGCCGTCGGTCGAGGTGGCGTCCGGCAGGCCGAAGGCGTGGCCGAGTTCGTGCACCATGCCGCCGTACCAGCGGTCCATCGGGCCGTTCTTGCCGGCCGCGCCGTCCGCGTCGTGCCCGCTGAGCAGCACCCAGCCCGGCGAGCCGCCGCCGCCGCCGGACTTGTTGACCTCCTCGGCGCTGACCTCGCCGACAATCAGCCACCTGCTGTCCGGGTCGTTCAGGCCGAAGCGCTGCTCCAGCTCGGACTGCATGTTGAGGACCACGCACCAGTAGTGGTCGCCGTTCGGGTCGCAGTTGCTGGTGATGTACCAGTTCGTGTCGTGCTGGCCGTCAACGGTTTCGACGACCGGGCTATTGAGCGTGAAGGTCTTGCCGAGCTGCTGCTTGTAAAAGCGCTGCGCCTCCTGCATCACACTCGCGATGCCGTTGGGGTAGGCCGGGTCGTAGGCGACGTCGGTGGGCTTGAGCCAGAAGACGCGCACCGTGTGTGACGGGGGCGGCCCGCTGGTCTGGCCGGACGGCGAAGCGGACGGCGAGGCGCTCGGAGACGCGCTGGCGCTGACACTCGCAACGGCACTGGCACTGGCACTGGCCGACGCGGACGGCGAGGCGCTGGCGGAGCCGGTGACGCTGCCGGTGCACGCGGTGCCGTTGAGGGTGAAGCTGCTCGGCACCGGGTTGCTGGTGCTCCAGGCCCCGTTGAAGCCGAACGAGGTGCTGCCTCCGGTGGCGAGGCTGCCGTTGTAGCCGAGGTTGACGGCGGTCACCGCGGTGCCGCTCTGGGTCACCGTGGCATTCCACGCCTGGGTCACCCTCTGCCCGGCGACGAAGCTCCAGCGCAGAGTCCAGCCGGTGACCGGGCTGCCGAGGTTGGTGACGGCGACGTTGGCGGAGAAGCCGCCGGTCCACTGCGAGCCGACGGTGTAGGCGACCTGGCAGCCGACGGCCGCCGCGTGGCCGGTGACCGCGGTCGCCATGGTGGCGCCGACGAGGCTGACCGCCACGGCTCCAGCGGCGAGGGCCGCGCGTGTTCGCGTTCTGTGCACCTGGTACCTCCATGGGGAGAGGTGGGTTGTGTGAGTGGTGGCTCGTCCAGGTGCCCTTGGAGTTCAACGATGCGGCGCCACCGGCCGCGCACGGGAGCATGCGCGTCGGCGGTCACCGTGTCAATAAACGACGATAGTCGGCCGCGTCACCGCCGCCAGGTGGCGGTGACGTGCGGAAAGTTTCAGCAGGAGGCCGTGGAGACCGGCATTGCGCCGTCGGAGAGATAGCGGTCGATGGCCGCGGCCGCGCAGGCGGAGTTGTCGAAGGCGCCGTGACCGTCGACGGCGGCGGTGAGCAGGCGGCTGCCGGCCAGCCTGCCGGCGATGTCCTGCGACCACTGATACGGGCTGATGGGGTCGCCGGTGGTCGCGGTGATCAGAACGGTGGACGCCGGGGCGATTCGGCCGGGCAGGTCGAGCGCGGGACGCGCGGACGGCCAGCCGACGCATCCGGCCATCGCTTCCCAGGCCATTGACACGCCGCCGGTGTGTGGCGCGGACCGGGACACTTGCCCGCTGAGCCGGCGCAACTGCGGGAAGCCGGCCGGGGCGGGCGAGTCAGCGCAGGTCTGGGCGCGGCTGGCGGCGTAGTCGGGGTCTGAGTAGGTCATCGCCGCGAACACGGTGAGGCCGTAACCGTCACCCGCGGCCGCATCGGCCAGCGCCGTGGCGAGACCGCCCCAGGCGAAGGGGTAGCCGACCATGAACTGGCCGACCGCGATACGGACCTCCGCGCCGGTCAGCGGATTCGGCGGCGTCGAACCGTCGGACACGCCTCCCGCGTCGGCCCTGGCGACGACCTGGTCCAGGACTTTGCGGGCATCCTGTCCGTGCAGTACGCACTCGTTCGGGGTGGCGGCGGCGCACCAGGCGGCGAAGTGGTCGAACGCGGCTTCCTCCGCCGCGGCGGCGTCGCGGGCGCGGTCGGCCGCCGAGCGGTACGGGTCGACGGTCGAGTCGAGCACGACGCGGCCGGTGCGGGCCGGGAAGGCGGCGGCGTATGCGACGCCGAGTTCGCTGCCCGCGACCTGACCCATCCAGTCGAGTCGCGCCTGGCCGAGCGCCGAGCGCAGCGCGTCGATATCCCGGACCTGGTCACGCAGGCCCATGTGCGCAACCAGACCTGGCTTGCCATGACAGCCTACGAATACGGACGCATTGTGCGCGAGCAGGCGGCCGTAGCCGAGCGGCGTCTCCGGGAAACTCGAGACCTGCGAGTCGTGTCCCGGGACCGCGCAGTCGAGCGCGCCGCTGTACCCCAGCCCGCGCGGGTCGAATACGACGATGTCCTTCGTCGCATGGGTGCGCGGCAGGCGGGAGAGGTAGTTCGCGCCGTGGCCGAGGAAGAACGAGATCTGCGATCCCCCGAAGCCGGCGAGGTCTTCGGAGTCGGCGACGACGGTGCCGGTGGACTCCCCCGTTGCGGGAATCCGCAGGAGCGCCAGGTCGATCGACGCGCCTGCCGGAGCCGCCCAGTCCACCGGCACGTTCAAGGTGCCGCACTGCGCCCGGTACGCAGCGGCCTCGGGCTGCGGGCACGCTCCCCAAGCGATCGTCCCGTGCGCGGCGGCGTGCGCTGGTACCGCCATCGCCGGTGCATCCGCCGCGACCAGCGCGGTGCTGCCTGCCGCGGCGACGGCGCAGGTGGCCGCGGCCCAGCGCAAGGTCCGGCCGACCGGCATACGCGGCCCGAAGTGTCCCAGCATCCCCGCTCCCCGTGAGTGTTTGATAGTCAAACAACTGGCAGGCTAGTAGCATCATGTTCGACAGTCAAACAAGGGGCGGGCGGGAGCTTCGGATGGCGCAGCGAGACCGGGCGGCGCTCACCGCCGCGATCGGAGCCGCGCTCGCCGACCTGCAGGCCGCGTACGACGACCGCGACCGGGCGATGGCCGAAGCGCTCGGGATCAACCGGACCGACCTGCGCTGCCTCGACCTGATCGTGCGCGGCGGCCCGCGCACCGCCACCGAGCTGGCCGCGCGGATGCACCTGACCCGCGGCTCGATGACGACGCTGATCGACCGGCTCGAAGCCGTGGGGTACGTTCAGCGGCAGGGCGATCCGCAGCACGGCCGCCGCAAGCTGATCGTCCCGACCGCGGCCCTCATGGCGGCGATCCACCCGCTGCTCAAGCCCGCCATCGAGAACGGCCAGGCCCGGCTGGCGAAGTACACCGACGCCGAACTGCGGCTCATCCTCGGGTTTCTGCGCGAAACCCACGATGGCCAGGGCGCTGTCATCGACGCCATCCGCGGCGCGCGCCGCGCCGATCGCGTCATCAACGGCTGATCGGTCAAAATGACAAGGACGGCGGTCCGCCGCCGCCGTCAGCAACCGGAAGGCCTCCCCCCTTGCCCGACCACCACGCGCATCCCGGCCACGAACACAGCCACGAACAGCACGATCACGCCCACGGCGGCGGTCACTTCTCGCGGCTGCGTCACCAGGTCGCGCACATCTTCACCCCGCACAGCCACGATGCCGCCGACAAGGTGGACACCGCGATGGAGGCTTCGCGGGAAGGTATGCGCACGCTCTGGTCGTCCCTGGCCGTTCTCGGCGCGACGGCCATCATCCAGGCGGTGATCGTCGCGATTTCGGGCTCGGTCGCGCTGCTCGGCGACGCGGTCCACAACGGCACCGACGCGCTGACGGCCGTGCCCCTCGGCGTCGCCTTTCTACTCGGGCGGCGCGCGGCCACGCGGCGCTACACGTATGGGTACGGTCGCGCCGAGGATCTGGCGGGGATCGCCATCGTGCTCATCATCGCCGCGTCCGCCGGTCTCGCGGCATACGAGGCGATCAGCCGGCTGATGCGTCCGCAGGCAGTGACCCATCTCTGGGCAGTCGCGCTCGCGGCCCTGGCCGGCTTCATCGGCAACGAATGGGTTGCCCGCTATCGCATCGCCACCGGGCGCAGGATCGGTTCGGCCGCGCTGGTCGCGGACGGGCTGCACGCGCGCACGGACGGGTTCACCTCGCTCGCGGTATTGCTGGGCGCGGGCGGCGTCGCGCTCGGCTGGAGGCAGGCTGACCCGGTGGTGGGCCTCGTGATCACGGCCGCGATCCTGCTCGTCCTGCGCGACGCCGCTCGGCAGGTGTACCGACGCCTGATGGACGCGGTCGATCCGGGGCTGATCGACCGCGCGGAGGAGACACTGCGGGACGTCGACGGAGTACGCGGCGTCGGCGCGGTGCGGATGCGCTGGATCGGGCACGCGCTGCGGGCCGAAGCCGAGATCGTGGTGGATCCGCAGCTGACGGTGGTTCAGGCGCACGCGCTCGCCGTGGCGGCCGAGCACGCCCTCATCCACGCGTTGCCGCGGTTGACCGCGGCGACGGTGCACACGGATCACACCACGGGCTCGGGCCTCGGCGATCCGCACGCGTCGTTGGCGCACCACGCGCACCGCGCCGCGATCTGACCGGCCGGCCTACTTCTGGACCGCGGAGATCAGCACCAGGATCACGGTGGCCACCGCGAACACGCCGTGAGCCAGCACCACCGGGATCGGGAAGTGGCGCTCCGGCGCCTCGACCGCGGGCGCGGCCGCTCCGGGCGCCCCGACCGGGGTCACCGCGTGGCGGCTGCGGACGGTGGGCAGCCAGCGGGCGAACATGGCGAGGCCGAGCAGCGCGACCGGCACCAGCAGGCCGAACGCCGTCCAGGCCAGGGCCTTGTTGTCCGCGGCCAGGTAGACGATCCAGACCACCAGTCCGGCCGCGGCCAGCAGGAAGTGGCCGAACAGCACCGGGGCGGGCAGCCGGGAGGAGCCGGGGGCGCGCAGCGCGCCCCGGGCGATCCAGGTGCCGAGCAGGTAGAACCCGCCAAGCGCGGTGACCAGCCAGGTGACCAGAGCGGCGATGTGCATGGTGCGCTACTTTCTCGTCGTCGGGAGCGGAATCGAGGGCGTCGCGGAGGTGGGTTCGAGCCCTTCGCGCTGGACGCTCTCCGCGGCCACCCGCACCCCGTAGCGGTAGGCGAGCTTTCCGCCGAGGAAGCCGGAGACCGCGAGCACCGCCAGGCTGACGGCCGACAGCGCCAGCTGCCCGGCGCCGACCGAAGCGCTGTGCCCGTAACCGCCGCGCCGCCAGGCGAAGCCGATCGCATACGCGACGGTCACCGTCAGGTTCAGCGACATGTGCACCAGGCCGGTGCGGAAGGCCCGCGTGCCGGTCGGGATGGCGAACAGGTCCAGGAACCCGACGCCGGCCGCGGCGAGCGCGCCCAGCACGCCGACCGCGATCAACCACAGCGAGCCGTCCGCGAGCACGCTGCCGCGCCCGGCCACGTGCGAGCCGATGTCGAACACCAGGCTGGCCACCCACGCGCCGATCGGGACGGTGACCAGCAACGGGTGCAGCGGATGGCCGTAGGGGCCCGCCAGCAGCGGGGAAACCGGGTGTTTGCCGTCCTGCGATGGAGTGCTCAAGACTGCCTCCTTCGAGCCCTATTTCGCCAAGAAATATTGGTCTTATTCCTGCGGCCGGTCAAGGACTAGGAGGATTCGAGTGACCGTTCTTGCCCTGGATACACCCATAGGCGTTAATCTGGGTGAGTGGATCAGCAGCGGCGGGACCCGGTGACCGCGGTCGGCGCGCTCGGCGACGAGCTGCGCCGCGGCATGTACGCCTTCATCCGCCGCGCCCGGCGCCCGGTCACCCGCGACGAGGCGGCGGCCAGCGTCGGCATCTCCCGAAAGCTCGCGGCCTTCCACCTGGACAAGCTGGTGGACGTCGGCCTGCTGCGCACCCGCGCGGACGCCCCCGGGCGAGTGCGCACCGTGGGGCGCGCACCCAAGCTCTACGAACCGGTCCCCGACCAGATCCAGGTGAGCATCCCCGAGCGCCGGCACGAGCTGCTGGCCGAGATCCTCGCCGACGCGGTCTTGGCCGAGGACGGCGAGCGCACCGCCCGCGAGACCGCGTTCGAGGCGGCCGACCGGCGTGGCACCGCGCTGGGCAACGCCGACCGCGACCGGCATCGCCCCGGCCGCCTGGGCACCGAGCGCACCCTGACGCTCGCGGCCGAGACGCTCGAAGACCTCGGATTCGAACCCGAACGTGCCGCCCCCGCGTTGCTGCTGCTGCGTAACTGCCCGTTCCATCCGCTCGCGGCGAAGGCGCCGGACCTGGTGTGCGGGATCAACCACCGGTTCCTCGGCGGGTACCTGGAGGGGCTGGGCGCGGCCGACGCCGCCACCGCGGTCCTGCAGCCCGAGTCAGGCTCGTGTTGCGTGCGGCTGTGCGCGACGGACCCCTCCGGGGCCGGACCGCAATGACGGCCGCGCGAGCCGGCTAGCGCGCATTGTCGCCGGGGACTACGAGTCCTGACTCATACGCCGCGACGACGGCCTGGGTGCGATCGCGAAGGCCGAGCTTGCCCAGCACCCGGCTCACGTGCGTCTTGACCGTCTCCTCGGTGACGACGAGCCGGGCGGCGATCTCAGGGTTCGACAATCCCTCGGCGACCAGGCGCAGCACTTGGGTCTCGCGCGGCGTGAGCGCGGAGAGCGCCGTCTTGGACGCGGCGTCCTGCTTCGGGCGCAGCTGCGCGAATTCGCTGATGAGGCGGCGGGTGACGGAGGGCGCGAGCAGCGCCTGCCCTGAGGCGACCACGCGCACGGCGTCGAACAGCCGCTCCGCCGTCACGTCCTTGAGCAGGAAGCCGCTCGCACCCGCGCGAAGCGCGTCGTAGACGTATTCGTCGAGGTCGAACGTCGTGAGCACGAGGACGCGCGGAAGCGCGCCGCCGGTGGCGTCGTCGCGGCGGTCGTCTCCGAGCAGCCGCCTTGTCGCCTCGATGCCGTCCATCTCCGGCATCCGCACATCCATCAGGACCACGTCCGGGTGCGACTCGCGGCAGATCCGCACCGCCTCCGCGCCGTCGCTCGCCGTACCGACGACGGTGAAATCGGATTGCGTGTCCAGCAAGGCGGCGTAGCCGGAGCGCACCACCTGGTGGTCGTCCGCGACGACGACGCGGATTGCGGCGGCCCCGGCGGTCATGCGATCACCTCTGCCTTGGCGGGGAGGGTGGCTTCGACGAGGAAGCCGCCGATGGATGCCGGGCCGGCGGTCAGCAGGCCGCCGACGGCGGTGGCTCGCTCCCGCATCCCCAGCAGTCCGTGCCCGGCTCCGGGTTTCGCAGTGCCGGCTCCCACAGCTTCGAATCCTGTTCCTGGCCCGTTGTCGCGTACGCGCAAACGCAGCGTCTCCGCGCTGTAGTGCAGCTCCACGTCGACTGCGGCGCCCGGGGCGTGGCGCCGGGCGTTGGTGAGCGCTTCCTGGATGATGCGGTACGCGGCGAGCTCTACGCCGGGGTCGAGGGTGGCCGGCGATCCGGAGACGATCAGCCGTACGCCGGTCATGGAG
Organism: Actinocrinis sp.; assembly: GCF_035650855.1. GTDB lineage: Bacteria > Actinomycetota > Actinomycetes > Streptomycetales > Catenulisporaceae > Actinocrinis. The sequence goes on along the minus strand of NZ_DASRGV010000022.1, from coordinate 41,667 downwards.
GCATTCCTCGCTTCGTCCAGCAGCTCGACGAGCTGTTGGAGGGTCGGCTGCGGCCGCAGCTGCGGATCGGCGTCGCGCGCGTCCTCGCGCAGCACTCCGAGCAGGCGGCGCATCTCGGTCAGCGCGGCCCGCGCGGTGTCGCCGATCTCCAGCAGCCTGCGGGCTCCGGCGGTGGGCATTCCCGGCGTGGCCAGGCGGGCCGTTTCCGCCTGCACGGCGATCACCGAGATGTGGTGGGCGACCACGTCGTGCAGCTCGCGGGCGATGCGGGCCCGTTCGCCGCGCGCCGAGTGCTCCATCAGGGTGCTGGCGATCACCTCCTGCGCCTCGCTGCGGGCCAGCGCCTCGCCGCGTTCGCGCCCGGCCAGACCGGCCAGCGCCGCCGCCGGGGCGAGCGAGGCCAGCAGCACGGTGAGGAAGCCGGTCTCGCGGTCGAGCGGATCGAACCCGGCGAGCGCGAGCGCGACGAAGGGGGCGGCGAGGGCCGGGGCCAGCACCCGCGAGCCGCAGCGCCCGAGCCGATAGCCGACGAGCAGCTGCGCGACCGTGCCCGCGAGGGTCAGCGTGTGGAAGATCCCGAGCATCAGGACGTTCGCGGCGCACACCGATACCGCTGCGGCGGCCGGGCGCAGGAGCGCGGGAGACAGGGTGGACGTCAGCGCGAGCAGGTAGACCACCATCACGGCCTGCCAGCTCAGGTCGGTGTCGCCCAGGTGCAGTACCCGGGTCGGCCCGGCGACGCCCTCGCCGACCCTGACGGTCGCGGTGGCTGTCGTGCGCACGGCCAGTTCGAGCACCGCGGCCAGGCTCAGCAGCGTCGCGGCGAGAGCCGGGATCCGCGCGGCCGCGGCGAACCGCCGCCCGCTGCGCGTCCACCGCTCGCGCCGCTCTCCCGCTGCGGTCACCTGTTCTCCTTCAACCGATCGCCCACGCCGCCATTGTCGCCGCTGGCCGGGTACACCGACGTCCCCGATCGCGGTGACACTCGCATCCCTCGCGCGAGGGATGTCCGGCTGTTGAGCTCCCTCGGGTCAGCTACGACGAGGACTGCTCTGTGGCGTGACGACCCCGGGGCGGCCCGCCCCTAGCCTGCCTGGCATGGAAGCAGCCATCGAAGTGAACGGCCTGCGCAAGCGGTTCGGGCCGACGCAGGCGCTGGACGGATTGACCTTCGCCGTTCAGCCCGGACAGGTGACCGGGTTCGTCGGCCCGAACGGCGCCGGCAAGTCGACCACGATGCGGGTGATCCTCGGTCTCGACGCGCCCGACGCGGGTACCGCCCTGGTCGGCGGGCAGCCGTATCGCAGCCTGCGCCATCCGCTCAGCCATCTGGGTTCGCTGCTGGACGCCGCCGCGCTGCAGCCGAGCCGTTCGGCCCGCAACCACCTGCTGTGGCTGGCGCATTCGCAGGGCCTTGCGGCGCGCCGGGTGGACGAGGTGGTGCAGCAGGCCGGCCTCGGTTCGGCGATCCGCCGCAAGGCCGGCGGCTTCTCGCTCGGCATGCGGCAGCGGCTGGGCATCGCCGCGGCGCTGCTCGGCGATCCGCCGGCGCTCATGCTCGACGAGCCGTTCAACGGCATGGATCCCGAGGGCATCGTGTGGATGCGCGGGTTCCTGCGGTCGCTGGCCGCCCAGGGCCGGGCGATCTTGGTCTCCAGCCATCTGATGAGCGAGCTTGAGGACGCCGCGGACCACCTGGTGGTGGTCGGCCGGGGCAAGGTCATCGCCGACACCAGCGTCGCCGAGCTGATCGCGGCGGCGTCCGGCGACCGGGTGGCGCTGCGCACCGCCGCGCGCACCCACGCGATGACGGTGCTCGCGAACGCGGGGGCCACGGTGGCCGCCACGGGCTTGGAGACGTTGACCATCTCGGGATTGACGGCGGAGCGTGTCGTCACGCTGCTCAACGCGAGCGCCGTGCCGTTCTCCGAGGTCTCGGCGCATCGCGCGTCGCTGGAGGAGGCGTACATGGAGCTGACCCGCGAGGCGGTCGAGTTCCGCGCCGCGCCGGCCGAAGACGGCAACGGCCGCGAGGGGGCGGCGCGATGACGACGACGAGCTCTGTCACGCCGTACCGCACCGAGGTGCACTCAGCGCGCGATGGATTCGCGCAGTCGCTGCGGGCGGAGTGGACCAAGTTCCGCACCGTGCGCGGCTGGATCATCGGCCTGTTCGTCGCGGTGCTGGTGATGGTGGGGCTCGGCCTGCTGACCGCGAGCGCAGGCTCCATCCAGTGCGGCGGCGTCCCCGGTGCCACCAATCAGAAGAGCGGCGCGGCCTGCCGGATCAACCCTCCGGTCGGACCGGACGGCGAGGCGGTGTCCGACATGTTCTACTTCGTGCACCAGCCGCTTGCCGGAAACGGCACCATCACCGTGCGCGTCACCTCGCTCACCGGCCTGTATTCGGCTGAAGGCGCCGTTGAATCCGATTCGGGCACGGCCGGGTTGACATCGGGGACGCAGCCTTGGTCCAAAGCCGGGATCATGATCAAGCAGAGCGACACGGCGGGCGCCGCTTATGCCGCGATGATGGTCACCGGCGGCAACGGCGTGCGGATGCAGTACAACTTCACCCACGATGTGGCTGGCACGCCCGGCGCCGTCAGCGCTTCGGCTCCGCGTTGGCTGCGCTTGGTCCGCATCGGTGACACCATCACGGGCTACGACTCGCTCGACGGCACGCACTGGACCGCTGTCAGCACCGTGACCCTGGCCGGTTTGCCATCAACGGTGCAGTTCGGCCTGTTCGCGGCCTCCCCCGCGTATACGGTGACCAACCAGTCTTTCGGGGGCGCGAGCTCCGTGGGAGGTCCGACCCAGGCGACCGGCACCTTCGACAACGTCACCGTGCAGGGCGCGGCGCAGGGTGCGACGTGGCAGGGCGATTTCATAGGGACCTCGAAGGCGCGGGCCGGCGAACTGCTGCAGCAGGCGAACTACCAGCAGTCCGGCGATGGGTTCACGGTGACCGGCACGGACGACATCGCCCCGGTGGGCGGCGGCATGGGAGACGGGCGGCCGGTCGAGCAAAGCCTGGTCGGCGCCTTCGCCGGGCTGATCGCGATCGCGGTCGTGGCCGCCATGTTCATCACCGCCGAGTACCGTAGAGGCCTGATTCGGCTCACGCTGGCGGCCAGTCCGCGGCGCGGCCGGGTGCTGGCGGCGAAGGCAGTCGTCATCGGCGCTGTGACGTTCCTGGCCGGGCTGATCGCCTCGGTCATCACGCTGCCGCTGAGCGATCACATTGCGTACAGCCACGGCAGGTACGTGCTCCCGGTCTCGTCGCTCACCGAAGTACGCGTCATCGTCGGCACCGCGGCGTTGTTCGCCGGCGTCGCGATCTTCGCGCTCGGCGTGGGCTCCTTGCTGCGGCGCAGCGCCGCCACAGTGACGGTCGTGATCGTGGCGATCGTGTTGCCCTACATCCTGGCGGTCGCTTCCGTGCTGCCCGCGAACGCTGCCGAGTGGCTGATGCGCCTGACTCCGGCCGCCGGGTTTTCAGTGCAGCAGAGCCTGGTGGCTTATCCGCAGGTGACGGCCAATTACACGCCGGCGACCGGATACTTCCCGCTCTCGCCTTGGGCCGGCCTCGCGGTTCTGTGCGGCTACGCGTTGCTTGCCCTGGGCCTGGCCCACCTGCGGCTGAGCCGGAGGGACGCGTGAGCCGGGCGGTGGACCAGGCGTCCCGGGAATCGGGGGCATCGGGGGTCGGGCGGGCGCCTCACCAGGCGCCCGCCCGGCGGGAGCCGGCCGGGGAGGAGCCACGCGGCGGTCATGGGGCGAATCTGGCCGAGGCCCTCCGCGCCGAGTGGACGAAGCTGCGCACGCTTCCGGGCACGTTCTGGCTGCTGCTGGCCATCGCCGCGCTGACGATCGCGGTGAGCGCCGCGTCGGAGGCCGCCGTGCCCTGCTCGGCCGCCGACTGCGGTCAGGACCCTGCCAAGGTCGGCCTGGTCGGGGTCGACTTCGGGCAGGCGGTGGTCGCCATCCTGGCGGTGCTGGCGGTCAGCGGCGAGTACAGCACCGGAATGGTCCGGGTCACCTTCGCCGCCATCCCGCGCCGCATGACCGTGCTGGCCGCGAAAGCGGCGTTGATCAGTGGCCTGACTTTGCTCGCCGGCGCTGTCGCGGTGCTCGGGTCGGTGCTGGTCGGCCGCCTGGTCATGCCCGGCAAGGGGTTCACTGCGGCGCATGGTTATCCGCGGCTGCTGCCGTTGACGGACCCGTCGATCTTGCGAGCGGCCGGCGGATCAGTGCTCTACCTCACGCTCATCGCGCTGCTCAGCCTCGGTATCGCGACCCTGATACGCGATTCGGCCACGTCGATCGGGGTCGTCTTGGCCCTGCTCTATCTCTCGCCGATCATCGCCGGCGTGGTCAGCGACCCGCACTGGCACAATCGCATCGAGCGCTATTCGCCGATGAACGCGGGCTTGTCCATCCAGGCGACCAGGGACCTGGCGGGCATGCCGATCGGGCCGTGGGAGGGGTTGGGGGTGCTCGCCGCCTGGGCCGCCGGTGCACTGCTCGCCGGCGGCTTGGCCCTGCGGCTGCGCGACGCGTGATCAGGTATCCGACGCAGCCGTCACACCCGGCTGAGCGACTGCGGCTCATGCATCCAGGCGAGGAAGTCGTGCAGGTCACTGGCCGTCATCGCGGACATCCGCGCGTTTCGGGCCGCAGCGGCTTGGCCAGCGGGGTGCCACATGCGGATGCTGTCGAGCGCGAGCGCGTGGACCCGCGCGGTGCGGTCGCGGCGCAAGGCGGTGTACTGCTCGAAGCGCTCGGGGAAGTCCTCGGGCGCGGCCCGGTCGAGCAGATCGGCGAGCAGCACCGCGTCCTCGAGCGCCTGGCACGCCCCCTGCGCCGCGTAGTGCAGCGCGGCGTGCGCGGCGTCGCCGAGCAGCACGACCGGGCCGTCGGTCCAGCGGTCGACCGGCGTGCGGTGGATCAGCACCCAGCTTTTCCAGCCCTCGCCGAGTTCGAGCAGCTGCCGCGCAGTATCGCAGAACACGGAGAACTCGGTGCGAATGCGCTCCTTGCTCACCGGCTCGCCGGCCAGCCGCCGGGTTTCGTCGTTCTGCTTGCTCACCGCGAGATTCAGCGTTCGGCCGCCGGCGATCGGATAGTGCACGAGGTGGCAGCTCGGCGCGGCCCACGCGGTCACCTGGGTCTGGAAGCGCAACTGCTGCGGGACCTGGTCCATCGGCACGACGGCGCGGAAGACGGTGATGCCGGAGTTGCACGGTTCGCCGTCCGCGACGAGCTGCCTGCGCACTGCCGAATGGATGCCGTCCGCGCCGATGACCGCGTCTGCGTGCACTGACTCGCCGGACTCCAGCTGTACCGAGGCGCCGCCGTCCGCGCCGATGCGGTATCCGGACACCGCGCTGTTGGCGCGCAGTTCGACCCGTCCGCTGGCGAGCGCGGCTTTCAGCAGCAGGCCGTGCAGGTCGGCGCGGTGGACCACGGCGTAGCGGTAGCCGAATCTGCGCTCGTACTCGCCGGTCAGCGGCACGCTCGCGACCAGTTCGCCGGTCAGCCCGTCCATGAACCGCAGCGCTTCCATGTACTGCGCGATGCCGGGGACGCCCGCCGCGAGCCCGAGCCGGTCCAAGGCGTGCAGGCCGTTCGGCGCGATCTGAATGCCCGCACCGATCTCCGCGAAGCGGCCGGCGCGTTCCAGCACGACGCAGCGGTGGCCGCGGTGCGCCAGCGCCACGGCCGCGGCCAGTCCGCCGATCCCGCCGCCGACCACGATGATTCTCGACACGCCGATTCCTCCGCTTTTCCCGGTGCGTGCATGGCCCGCCCTGAATTGACAGGCACCGGGCGGCGATCGTCAACGGTCGCCGAACGGTTTGTGTCAGGTCACTGCCGGAACCTGACACACCTCCCCCGGCCCGGTTGAAGGCCACGCGCCGACGGAACCAGAATGCGGAATGGTGTTACCTCAGCGCGTGAGCGAGGCGCTCGGCCGCGTACGCGACCGCCTCACGGCCGAGCGTGAACGCGCCGAACATGCCGAAGAAGCCGTGCGCCATGCCCTCGTAGCGGCGCAGTTCGACCTCGGCTCCTTCCTCGAGGAGCCGCTGCGCGTACTGCTCGCCCTGATCGCGCAGGGGGTCGTACTCGGCGGTGATCACGGTCGCGTCCGGGAGTCCGGCGAGGCTGGGCGCGCGCAGCGGTGAGGCCAGCGGGTCGAGCCCGTGCTGCTCATCGGTCAGGTAGTGCTTCCAGTACCACTCGACCGACCACCGGTTGAACAGCAGCGGGTCCTCGTACGCGCGCAGCGCCTCCGGGTCCCAGCCGTAATCAGTGTTCGGATACACCAGGAGCTGGTGGCGCAGCTTCGGCCCGCCGCGCTCGCGGGCCAGCAGGGTGACGGCGGCGGCGAGGTTGCCCCCCGCGCTGTCGCCGCCGACGGCGAGCCGGTCGGCGTCCACTCCGAGCCGCGCGGCGTTGCGCGCCACCCAGTCGAGCCCGGCGTAGCTGTCCTCGACGGCGGCCGGGAACGGGTGCTCCGGGGCCAGCCGGTACTGCACGGAGGCGGTCACGCAGCCGGCCGCGTTGGTCAGCGCCCGGCAGATCGCATCGCAGGTCTCGAGGTTGCCCAGCGTCCATCCGCCGCCGAAGTAGTAGACGAGGGCCGGCCGGTCACTCTCGCCGTCGGGCTCGTACACGCGGATCCGCAGTTCGCCACCGGGTCCGGCAGCGACGTGCTCGGTGACCGCGTGCACCGGCTCGCCGCTGCCGACGGCAGCTTGGATATCGGCCAGGTCCGCGGCCCTGGCCTGCGCGAGCGACAGCGTGTAAAGCGGCGCCGCGCCCTCACGTTCCCGGCGCGCGCGCATCGCCTCGACTTCCGGATGTAGCGGCATCAGGTCCCCTCCATACAGTCGGCGTCGGCCGCGCGGAGCCTACAGGTCCATCGCGCGGACGATGATCTTGGCGGCGATCTCGGTGGTCACATGCCTGCCGACGGTGCCGAGGATCGCCGCCGCGCCGCGCAGCCGCGACTTGATCTCCGGATCCGACTCCCCGTCGGCGGCGCGTTCGAGCCCCAGGATCAGCTCGGCGACGAATTCGTCCGCCTGCACGGTGCCCTCGGTGTCCAGCGCCTCGTTCTCAGTCATGAGCCGACGTTATCTTGTGCCCTCGCCGGCGTCGCGGCCAGTCCGGCAAACCGGTGCCTAAGTACGCCGATCGTTGGCTCGCCCGCCGGTTTCGGTGAGCCGGATCACAGCGCGCCGAGGCCGTTCGGGGTGCCCAGCCCGGTCGGACCGTCGTACCCCTTGACCGCGGTGCACAGGTAGTCGCCGCCGCAGTCCCAGTTGGCGTTCGTGCCCGACACGACGTCGTTGAGGCTTGCCGCGTGACCGTAGATGTACTGCGCGGTGGTGAGCTGGGCCGAGTCACCGGCCAGGGCGATCATCGCGGCGACGATCGGCGATGAGGCGCTGGTGCCGCCGAAGACGCCCCAGGAGCCCTGCACGTAGACCGCGAGTCCGGTATTCGGGTCGGCGACCGCGGAGACGTCCGCGGCGGTTCGCCAGGCGCAGTGCGCGTCATGCTGCCAGGCCGGCTTGGCCACATATGCCGAGCAGCCTGATCCGGCGCCGGTCCAGGCGGTCTCGGTCCAGCCGCGGCTGGTCGAGGAGGCCTTGGTCAGGCTGGTGCCGCCGACCGCGATGACGGTGGAGAGCGAGGCGGGCCAGGCCGCCTCCTGGAAGCCGTTGTCGCCGCTGGAGACGGTCACCGCGACTCCGCTGTGCTGGAAGGCGGAGCTGAGCGCCTGCGTCTCGGTGGACTCGTCGGCGCCCCAACTGTTGGAGACCGCGACGGCTCCCGAACCGATGGCCGCGCGCTCGGCGGTGGCCAGCGCGGCGGCGCTCGCGTCGTCCGCCTCGACCAGCAGGATCCGGCACTCGGGGCAGGTCGCGGAGACCATGTCGAGGTCGAGGGACACCTCGCCGCTCCAGTCGTCGCTGGGGTCGTACGCGGGCAGCGGGGAGGCCTTGCCCTGTCCGTTGACCTTCTTGAAGCAGCCGTTGGCCGTGGTGCACGCGGTTAGGCCGTAGGTCTTGCGGTAGACGGCGAGGTCAGCTTCCGCGGTGGGATCGTCGTGCGCGTCGACGATCGCCACGGTGCGGCCGGAGCCGCCGGTCGCGGGCAGCTTGTACGCCGAGAGCAGATCGGCGCGCGCGAATCCGTTCGGCAGCGCTTTCGCGGTTCTGCTCGTCGCGGTCCGGTTGATCAGCGCCAGGCAGCGGGCGAACCCGGGTTTGGCAGAGGGACACACCGCGCTGATCCCGTTGGTCTTGCCGGTTCCGGGGCTGCTGTTGGAAGGGAGCGCGATGCCGTGCGGGGCGTTGACCAGTGCGGCGTGGTGCACGGTCTCGTCCAGGGTGCTGCCGTCGGCGTCCGCGGCGTGAATCCGAACCGCGAGATACCCGGCCGGAAGGGACGCAGGGATCGACCATGTGCCGTGGACGTGGTGTCCGCCATTCGTGAGCGCGACCCCCACCGGCCGCCACGTCGCGCCGTCGTCGTAGGACACGTCGACGGTCGCGGTTGTCGTGGCCGGATCCGCGGCATAGGCCTGATGCTGCAAGTCGGCATCGAACACCCCTTGGCCGGACACGGATTCGTGCTCGTCCGCGAGGAACCAGGCGTTCGCGTACAGGATCGGCAATGGCGCGCAAGGCGAGCAGCCATAAGAGGAAGGCACGGTCGACTTCGTGACCTGCGACGAGTCGAAGCCCCAAGCGATCTGCGAATGAGTGGACAGCGCTGACTGGGACTCGTCGTGCGTCGTGTCGATCGTGTAGACGTAGCGGTGCGTGGCGGCCGGAAGTGCCTGGTCGAAGACCACGCCCATTGTCGTGTTGCTGTAGATGGTCTTGCCGTCTTCGGTGATCGTGGTCGGGCCGTCGCTCCACTGTCCGACATCGCCCGAGGCGTCGGTGTCCATGGCGTCAATGCCGTGCAGGGTGTTGCTTTGCCGGCAGAGGAAGCAGGGTCCGTCATAGGTCGCGGGCGCCGGCACGATCAGTCCGCCGCGCCACGTGAGCAGGACCTGGTCGCCCGCCCTCGCGTGGACGAGGCGTTCCAGTTCACCGTCCAGCGAGGCGTTCGGCGTGGGCAGCATGAGCCCGTCGTAGACCATGGTCGAGGATGCCGAAACGTAGCGCACGTCGGTGGACGGCGCGTGTCCTGCAGCCCAGGGCAGGTCAGGCAGCACGGGATCGTTCGGACCGTCGCTGGTGAGCAGGAAGCCGTCGGACAGCATCAGGTCTTGCGCCGGGGTGTCCGTGACGTAGGTGTCGTCGAAGGTCGCCAATGACGAGGCCGCGACGGTGTAGGTCTGATTCGCCGAGATCTGCGCGGTCTTCGGGATCGCCGCGACGTAGCTGTACGGCGAGCCGGCCGAGGCGGGCGAGTTCTGCCGCGCCAGCACGGAGAACTGCATCACGCCGTGCTGCGCCTTCGCGGCCGCGCCGACGTAGAGCTTCGTGCCGGCAAGTGCGCCGATATCCAGCGCGTCGAGGTTGCCGGCCACGCCGCGGATCCAGCCGACCGTTCCGACCTCGAACACGCTCGGCCGCGGCGTGACGAACGAGATCGGCTGGGCGCCGCGCCCGTCGAGGCTCACCGTGGCTCCGGCGGCGGTGACGGTCACGTCGGTCGCGGTCAGTAGGTCGGTTTCGGTGGAGTCGCCCTTGGCGTCGGTGTCGAAGACGGCGACCGCGACGCCGTAGTGCCCGGCCGGCACCTGGATCCGGGCGTCGCCGCCGGTCATGACGCCGTCCCAGGTCGCGCGGGCCGGGTCGTCGGCGTTGACGAGCATGACTTCCGCGGCGGCGGCCGGGACGCCCTCGTGGTCGAACGCCTTGATGTCGAGGAGCGACATCGCGTAGTGCGGCTGGACCGCGCCCGCGGCACTCGCGCCGGCCTCACCGACGCGGAAATCGGCCAGGGACGATATGTGGCCGAAGGCGTTGACCGGCACGACGGTGACGTGGCCGCCGACGATCGACGTCACCGCAGCGCCCTGATGTCCCGGCGCCGGTATGAAGTGCACCCGGCTGGCGCTTCCCGATCCGCTCACCTGCACGTGATCGCCGGTCGGCAAGCTGTACAGCCGCGACGAACCAACCACCGCCTTCGCAGCGCCCAAGTGCAGCGGCACGGCGGTGGCCCCACCTGCCAGCAGCCCTATGACGAGTGGCACGGCGGCCACGGCCGCGACGATTCCTTTGCCCCGCACCTGAAGTCTCCGTCCGCCGCGCGGCCCAACCGCTCGCCAATTCTCGTAAAGTTACTTAACTTGCCTGGCAGACTGTAGGGGTTCGACGCCAGGACGTCAACGGCCGCCACAAGCTGTGAGATGCATCGCCCGATCAGGGATCATGCCTGGCCCCGGTGCTGGCCACGGCCGGCGCGGCCCAGGCGCAGACGGCGGTCACCTACGACCTGCAGTCCTCCGCCCTTGGCCGGACCGCGAACTCGACGCTCCCGGTGCTGGTCAGCACGGTCGGCTATCCGACCATCCTCCCGGCGCTGACCAGCACCTCGATCAGCCAGCGGAACACGGCGCGCGCAAGCGCTCGTTCCGGCGGTCCCGGTACTCGCCCGCCGCTGGCGAGTACCGGGACCGCAGGTGCTGAGCGCGGCGTTGAACGGCTGGAGCGGTCCTGCCGTGTGATGGTCGTGACCACTTCAACCCCCACCCGACTCGCCGCGCGGCGCACGCGCCGCCCGGTCGCCGCGGTTCTCGTCGCCGCCGCCACCGTGCTCGTGCTGCTCACCGCGGCCTGCGCATCGTCGAGCACTCCCACCGCGCCGACGGTCTCGGCAGCGGCGGCGGGCGCGCCGGTGTCGAGCGGCGGCGCGACCGCGGTCTGCGCTCACGACACCGTGGTCGCCACGTATCAGACGGCTTATGACGGCGCGCAGCCGCTGTGCCACGGCTTCGCCGGAGACGCCGACCACGCCGGGGAAGGCCTGGCCGGAGCCGAGACCAGGGCCCAGGTCGACACGGTCGTGCAATGGATGCTGCTGCACGCCCGCGCGATCTACAGCTTCCAGCCGACCGCGGCTTGGCTCGCCGCCAACCCTCACCCGCGCGACGTCAACGGTTACTTCCACCGGCAGTCCAACCCGGCGCCCGGGGACACCGCGATGCGGGCCTACAAGGACTTCCTTACCCCTGCGCCCGGACACGCGGGCAACGAGCAGGACTACGCGCTGGTGTCCGTGATCGTCTCGCCGACCGCGAAGGCAGAGCCGACGCACGGGACCGCCGGCGGCGGGGTCTGGCTGGTCGGCTGCCTGGTCTACCACAGCGACAACCACGAGTACCTCGAGACCTGCCCGTCGTGGGTGTGGACCGTGCCGGTGGTCCCCGCAGTCAAACGGCGCCTGTAGCTACTTCTTTCGCCACCGCGGTCGTGGGTTCTCCGCCTGAAATTCAGACGCCGTATACCGCGGCGGCCGGGACTGGTCACCACCGGGCACCGCCGCGCGCCTAGGGTCGGCGCTCATGGCCGAGATCTCCCGACGCTCCGCCCTGACGCTGCTCGGCGCGGGCGCGCTGGCCGCTGGCGCGACGACTGCTGTGCACGCCGCGACGTCGCATCCGGCGTCACCGCGCCTGGCCGAAGGGCCCGACAATCCGGTCCGCGCGGAGAATCGGCACGCAGGAAGCGCCGGCTGGCGGATCGGGTCCGGCGGCACCGTCGGCGCGGATGACCTAGGCCGCCAGATCAAGGGTTATGCCTCCGCCACCAGCGTCAATCTCGGCGAGCCGATCAGCTTTCACGTCTCGACCGATCCCGCGCGTTCCTTCGTCGTCGACGTCTACCGACTCGGCGACTACGGCGGGCTCGGCGCGCGCCGGATGGGCGGGAGTTCCCCGCTGCCCGGCCGCACTCAGCCGCAGCCGGTCACCGACCGCGCGACCGGGATGATCAGCTGCGCATGGGACGCGGACTGGACGCTTACCGTGCCGCGCACGTGGACCGCGGGAAGCTACCTGGCCGCCTTCACCGCCGACAGCGGACACCGCAGCTACGCGCCGTTCGTGGTACGCGATGACGCGCGGCGTGCGGATTTCCTAGTGGTGCTGCCCTTCTCGACGTATCAGGCGTACAACCAGTGGCCGCTCGACGGGAAAGTCGGCAAAAGCCTGTACTACGGCTACGGGCACGACGGGAACCCGGGCGCGGCCGGGAGCGAAGCGGGTTCCTCGCGCACCGACGTCAACGGAGCGCCCATCGCATATGGCACGCGGGCTCGCCAAGTCAGCTTCGCCCGGCCGTACGAGAACGTCGGACTGCCGCAGCGCGCCGATCTCGACTACGAGTTCTTACAGTGGGCCGAACGCAGCGGATACGACCTGAGCTACGCGACCAGCGTGGATTTGCACGACGGCCGCGTCGATACATCGCAGTACTCTGCGCTGGTCTTTTCAGGGCACGACGAATACTGGTCACGTACGATGCGCGACACGGTTTCCGCTGCCGTCGACTCCGGCACGCACGTCGCGTTCATCGCCGCGAACAACGTGTACTGGCACGTGCGCTTCGAGTCGGACGACGAAGGGCGCCACATCATGTCCTGCTGGAAGAGCGATCCAGATCCACAGGCCGACAGCAGCGGCCCGACCTGCCTGTGGCGCACAGTGAATCCGCACGCAGCGCAGGCGGAGCAGAGCCTCATCGGCGTCCAGTACAACGGGATCCCGAAGGCCGAGATGCCGCTCGTGGTCAGCGGCGCGGACCACTGGTTCTGGAGCGGAACCGGCGTCGTGAACGGCGAAAGCATTCCGGGCATCGTCGGCGGCGAGGCGGACGGGTTCGACGCGTCGGCGCCCAAGCCTCAGGCGGCGCGGCACACGATGCTCTCGGCGTCGCACTTCATGGCGCTCGGCGGCAGCGACTGGCCGCGCATCCAGCACACCAGCCTCTACGAGACCGAACGCGGCGCGATCGTGTTCGCCGCCGGCACGTTCAACTGGTCGCTCGGCCTCAATCGGCCCGGTTACGTGGACGCGCGCATCCAGCGGGCCACGGCGAATCTGTTCAACCGGTTGCGGCGGCGTCCGGCTTAGGCCGGACCTCATGTCCCGTTCAACGGGACAACTAGCTGCTGGTCTCGCTGGCTTCCTTTGTGACGCTGGGCGGATCGGTGGTGAGGAAGGCGGGGACCGCGGCGGATGCGGCGAGGATCAGGGCCTTGAGCGCGTCCGGACCGGGCAGCGGAACCAGCAGCAGTGCCGCGAGCAGCACGCCGTAGGCGACCGCCGCGCGCAGCGTCGCGGAGTTGAGTTCCGCGAACGCGACCACCGCGAGCACGGCGACGCAAGACCACCAGGGCGAACACAGGTCGGCCGCGCGCAGCAGGGCCGGGCCGAAGCGGGAGGAGGTCTGCTGCGCGAGCAGGCCGGCGCCGAGAGTCAGCAGTCCGGCGGCGAGCTCGGTGCCCCAGGCCGCGGCGAGCACCTTCAGCCAAAGCCGGCGGCGGGTGGGGACGCGCACCGTGCGGCGGCGGATCCACAACGCCGTGATCAGCCACAGCAAGGCGAGGGCACAGTAACCGACGATCCAGTCGATCCGCCCGGTCAGCCCGCCCTGGAACGCCCAGTCGTTGTGCCCGATGTCGTGCGAGAGCCTGGCCAGGATGTACACCGGCGAGGAGCCGCCGCCGCGTCCGCTGCCGGCCGGCCCGAGCGCGGGTCCCGCGATCGGCGCGACGGCGATCGTCGCCGCGGACACCAGGGCGAGCAGGGCGCGGCTGACCCGCGGGGCGGCCGGGATCGCGGTGATCGCGGCCGGCTTAGTCAGAGCATCGGTAGACATGACGCTGGCACGGTACGCGGCCCAGGGAAACAGCAGCCTTCCGTCCGGTCACCAGCCGGTCATGCTCGCATCACCCGGGGTTGGCCCTCGGTCGCTAACGTCCGCGCGTGGCAAGAGTCGAGGAGGCGCCGACCAAGGCGCGCGGCCGCAGGATCATCGCCGGAGCGCTGCTGATCGCCGCGCTCTTCGCCGTGATCCAGGCGGTCGATTACCGGCAGGACGTCCCGTCGAACGACACGTACCAGTACGCGCGGCAGACGTTGCGGATACTCGGCGACAGCCAGGAGCAGGCCGTGCACGGCGCGGTGGTGATGTTCTGTCAGGACAGCGGCCAGTCGGCGGCGCGCAGCGCGACGCTGGACTACGGCTCCTCGGGATCGGGAAGCGCATACGCCAGCGGATATGCCCGCTGCCTGCAGACCTACCGCAACGGCCTGACGCCGAGTTCTCCGCGCTACATCGCCATCTTCACCTCCCGGCCCGGCTATCCGCTGCTGGCCGCGCCGTTCGCGGCGGCCTTCGGGCTGCGCTTCGGGTTGTGGGCCGTGGCGATGCTCTGCACACTCGGCGCGAGCTTCCTGGTTCTGCTGTTACTGCGGGCGGCTGGATGCGGCGTGGGGGCGGCGCTGTGCGGTCAGGCGCTCTATCTCGCGGCACCGACCGGCTATTGGGGCAGCCGCATGCTCACCGACGGCCCTTCCCTCGCCACGACGCTGCTCGCGCTGCTCGGGGCGTGGTGGCTGATGCAGCGCAGGCTCAGAGCCGGGACGGCCGTGCTCGTCGCCGGGCTGGCGACCGGTTTCGTCGTGCGCTACTCCTCCGAGCAGCTGGTCGGGCTCGCGCTCGCGCTCGGCGCGCTGATCTGCCTGAAGTGGGTGCCCTCGGCGCGGCATCGCGGGGCGGTGCTGCTCGCCGCGGTTTCCGGCGGCGGGTTCGTGCTCTCCGAGCTTCTCAGCACCCTGCTCGACTGGCCTGGAATCTCCGAATCGCTGCAGGACACCTTCACCCGACATTTCATCCGGCCGGACGTGTCCGATCCGATCGGTCGGCTGGTGTGGCTCAACCTGCACTTCTGGGGCTACTTCCCGGTCTCTGAGCCCACGGCGCTGCTCGCCGGGGGTGGCCTGATCGCGGTCGCGGTGCTGCTGGTGCGCCGCGACCCGGCGTACGGGGTGCTGGTCGTCGCGGTGGCGGCGACCGGGATCGCCACGGTGGCCGCGCATCCGCTGGCTTCTCAAGCCGACCGGCTGATGGTGGCGGTCTGGCTGCTGCTCGCGCTCGGACTGCCGCGGCTGCTGCCCAGCCGGGCGAAGCCCCGAGCCGAGGAGCCGGTCCGCGAGCAAGAGCCCGCATATAGCGCGGGCACCGCATAAGGAGGCGAGGGCTGCGATGGACGTCTTGATGCTGGTCATCTCCGACGTGGCGCATGACGCGCGGGTTCTGCGCGAGGCGGGCTGCCTGGCCGGGATCGGGCATTCGGTGCACGTGGTCGGCAAAGACGTCCCGACCGACTGGACGCCGCCGATCGGGGTCACCGTGCAGTCCGTTTCCGGGGGGAGTGGGTTGAGGCCGTCGGGGACGGTGCTTGGCGCAAGCGCGGTATCGCGCGGGGTGGTGCGGCGGATCGCGCGCTGGGCGCTGCTGCCCAGGCATCGGCAGCGGGTGTGGCGGACCTGGTGCGACGGGGCGCGCGCCGGAGTCTCGGGGCGCAGGTTCGACGTCGTACACGCTCACGACTTCAACGTGCTGCGGCTGGCGGCGGATCTCGCCGAGTCCGCGAAGGCGGATCTGGTGTACGACGCGCACGAGTGGTGGTCGGGCCGGGAGCGGCACGGCCGGCCCACGCCGCTGGAACGCGCGCGCGAGCGGCGCGTCGAACGCCGGATCGTGGGGCGCGCGGCCGGGGTGCTGACGGTGAGTCCGGGGATCGCGGATCGGCTGGCGCGGTGGCGGGGAGCGCCGGTGGTCCTCGTGCGCAACACCTTTCCGGTCCAGGACCGGCCGCTCTCGGCGGATCTCCCCGAGCGGCCGCGCGGCGCCGTGTACGCCGGACGCATCGGGCCCGCGCGCGACATCGAGACGCTGCTCGCCGCGGCGGCCGATCTGCGGCTGGACACGGTGCTGCTGGGCAAGACGGACCGCGCGTTCCTGCCTCGGCTGCGCTTCTCCAAGGGCTCGGTGCGGATCGAGCCGGCCCGACCGGTGGACGAGGTCGACGAGGTGCTGCGGCGCGTCGGCATATCGGTGGTCACGCTGACCGACACCTGCGAGAACCATCGGCTCGCGCTGCCGAACAAGGTGTTCCACGCGGTGCGCGCGGGCGTCCCGGTCGTGGCGGCCGACCTGCCCGAGCTGCGCCGCCTGGTCACGGACTACGGGATCGGCGCGCTGTACCGGCCTGGGGACGCGGCTTCGCTGCGAGCCGCGCTGGAGCGGGTGATCTGGGACTACCCAGGGTTCTGCGACAGGGTCGCGCAGGCGCGCACCGAGCTGAATTGGGAGCAGGATGCGAAGGCGTTGATCGGCGTGTATGACGCTCTGGCGCGTGACGCGGTTTCGGCGGGCGTGCGATGACCGCCGTGAGGACGGACGCCGGGGCGCGTGTCGTGATGCTGGTCGCCAACGGTGTGGCTGGGGATTCGCGCGTGCAGAAGATCGCCTGGTCGATGGCGGCGGCCGGTTGGGAGGTCACGCTGCTGGGCCGGGCGCCGGGCGCGGAGATCGTCCGCTATCGGCTGGGTGCGGCGGACGTGACGCTGGTTCCGGTGCCGAGGCATGTGTCCGGCTACGAACGCGCGCGGCTGCGCGGAGGGCGCAAGGCCGTGCGGCTTCGGTCCGAGTATCGCCGGGCTCGCGCGGAGCTCGCCGCGCGGGATGCCGCGGCCGGCGGTCACGCGAGCGCTGCGCTGACGGCGGCGCTGCGGCGCTGGCTCGCGGCGCATCCGGGCGTGGACAGCTTTCTGGCACGTTGTGGTCGGGGTCTGCTGGGATGGGCGGCTCGGCGGACGGTCGCGACGATGGCTGGTGTCGCCAGTCGCTACGGCGGCTGGCGCTGGTTCAACCCGTGGTTCGCCGACTTGGAGCTCGCGCTGGCACCTGTGGTGCGCGACCTTGAACCGGATTTGATCCACGCGCACGACTTCCACATGGTCGGGATCGGGGCGCGGCTCGCCGCGACGCTGAGCACGCCGCAGCGGCGCGTGCGGTGGATCTATGACGCTCACGAGTACCTGCGTGGCATCGAAGTGTTGTCGCCAGCTGATATACGAGCTCGTATGCGCAGGCGGATGCTCGTCGGGGTGGAACGCGAGTACATCCGTCGCGCGGATGCGGTCGTGACCGTGTCCGACGGGATCGCGGACCGCCTGGCCGCGGACCATCGCTTGACCGCCACTCCGGCGGTGATCCTCAACGCGCCGGTGATCACGGTTGCGAACACACGGTCCGCGGAACGCAATTTGCGCGAGGACTGCGGTGTGAGCGAGGAGGCGCCGCTGCTGCTGTACAGCGGCGGCATGTCGCCGCGCCGGGGAGTCGCGACCGCGATCGACGCATTGTCACAGCTGCCGGGCGTGCACCTGGCTCTGATCTCGCGAGACGGAGACCCCGACCTGCCCGGGCTGTTGCTCCGGGCGGCGGACCGCGGCGCCGCGGACCGGCTGCACGTGGTCCCATACGTGCCGGTCGACCAGGTCGTTTCGTATATCGGTGCCGCGACGATCGGGCTGGTGCCGATCCTGCATCTGCCGAATCACGAGCTTTCGCTGATCACGAAGTACTTCGAGTACCTGCACGCCGCGCTGCCGATCGTAACCAGCGACGTGCGCGAAATGGCGCGGCAGACTCGGCTCCTCGGGGTCGGCGAGGTGTTTCGCGCAGGCGACGCAGCCTCGCTCGCCGATGCGGTGCGGCGCGTTCTGGCCGATCCGGAACGCTATCGCGCCGTTTATCAGGGGCCGGATGATCCGCGCGCAGAGACGACGTGGGCGGGACAAGCGGCACGGCTCGACGCGCTGTACCGCCGGGTCCTCGGCACGCAGCCGGGCCCGCCGCGGGCGGCCGGCGGCTTGCGCCTGACACCGGCCGCCGAGGCGGCGATCAGCGAGCCGCTCGCTCGAGTTCCTTGACCACGCGCGCTGCCGCGTGCCCGTCGCCGAACGGCTCGCCGCGCGGGGAGGTGGGCGCAGGGCGGAGGGCGGCGTCGGCGAAGGCTGGGTCGTCGGACTGGACGAGCGTGTTCCAGCCCCCGGTGAGCGTTTCGGGCCACTCGGTTTCGGAGCGGACCGTGGTGCAGGGCCGGCCGAGGAGGTACGCCTCCTTCTGCAGCCCGCCGGAATCCGTGACCACGCCGGCTGATCCGGTCACCGCCGCGATCAGTTGCGCGTAGGGCAGGGGCGGGCCGGGACGGATGGCGCCCTGCGCGAGTTCGAGCCCGTATTCGGCGGCGCGGGCTCGCAGGCGCGGGTGCGCGAGGAGGGCGACGGGGAGGGGAAGCGCGGCGAGAGCGGCCACGATCGCGGCCAGGCGTTCGGGATCGTCGGTGTTCTCGGCACGGTGGATCGTCGCGAGCAGGTACGGCTGCTGCGGATCGATCCCGGGCGCGGGGGGCGTGGGCTCGGTTCGGGTGAGGGCCTGCTCCCGGGCGTGCAGGCAGGCGTCCACCATCACATCGCCGACGAGCGTGGTGCGGTCGGCAAGACCTTCGCGTTCGAGGTTGAGCACCGCTTGCGGGGTGGGCGCGAGCAAGAGGTCGGCGGCGTGGTCTGTCAGGACCCTGTTGTGCTCTTCCGGCATCCGGCGGTTGCCCGAGCGCAGCCCGGCCTCCAGATGGGCGACCGGAAGGTGCAGCTTCACCGCGCTGAGCGCTCCGGCGATCGTCGAATTGGTGTCGCCGTAGACCAGCACCCAGTCAGGCGTGTGCCGGGAGAGCACCGGATCCAGCGCGGTGAGCATCGCCCCGGTCTGCGCGCCGTGGCCGCCGGAGCCGACCGCGAGACGCTCATCCGGCGGCGCGATACCGAGACCGCTGAAGAAGACCTCGGAGAGTTCCGGATCGTAGTGCTGCCCGGTGTGCACGATCACGTGCTCGTGCCCTGCCTCGGTCAGCGCCGCGGCCACCGGGGCGAGCTTGACGAACTGGGGGCGCGCGCCGACGACGCTCAATATCCTCACCCGGCGATCATAGATTTGGATCACGCGGATCGGCTCCGGCGGCACCGGCAATCCGGCGATTATTCATATCCAATTAACGAGCTCGCAGGTCGCGGTGACTATTCGTCGGACAGACGACAGACGCGAATTCATTTGCGTGCACCTCGCGTTAACACGGCGCTTGTCTAGTTGCACCGGTCACTTACCGCCCCGCGATCACGAAACGCAGCGAGATGAGCCCGCGCCCGAGCCCACGCCCCCGGATCCTCTACCTGGCGTTCTTCTTCCCGCCGAGTCGGTCCAGCGGGGTGTACCGAGCGCGTGCGACCGCCGCGCACCTGGCCGAGGCCGGCTGGGACGTGACCGTGTACACCGCTCCGCGCGAATTCTTCACCCGCTACATCGGCACCGTGGATCCGACGCTCGAAGCAGGGCTCGACGAACGGATAACGGTGCGCCGCCCCGGCATGGGCTATTTCCGCTGGGAGCGCGATATCCGCCGCTACGGCCGGCTGCGCGCGAATATGCCGGTGCTGGCGAATGCGGCCTACAACTGGATGCAGCGCCGCTTCTTCCCCGAGCACTACGCCTCGTGGATTCCGCGCGTGGTGGCGCAGGCGTTGCGGGATCACGCGCGCCGGCGCTTCGATCTGGTGCTGGCCACGGGCAATCCGTTCGCCTCCTTCGCGGCGGCCTGGTGGCTGCACAGGCTGACCGGGCTGCCGTACGCGCTGGACTACCGGGACGCCTGGACGTTCAACCAGTTCACCGAGGAGCACAAGTACCCTGACGGGCATCCCGCGTGGGCCTGGGAGCGGCGGACGGTGGAAGGGGCCGCGCTCACGGCGTTCGTGAACGAGGGCCTGCGCACCTGGCACGCCGATCGCTATCCCGCCGCGGCCGGCAGGATGACCGTGGTGCCCAACGGGTGGGAGCCCGAGCTGCTGGGGCGAGCCGCATATCCGGGTGCTGCGACCGGACGGCCACTGCGGTTCGGCTACGTCGGCACGATCACCGAGCCGATGCCGCTGTCCGTGCTCTTCGAGGGCTGGCGGCGGGCCCGCGAGCACCCGGAACTGGCCGACGCGACCCTGGACCTGTACGGCCACCTCGGCTTTTTCAAGCAGTCCGCTGACACGCTGCTCGACCGCATCCCGGTGGCGGAGCGGATCGGGGTCAGCTACCACGGGCCGCTCGGCAAGGCGGAGGTCGGGCAGGCGTACCAGAACCTTGACGCGCTGGTCTTCTGCGTGCCGGGCGCGCGGTATGTGACGTCGGGGAAGGTCTTCGAGTACATGGCTACGGGCAAGCCGATCGTGTCCGTGCACTCCCCCGGTATCGCGGCAGAGGATGTTCTGAACGGGCATCCGCTGTGGTTCGGTATCGACCGGCTCGACGCGGCGGCGGTCGGCAACGCGTTCGTGGCGGCCGGGAAAGCCGCGCGGGATCTGACCGAGTCGGACTTCACGGCGGCGCTTGCGCATGCCGAGCGCTACACGCGTGCGAACACGCTCGCGCCTTTCGAGGCGCGGCTGCGCGAGTTGGCGGGGCGGTGAGCGTGGCCGGTTCGATGGAGCGCGCCGGCAGCGGTCGGAGCCTCGCCGTCGCGACGCCCTGGCATCCGACCGCGCAACGGCCGTTCGCGGGGTCGTTCGTGCAGGCGACGACGGCGGCTGTCTCAGGGTTCTTCGACAGTGTTCGGCTGTACCACACCGAGGACTGGCCGGGACCGGCGGACCCGGTGCAGGCTCGGCTGGTCGAGCGCGCTTATCGGGCGTTGACTTCGGGGCCTCGGGCGCGCGTCGCTTTCGAGCCGCGGTGGACGCGTGAGGGCTATTGGGTCACCGATATCGCGACGCCCGTCACGCCGAAGCGTGATTACGCGGCCTGGGCTCGCAGCCACGAATCCGCGCTGCGGCAGGCGCTGCCGAGCGGCCGCTTCGACGCAGACGTCGTACACGGGCACGTCGGCA
The DNA here is from genome assembly GCF_035650855.1 of Actinocrinis sp. Taxonomy (GTDB): domain Bacteria; phylum Actinomycetota; class Actinomycetes; order Streptomycetales; family Catenulisporaceae; genus Actinocrinis. The sequence continues at coordinate 20,679 of NZ_DASRGV010000022.1, read as the reverse complement.
TCTACGGAGGCTGGCTCGCGCACCGCTTCGCGCGACCCGGCGCGCGCATCGTGGTCACCGAGCACGCCTCCTTCCTCGGCCGGATCCTCGGGCAACCGCGGTCTCGCGCGCTCTACGCCGAGGTGGTGGACCGCGCCGACGCCTTCGTGTGCGTCAGCGAGAAGCTGCGCGGTCAGCTGGTCGACGCGTTCCCGCAGCACGCCGCGAAGATCCAGGTGGTGCCGAACGTGGTGGCGATCGAGCAGCTGCCGCAGCGTCCGGAAGCGGTCACCGGGCTGAACCGGTGGATCTACGTCGGGAAGGTGGCGGCCGGCAAGGGGGTGCCCGAGCTCGTCGAGGCGTTCGCCGCCGTAGCGAAGGAGGAGCCCGCGCTCCGGCTGACGATTCTGGGCTCCGGTCCGCTGCTCGAACCGCTGCGCGAGCGCGCCGCGCAGCTCGGCCGCGCCGACCGGATCGCCTTTCCCGGAGCGGTCCCGCCGCAGCGCGTCTTCGAGTTCTTGCACGCTCACGATCTGCTGGTGCATCCGAGCAAGTCGGAGACCTTCGGCATGACCGTGGTCGAGGCGGTCGGCTCCGGGATGCCGGTGCTGGTGACCAGATGCGGCGGTCCGCAGGAGACGCTGGCCGGCCTCGAGGGCGTCGCGGGCCTGCTCATCGACGTGAGCGATGACCCCGAGGTGATCGTCGAGGGATACCGGCGGCTGGCCGGCCAGGTGACGCGACTTGATCCGGCGCGGGCTCGGTCGGTGCTGATCGAGCGTTACGGCACGCGCGCGGTCGCGGCGCGCCTGGCCGCGGTGTACGGCGTCGAGCAATCGGTTCAGGCGGAGGAGCGCGTATGAGTGTCCTGCTTTTGGCGATCAGCACGACGCGCGCGACCGCGGTGCGCTCCGCCGCGGATTTCCTGCTGGAGCACGGTGAGGACGTCGCTCTGCTCACGGTCGAGTCCGAACCCTGGCAGCGTGAGGGCATCGATCCGCGGGTGCGGATCTATCCGCTCCAGGCGGCCGAGAAGAGGCACCTGTTCGCGCGGATCGGCAACGCCGTGCGCCGCCTCTCCCCTGCCGCGTACGCCAAGGGCTACCTCAAGATCTATCGGCTGCTGCGGCCGTACGTGCTGTGGCGGGTCACCCGCGCCGGGGTGGGGCGCGAACTGGACTGGACGGCGATACAGCAGGTCGTCGTCTGCGACTCGCACGCCATACCGATCGGCTGGCACCTGGCCAAGCGGCATCCGAACTTGACCGTCGGCTTCGAACTCGACCGCACCTCGTACCGAGAGTCCGTCCCTTCTGCCCTTCCGGAAACGGCCGATGCTTGATACTCAATCCCCGCTGCGGAGCGGCGCGGCGAACGCGTCGCTTGAGCACCACGTGTTCCGCTCCCGCCGCTCCGGGGTGCCGCGCCTGCGCGCTTACCTGCCCGAACTGTGGGCGCGGCGCGAATTCGTCTACGAACTCGCCCGCTGCACGCTGCGGGCGCAGAACTACCTCAACGCCTTCGGGCAGCTGTGGCTGATCCTCAATCCACTGCTGCTCGGCTGCGTCTACTACGTGCTCGTCGACATCCTCAGCAACGGCAAGCACGCCCACAACTTCTTCTCGGTACTGCTGGCCGGGCTGTTCCTGTACAACTTCTTCTCCGGCATCCTGAGCCAGTCCGCGGGCTCGATCATCGGCAGCAGCAGGCTGATCCTCAACAGCAGGCTGCCGCGGCTCGTGCTGCCGATCACGCAGATCGTCATCGCGTTCATGCGCTTCCTGCCCTGCATGATCGTGTTCCTGGCGGTGCACACCATCCAGCGGCTGCCCTGGGGCCTGGACGCGTTCTACGCCCTGCCGGCCTTCATCGAGGTGACGCTGTTCGGCGCCGGGCTCGGCTTCATCTGCGCCACGCTGCAGGTCTACTTCCGCGACTTCTCCAACTTCCTGCCGTACGTCACCCGGATCTGGCTGTTCCTGTCCCCGGTGCTCTGGGAGTTGCAGGCCCAGCTGGCCAAGCACGACCTGAAGTCGCACGTCATCGCCCTCAACCCGCTCTCGCCCATGATCGGGGCCTGGGGCGACGCCCTGGTCTACAACACCGCGCCGCCGCTCACCTGGCTCGCGGAGGGCGCCGGCTGGGCCGTGGCCGCGTTCGTCCTCGGCTGCCTCGTCTTCATCAGGAGGGAACGTGAGTTCTCTGTCCGTCTCTAAGAGCCCTGAGTCCGCAGTGGACGAGCGGGACGCCGACCAGCGCCTGGCCATCCGGGTCAAGGACGTGCACGTCGACTACCGCACGATCGTCGACCCGCGCGCCAACACGCTGCGGCACGCGGCCACCCGGCTGGGCCGCCGCGGCGGCGGTGGACGCGCCGTGCGGATGATCCACGCGGTGCGGGGCGTGTCCTTCGACGTCGAACACGGCTCGGTGCTCGGCATCATCGGCGCGAACGGCGCCGGCAAGTCCACCGTCATGCGCGCGATCGCCGGAATCCTGCCGCCCAGCAGCGGCGAGATCGTGGTCAACGGCCGCATCAGCACCCTGCTGGCGCTCGGCGTCGGGTTCAACGGGCAGCTGTCCGGCCGGGACAACGTGGTGCTCGGCGGCCTGGCCGCGGGCCTGAGCCGCCGGCAGGTCAACGAGCGCTTCGAGCAGATCACCGCGTGGGCCGAGCTGGAGGAGTTCATCGACATGCCGATGAAGTCCTACTCCTCCGGCATGTACGGCCGGCTCGCCTTCGCCGTCTCCACCCACCTGGAGCCGGACGTGCTGCTCATCGACGAGGCGCTGTCCACCGGGGACGCGCATTTCCGGCGCAAGTCCTACGACAAGATGCAGGAGCTCGTCGCCCAGGCGCGCACGATCGTCATCGTCAGCCACGGGATCGGCGCGATCCGCGAGATGTGCGACGACTGCATCTGGCTGCACAAGGGAGAGATCGTGCGGCGCGGCGACCCGGACTCGGTCAGCGCCGAATACCTCGAGTTCCAGGGGGTTCCGCCCGAGCCCGCCAAGGGCTCCGTCGAGGCCGCGGACGACCTGGGCGGCCTCGACGACGCCATGGTGATGGAGGACGTCTGAGATGTCACACACCGAAGCGAGCGGGCTCAGGCCCGACGTCACGATCCTCAGCAGCGGGCACGACGTGGCCGACGCCCGGCTGCACCGGCACTGCGCCGCGCTGCACCGGGCCGGGCTGCGGGTCGAGGTGATCGCGAAGGGACGCCCCGGCGACGCCCCGGCCGGCACCGAGTTCCGGCCGACCAGGACGCGCGGCATGACCGGCCGCGGGATGCAGGCGCTGCTGCTGCCGGCGAAGGCGCGCGGCCGCGTCGTGGTCACGCTCGATCCGGATCTCATCCCGGCGGCCCGGCTGCACCGCGCCCTCACGCACGGCCGCCGCCTCGCGGTGGACCTGCACGAGGACTACGTGGCGCTGCTGGGCGACCGGGCCTGGGCCCGCGGCGCCCGCGGCGCGATCGCCAAGACCTGGGCGCGCACCGCGATCTCGCTCAGCCGCCGCGCGGACCTGACCGTGGTCGCGGACCAGCACGTCCCGCCGGGCGAGGCGGCGCGGCGGCTGGTCGTGCGCAACCTGCCGGACCTCTCGCTGCTGCCGGAGCGCGGCGAACCGGACCAGCGGCCGCGCGCGCTTTACGTCGGCGACGTGCGCGAGAGCCGCGGCCTGTTCACCATGCTGCGGGCGATCGAGCTGGCGCCGGACTGGGAGCTTGACGTGGTCGGGCCGGTCGCCGCGCGGGACCGGGCCCGGCTGGACGCGTGGCGCGCCGAGTCCCCGGCCGCGGCGCGGGTGCGGATGCACGGCCGGATGCCGCCGGCCGCGGCCTGGCAGCTGGCCCGAGGCGCGTGGGCGGGCATGTCGCTGCTGCACAGCACTCCGGCCTTCGAGGACGCCGTGCCCTCGAAGATCTACGAGTACCTCGCCTGCGGGCTGCCGGTGCTCAGCAGCCCGATCCGGCGCGCCGCGCAGCTGGTGCAGCAGGCCGGGGCGGGCGTGGTCGTCGCCGACGCCGAGGAGGCAGCGACGGCGCTGCGCGGCTGGTCGGGGCCGGCCGCCGACGAGTTCCTGTCCCTGCGTCAGGCGGCGCTGCAGTGGGCCGAGCGGGACCTGGCCGCGGACAACCCCCACGATCTGCTCGCCGCGGCGGTCGCGGAACTGGTCGCACAGACCCACCGCAACCGCACGCCGGTCGCCATCGCAGCGAGGACGCCATGAACAGTCAAGTGGTTAACATGTCTCCGATCCCCGCGGCGAAGCCGGTCATCGGGGAGGAGGAGATCGAAGCCGCGGTGCGCGTACTGCGCAGCGGCAACGTGGTGCAGGGCCCTGAGGTCGCCGCGTTCGAGGAGGAGTTCGGCGCGCTGGTCGGCGGGCGGCACTGCGTGGCGGTCAACTCCGGGACCTCCGCGCTGCTGCTGGCCTTGGCCGGCCTCGGGATCGGCGCGGGCGACGAGGTGATCGTGCCTTCCTTCACCTTCGCGGCGACCGCGAACGCGGTGCGGTTGACCGGGGCCACGCCGGTCTTCGCGGACATCGACCCGGAGACCTTCTGCCTGGATCCGGCCTCGGTCAGCGCGCTGATCGGCCCTCGCACCGCGGCGATCATGCCGGTGCACCTCTACGGCCACCCCGCGCCGATGCGCGCGCTCGGCTGGCTGGCCGAGCGGCACGGTCTGTCCATCGTCGAAGACGCGGCCCAGGCGCACGGCGCGTCGCTCGACGGCACGCCGGTCGGCGCGTTCGGCGAGGCGGCCTGCTTCAGCTTCTATCCGACCAAGAACATGCACGCCCTGGAGGGCGGCATGGTGGTCGCGCCGGACGCCGGGCTCGCGCGCACTATCAGGCTGCTGCGTAACCAGGGCATGGAGCGGCGCTACGCCAACGAACTGGTTGGCTACAACCTGCGGCTGACCGACGTGGCCGCGGCGATCGGCCGCGAGCAGCTGCGCAAGCTGCCGGGCTGGAACGAGCGGCGGCGGGCGAATGCCGCGAAGCTTGATGCCGGGCTGGTCGGAGCCGACACGGTCAGCACGCCGGCCGTCGCGGACGGGGTGACGCACGTCTACCACCAGTACACGGTCCGGGTTTCCGGCGGCCGGCGAGACGCGCTGCAGGAGCACCTGACTCGGTACGGCATCGGCAGCGCCGTGTACTACCCGACGCCGGTGCACCGGCTGCCGCCGTTCGCCGAAAGCGAGAGCCCCGAGCTGCCGCGGACGGATGCGGCGGCGGCCGAAGTGCTCTCGCTGCCCGTCCACCCTTCCCTTTCCGACGCGGACGTCGAGCGGATCGCCGCGGCCGTGCGCGCCTTCGACGCGGAGCCACAACCATGAGGGATCTGTCATGACCAAGCGGCTGTTGCGCGCCGGACTCGTCGGCCTCGGCGCGATGGGACGGCACCACGCGCGGGTGCTGCGGGCACTGGACGGCGTCGAGCTGGTCGGCGGCGCCGACCCGATCGGCGACGCACACGGCGCGCTCGGCGGCGCGCCGCTGGTCCCCGACGTGGAACGGCTGCTCGCGCTGCGGCCAGACTACGTCGTGGTCGCCTGCCCCACCGCCGAGCACGAGCGGGTCGGGCTGATGCTGGCCGAGGCCGGCGTGCCCGCGCTGATCGAGAAGCCGCTGGCGCACGACGTGCCGGCCGCGCTGCGCGTCGTCGAGGCCTTCGAAAGCCGGGGCCTGCTGGCCGCGGTCGGCCACATCGAGCGCTACAACCCGGCGCTGCGCAGCATGCGCACACGGCTGGAGGCCGGTGAACTCGGCGAGGTGTTCCAGGTCGCCACCCGGCGTCAGGGCCCGTTCCCCAACCGGATCGCGGACGTCGGCGTGGTCAAGGACCTGGCGACGCACGACCTGGACCTCACCGGCTGGGTCACCGGCGCGACGTACCGCAGCGTCGCGGCCAAGACGGCGCACCGCAGCGGCCGCCCGCACGAGGACCTGGTGACCGTGCTCGGCGACCTGGACTCCGGCGTGATCGCCAACCACCTGGTCAACTGGCTCTCCCCGCTCAAGGAGCGGGTGTCCATCGTGACCGGGGAGCGCGGCTGCTTCGTCGCGGACACGCTCACCGCCGACCTGACGTTCTTCGCCAACGGCTCCACGGTCACCGAATGGGACGCCGTCTCGGTCTTCCGCGGCGTCTCCGAGGGCGACATGACCCGGTACGCGATCCCGAAGCGCGAACCGCTGACCGTCGAGCACGAGACCTTCCGCGACGCGGTCGACGGCAAGCGCGACGCCGGGATCGTCACGCTGCGCCAAGGTCTGCGCGCGGTGATGGTCGCCGAAGCAGTGCTCGAATCCGCGCGTTCCGGCGCCACAGTGCCGACGGGCTGCGCCTGACCGCGCCGCTCTTTCCTCCAGCCACTCGACCCCTGATCGGATTTCCCCGTGCGGATCTGCGTCTTCGCCCTCGGTAAGATCGGCCTCCCGCTCGCCGTGCAGTACGCCGGCCGCGGTCACCAGGTTGTCGGAGTCGACATCGCCGAGCGCGTCGTCGACCTGGTCAACGCGGGCGCCGCTCCCTTCCCCGGCGAGGCCGGGCTGGACGAAGCGCTCAAGCAGGTGGTCGCGGACGGGCTGCTGACCGCGACCACGGACGGAACCGCGGCGGTCGCCGCAGCGGACGCCGTGGTGGTGGTCGTGCCGCTGGTGGTGGACCGGGACGGCACGCCGGACTTCCGCCCGCTCGACGCGGCGACCAGCGCGATCGCGGCCGGGCTGCGCCCCGGGACGCTGGTGAGCTACGAGACCACGCTGCCGGTCGGCACCACGCGCGAGCGGTTCGCGCCGATGCTGGAGGCCGGCTCCGCACTGGTCGCGGGAGCGGACTTCGCGCTGGTCTTCAGCCCGGAGCGGGTCTCCTCCGGGCGGATCTTCGACGACCTGCGCCGGTACCCGAAGCTGGTCGGCGGCATCGACGCGGCGTCCGCGCGGCGCGGCGTCGAGTTCTACGAGCAGGTCCTCGAATTCGACCACCGCCGCGACCTGGCCCGGCCGAACGGGGTCTGGAACCTGGGCGGCGCGGAGGCCGCGGAACTGGCCAAGCTGGCCGAGACCACGTACCGGGACGTGAACATCGGCCTGGCCAACACGTTCGCGAGGTACGCGGACCGGATCGGCGTGGACGTCGCGGCGGTCATCGAGGCCTGCAACAGTCAGCCGTTCAGCCACATCCACCAGCCCGGCATCGCGGTCGGCGGCCACTGCATCCCGGTCTATCCGCGCATGTACCTGTGGAACGACCCTGACGCCGAGGTCGTGCGCTCCGCGCGCGCGGTGAACACTTCGATGCCCGAGTACGCCGTGTCGTTGCTGGCCGAGCAGCACGGCGAGCTGGACGGCGCTCGTGTCGTCGTCCTGGGGATCGCGTACCGGGGCGGGGTGAAGGAGACGGCCTTTTCAGGGGTGTTCCCCACGGTCGAGGCGCTGGCGGCACGGGGCGCCCTGGTGACCGTCGCCGACCCGATGTACGACGACGAGGAGATCCGCGCCCTCGGCTTCGAGCCCTACTCCCCCGGCACGACCGTGGACGCCGCGATCGTGCAGACGGATCACCGCGAGTACCGCACATTGAGTCCGCGGGATCTGCCGGGTATCCGAACCCTGCTGGACGGTCGGGGGATTACGGACGCGGAACTGTGGGCCTCGGTGCGGCGGCGGCTGATCGGAGCCCGCCAGGCGGGCTAGCCGGCCCAGCGACCGGTCAGGAACAGGTACGCGACCGTGAACATGACCGGTGCCGAGACGGTCAGATAGACCGTCTTGACCCACGGCCGCCGCACACACCACACCGCCAGCGCGGCCCACAACGGCCACCAGGTCAGCATTTCGCGCGGCACGGACAGGTAGACGTGCGAGGTGGCCAGGGTGCCCACGGACAGCAGGGCGTAGACGAACTCGGCCCACCGGCGCTTGACCGCCAGCCACACCACCAGGCCGATGCCGAGCAGCGTTACGGCTATTTCGAGCTGGTACTCCCAGGACTCGTGGGCGGTCAGGTAGCGCCCGAACGCGTAGTGCCAGGTGTTCGCGAAGGTGTGCCAGGGGTAGGACAGGTGCCGGTTCCAGCCGACCCGCTCGGCGTGCTCCCAGGCGTTCCAGTTGCCCGTCAGCGAGTGCAGGTACGCCATGTACCCGGCGACCGGCAGCAGTGGAACGAGCAGCCATCCGCCGCGCAGCCAGGCGCGCGGGGTGCGCGGCCGGCTTTGCAGGAACAGCACGCCGACCGCGGCGAGCACGAACAGCCCGTTGACGCGGATCGTCGCCGCGCCGGCCAGCAGCAGCCCCGCGGCCATCCACCGTTCGCGGCGAGCCGCCAGCCAGGCCCAGAGCGTGAACGCGAGGAACGGCGCCTCGCTGTAGCCGGCCGCGAGGAAGACCGCCGCGGGAGCCCAGACGAACAGAGTCAGGCCGTCGCGCACGGCGGAGCGGGCTTGCGAGTCGCCGAGGTGCGCCGCTTCCAGCGCGATGATCCGGGCCAGGGCGACCGCCGCGATCGCGCCCGCGACCAGCGAGATGAGCAGGCCCGAATACACCCAGGAGCGGAAGATCAGGTGCACCGCGTAGAGCAGGCCCGGATAGCCGGGGAAGAAGGCGATCGAGGCGCCGTGCCGGGCGCGCAGTGAATATCCGTGCGCTGCGATGTCGTAGAAGCGCAGCCAGTCCCAGCGCTGCCACATCGAGGCCCAGCCGCGCGGCTGCTTGGCCGCCGCGCCCCAGCCGGTCCAGATGACGGCCCAGGTGATCAGCACCATCCCGAGACGCGAGATCAGCCACACCCGCAGCGCGTCGCCGTCCATCGGGCCGAGGCGGAACCGCGTCAGCCGTCGGCGAGGGGCGGCTGACGCTTCCGCCGGTCCTGCGTCGAGCTCGAGAACACGCACGTCGGAATCCACGGCCGCGAAGGTATGCGGTGCGGGTGTACTGCACCCGAAATGCGCGTGACGGGCCGGGGCCGATCAGCGCTCCGGGTCGCGTCCGAAGATGGATCCGATTCCGCCGCCCTTGTCCTCGTGCTCGCGCGCCAGGTCTTCCCGTCCGGCCAGCAGGCTCCAGGCGTCCACCGCGCCCACGGCGATCCGCCACACCGCACCGGGCGCACCTTCCGCCGTCGCGGCGCCGCGCAGGTGCACGAACCCGTCGGAGGACTTCTTGTCGAAGTCCTTGTCGGAACCGCCCACGGCCTCCGCGCCCAGAGCGCCGAGCAGCGCGCCGCCCGAAGCCAGCTCGGCGAAATAGGCGTCTTGAGATATGAGCTCGCCGCGCAGTCGCGTGCCCCGCACGCTGACCGCGACCGGCACCGCCGCCGCCGGCGACTGCTCCACCGCGTGCACCAGACGCTCCAGAACCGGATCCCCATGTCGCTTAGCCATGTCGCAACACCTCACAGACTCCCGCAGTCGGCACCGGCTGTTCGCTCCGGTGACCAAGAACGGATGTCCGTTCAGATCGGCACCAAACCGGGTGGAAGCCGAACCGCACCGCGACCGGATGGGTACATCCGGCCTCTGCGCCGGACGAATCAACCGGTGAAGAGCACGCGCACGTCCCAGGCGCCGAGGTTCAGCGCCGCGCCCGCGGGAATCGAGGCGCCGTCGAGAGCGTCGGACAGCCGGGCGGGCACTTTCGCGGTGGTCGGCAGCCAGCTCCAGTTGTGCACGATGTGCACGCGGCGCCCGTCCGGCGCGGTGCCGGTCGTGGCGGTGACCGTGGCGGGCAGGCCCTTCCATCCGCTGCGCGGATTGGGAGCCAGCCACGCGGCGAGCGCCTGAGCCAGCCCGCGCCCGGGCACGGTGCCCACGTAGGTGACCCGGCCTGCGCCGTGCCGGCGCGTGGTGACCGCGGGCCAGCGGCCGAAGTGCGGATGGTCGTATTCGGCGAGCACGTCCGCGTCGATGACGTTCAGGGCCTCCACCCAGCGCGTCGCGGTCGCGTTCGCCGGCAGACTCAGCGGGCTGCCGACGGACGTGTGCACGGGTATGTCGCGCGAGAGGTTGCTGAACTCGTCGTAGGTGACGCCCGCGGCCGTCACGAGGCGTCCGGGAGCCGGTTCGTGCCGCGCGCGGGCTTCCTGGTCGGCGTATCCGGTACGCGGTCCGAGCACGAGGTGGCCGCCTGCCTGCGCGTACTGCGCGAGCCAGTCGAGCGTCGTGTCGTCGGCGAGGTAGAACCCTGGCACGACGAGCACGGGATGGCGCTGCGCCGCGGCCTCGGGCGCGACGCCCTCGCGTTCGCCGCGCGGATCGTGCAGCTGCCGGGCGTGCACGATCCGCGCCTGCCGGCCGGAATCGAACGCGCCTCGGTAGAAGGGGTCGAAGATGCGGTGGTACGCGGCGGGGTCGGGGCCGCCGTCCGGGGCGGCGATCGGCGGGTACTTCTGCATCAGCCACTTGCTCGGGGTCGAGTACAGCAGGGTGAGGTCCGCGTCCGGCTCGAGCCCGGCGACCAGCTCCCCGGCGGCGTCGAACTCCGCGCCGAGCCTGGCCAGCTCGCGATAGGTGCGGCCGGGGCGTCCGCTGTGCGGCAGGATCCCGCCCCAGTACGTCTCCGCGCCGAAGTGCAGCGTGTGCCAGTGCCAGTACTCGATCATGCGAGCGCCGCGGGCCACCAGCGCCCAGGCGGCCTGGCGCCACTGCCCGTCGAAGGCCGGCCGGTTGTCCCAGTGCGTGCCGATGCTGCTCGCGTTGGTCTCGGTGACCAGGAACGGAGCCTGGCGCGAGGAGAACATCCAGTCAGCGGTCTGATACAGCGCCCACACGCCGCTGGTCTTCCACTTCTGCTCCACCTGGTCGCCGTGGGTGTCGGGCAGCGCGAGGCCGTCCTGCATGTCGTAGTACGGGTTGCCCGTGGCGACGTCGAGCGCGTCGGTCAGCTCGTCGTCCTCCACGGCCGGGCGGGTGTACGAGATGCAGGTGGTGACGAACTGGTCGGGCCGGGCGAATTCGCGCACGATGTCGGCCTGCCAGGCGATGAACTCCGTGGTCTGCTTCGCCTGGAACGCCCGCCAGGCCACATCGTACTGCGGCTGCGCGTTGCCGTCCGGGGTCCACAGGTCGGCCCAGGTGGAGAGTCGGTGCGACCAGTAGACCAGGCCCCAGGCCCGGTTGAGGTTCTCCACCTCGCCGTACTCGGCGCGCAGGTGGTCCACGAAGCGCTGGAAGACGCCGTGGTTGTGCAGCAGTTCGAGCCCTGGTTCGTTGTCCACCTGGAAGCCGATGACCGCGGGGTGCGTGGCGTACTTGGCCAGGATCTTGCGGATGATCCGTTCGGCGTGGAAGCGGAAGGCCGGGTGGGTGAAGTCGACCTCCTGGCGCGCGCCCCAGCCGATGCGCTGTCCGGTGCAGCGCTCGCCGGTTATCTCAGGGTACTGCCGCGCCAGCCACGGGGGCACCGCGTAGGTCGGGGTGCCCAGGATGACCGAGATCCCGCGTTCGTGCGCGCCGTCCAGCACCGGCTGGAGCCAGTCCAGGTCGAACCGCCCGTTCTCCGGCTCCCAGGTCGACCAGACCGACTCGCCGACCCGGATCACGGTGAACCCGGCGTCCGCCATCAGGTCCAGGTCGGTCTTGAGTCGCTCATAGGGCTGGTACTCGTGATAGTAGGCGGCGCCGAACAGGACGCGGGCGGGCAGGACCGCCATGCGGGACCTCCGAACGGGATCGTGGTGCGGGTGGGACTGAGGGTCCGTCACTGCTTGACGGCGCCGGTGGCCAGGCCGCTCTGCCAGTAGCGCTGCAGCAGCAGGAAGGCCACGACCAGCGGGATGATCGAGAGCAGCGAGCCGGTGACCACCAGCGGGAGCATGGTGCTGCTCGATCCGGCCCCGCCGTTCTGCGCCTGCGCCGCCCAGGAGGACAGGCCGACGGTGACCGGGTACAGCCGCGGGTTGTTGAGCATGATCAGCGGCAGGAAGTAGTTGTTCCAGGTGGACACCAGCGTGAACAGCAGCACGGTGACCAGGCCGGGGCCGAGCAGCCGCAGCGCGATGGTGAAGAAGATCCGCGCCTCCCCCGCCCCGTCGATGCGGGCCGCCTCGATCAGGCTGTCCGGCACGGCGTCCTGGGTGTAGATGCGCATCAGGTACAGCCCGAACGGATTGATCAGCGAGGGCAGGATCACCGCCCACGGCGTGTCGACCAGGTGCACCTGCGCGAACAGCAGGTAGGTCGGGATCGCCAGCGCGGTCGCCGGGACCATGATGGTTCCGACCACCAGGCCGAACGCGGCTCCGTGGCCGCGGAAGCGGTACTTGGCGAATCCGTACCCTGCGGCGGCGGCGAGGAAGGCGGCGCCGACGGCGCTGACCCCGGCGTACAGGACCGTGTTGAGCAGCCATCGCACGAAAACGCCGTTGTCTTGGGTCAGCGTGTCGTGGATGTTGCCGAACAGCTGCGGGGCGCGGGCGAACCAGAGCCCGAAGGTGTTGATCAGGTCCGAGGTGCTCTTGGTGGAGGAGACCACCAGCCAGAGGAGCGGGACGAGGAAGTAGGCGAGTGCGGCGAGCATCGCGATGGTCAGCGGGGTGCTGCGACGGGAGAGCCGGTTGCGGCGGCGCTGCTTGCCCGGCCAGGTGTTGATGGCCGTCATGCGTTCCTCCTGCGGTTCGCGACGTACAGGAACACATCGGAGACGATCACGATGACCAGCCCGAGGAGGAACGAGACCGCGGCCGCGTAGTTGACCTGCTGTCCGGTGAAGGCGAGCGAGTACGCGTACAGATTCGCCGTGTATCCGCTGTCGATGACGTCCGGGGCGATCTGCTGGAGCAGCTTCGGCTCGTTGAACAGCTGGAAGCTGCCGATCACCGAGAACAGCAGGGTGAGGGTGAGCGCGGGCCGCAGCGCCGGCAGCTTGATCGCGCGGGCGATCCGCCAGGCGCCGGCGCCGTCCACGGCCGCCGCCTCGTAGAGCTCCCGCGGGATGGTCTGCAGCGCGGCGTACAGGATGATCATGTTGTAGCCGACGAACTCCCAGGTCACGATGTTCGCGAGGCTGCCGAGCATCCAGGAGTTGCCGAGGAAGTTCGGCGTCGAGAGGTGGAAGTGCCGGCCCAGCTGTGCGATCGGGCCGAAGTTGGGCCCGTACAGGTACCCCCACATCAGCGCCGCCACCACGCTCGGCACCGCGTACGGGACGAAGATGCCGAGCCGGATCACCCTGGCCAGCCGCAGCAGGCCGCTGTCGAGCGCGAGCGCGAACAGCAGGGCGAGCAGCAGCATGACCGGCACCTGGATCAGGAAGAACAGCGCCACGCGTCCGACCCCGTGCAGCAGCAGCGGGTCCTTCAGCGCGTTGATGTAGTTCTGCAGGCCCACGAAGGTGGTGCCGCCGATCAGCTTGTGCTGGAACAGGCTCAGGTACGCGGCGTAGCCGAGTGGAGTGAGGAAGAGCAGCAGGAAGAGCACCAGGAACGGCGCGACGAACAGCGGTCCCGCGGCACCGGCGCGCACACCGCCGATCCGGTGCCGCCGGCCCGCCGCCGACCGGTCTCGCGCGGTCTGCTGCACCTGCGTGGTCGTGGCAGTCATCGTCGGATCCTTATTCGCTCACGAACCCCGGACCGTGAAGCCCTGGCCCTTGGCGTAGCTGACGATGCGCGACTGCCACTGCGCGAGCGACGCGACCACGTCGCCCTTGCCGGAGAGCGCCTTGCTGACCGTGTCGGTGAAGTCGGTGACCACCTGGTCGAGGAACGGCGGCCACTGGAACGAGGTGTTGACCGTCTGGCTGACGTCCGCGAAGACCTGGTTGACCTGCTGGCCGCCGTAGAAGGCCGGGGTGGCGCCGACGAAGCTCTGGTCGGCCAGCAGCGCCTTGGTGGCCGGGAAGAAGAACTGCTTGGTGGCGAACAGCTTCGCGCTGTCCGGGTCGCTGTTGAGGAACTGCGCGAACTGCGCCGCGGCGATCGGGTTCTCGGTCGACTTGATCACCGCGGTGGTCGAGCCGCCCCAGTTGCCGGAGGCGGGCGCGGAGGCGTCCCACTGCGGCAGCGGGGCCGCGCGCCACTTGCCGGAGGTCGACGCGGCCGAGCCGGAGAGGAACGCGGGGCCCCAGGCGGCCGTGAGCCAGGTGGCGTACGTGCCCTTGTTCAGTCCGGCGTACCAGGAGTCGGTGAAGTCGGTCTCGACGCCGATGACGCCTTCCTTGGCGAGACCGCCCCAGTACGCGCCGAGCTTCTGCGAGACCGGGTCGTCCACGTTGATGGCGACGGTGCTCTTGCCGGAGACCGTGTACGGCTTGGCGTTGGCCTGCCAGAGCAGCCCGTGCCAGGCCGCGGCCTGGTTGGCGGCGAAGTTCGTCAGGTAGACGTTCGGGTCGGCGGCGTGCAGCTTGCGGGCCGCGGCGGCGAAGTCGTCCCAGGTGTTGGGGACTGTGATGCCGTACTGGTCGAAGATGTCCTTGCGGTAGAGCATGCCCATCGGGCCGGTGTCCTGCGGGATCGCGAACACCTCGCCGTTGGGGCCGCTGACCTGGCTCCAGGTCCAGTCCACGAACTTGGCCTTGAGCGCGGAGGCGCCGTACGGCCGCAGGTCCAGCAGGCTGTCGGTGATGGTGAAGGTGGGAACGTACTGATACTCGATCTGGCACAGGTCCGGCGCGCCGCTGCCGGCCTGCAGCGCGGTGCGCAGCTTCGTGTACTGCGGCGTGCCCTGGCCCGCGTTGACGACGTTCACCTTGATCGCGGGGTACTTCGCCTCGAACAGCGCGACCTCGGCGGCGATGTTCGGCACCCACGTCCAGAAGGTGAGCGTGGTGGGCGTGGCCATCGCCTTGTCGATGTCGGCCTGGCTGACCGGCGCGCCGCCGGCCGCGCCGGAACCGCCGCTGCCGCTGCCGTTGCTGCATGCGGCCAGCGCTGCGCTGAGCGAGACCGCGCCGGTGACGCCGAGGAAGCGGCGCCGGCTCATCGGTGACTGGATGCCGAAGGGGGTGGATTTGGGCATGGCTGGACTCCCGCCGTTGGGAAGGTGAGGGTGACGCGCGCCGAGCTGGGCGCGCGGGGACACGTGTGTGGGGTCTGAGAGGGCACGCGCGGGCGATCTGGAGCCGCGGGAGGGCTAACCCGCGAGCGTCGTCAGCGCTGGCTGATGCGGCGAGACCGGGTTCCGGGGTTTCCGGGCGGCCGGCTCGTCGAGGCGCGCACGATGAGCTCGACCGGCGGGTCGGCCGCCGGGGAGGATTCCGCGCGCGGGTGCTCGATGGCGTGCACGAGCATTTCGAGTCCTTCCCTGGCCACGGCATCGAACGGCTGGCGCACCGTGGTCAGGGGTGGGGTGATGTACGCGGCGACCGGGACATCGTCGAACCCGACCACGCTCACGTCGTCGGGCACCCGGCGTCCGGCGTCTATCAATGCTCTGATCAGGCCGATCGCCATGTCGTCGTTCGCGGCGAACACCGCGGTGACCGAGGGGTCGGCGGCGAGTGCGCGGCCCGCGGCGTAACCGGAGGCGGCGGACCAGTCGCCTTCGACCACCGCGGGCTGGTGCCTGCCGCGGGCCGCCAGCGCCGCGCGCCAGCCCGCGAGACGGTCGCGTGCGGCGTACCAGCGCTGTGGCCCGGCCAGGTGGTGCACGGTCTGGTGGCCGAGGTCGAGCAGGTGCTCGGTGGCCGCGCCGGCCAGCAGGCCGGCGCCGACGCCCGCGGTCACGACGCGCGGAGCCGCGAACGGCGCCGGCGCACCGATGACGAGCACGGGCACGTCGACGCGGACGGGAACTTCGCCCTCGTCGATCGGCTCGGAGATGACGATGCCGTCCACGCCCTGCTCGAGCAGGGACTCGACGGCGCCGGCGATCCCGGCCGGGTCGCCTTCCATGGTGTTGACCACGCGTAGCGCGTAGCCGGTGTCCCGTACGGCCCGCTCGACTCCCATGAGCAGCGAGGCGGGGCCGAACAGTGCGGTGCCGAGGGTGACCACGCCGATCGAGCGCGTCCGCCCCGAGGCCAGCGCCCGCGCGGCGCCGTTGAGCCGGTAGCCGAGCTGTTCAGCCGCTTCGAGCACGCGCCTGCGCACCTCGTCGGAGACGTACGGTTCGTCGTTGAGCACGCGCGAGACCGTCTTCTGCGACACGCCGGCGACTCGGGCCACGTCCACGCTGCGCGGCAGCGCGGAGCTCGCGCCCTGGCGCGCCGCACCGTTCATGGCGTCCCCTTCGTCGATCGCTCGCTGCATGGTAGCGAGCCCGGTCTCTGACTACGCAGTCAGACTACGCAGTCATACAAAGGCCGTCAAGACCTTGGAACGCCGCTGAAATCTGGGTGGCCGCGCGGCGACGGCTCCGCCTTCCGCCGCCGCAAGGTGGGATGTCTGACTACTCCGAGATCGCCCGTGACGGGGCTGCCTGGATGAAAGTTTCGCCGCCTACTACCGCTCAGAGCGCGGTTTGGTGTCGTAGAAGCCTGTCAAAGCCGCGCCGCCAGCTAGCCTCGATCCAGCCCCGTACACATCCCATGGATGCTGTCCGGCCATGGTCCTGTCTGGATGCGGTGGGGCACCGACGCATCCAGACAGCTCGGCCGGCGCCCTTTACCTCACGCGTCGTCGTCTTCGTCGCCGTGGGCGTCCGCGTCGGCGTCCTCGGCCAGGTGCCTGCGGAGCCACTTCTCCGTCGTGCTCACGTGCATCAGCGCCGCGGCTTCGGCCAACGCGGCGTCGCCGGCCGCGAGCGCCTGGTAGATCGCCTCGTGCTCCGCAAGGGTGCGCTCCGCCGCGTTGCCGTCCACCATGCCGCGCCAGACCCGCGCCCGCACGGTCCTGCTGGAGATGCCTTCCAACAGGCTCGCCAGCGTGGCGTTACCGGTCGCGGCCATGACGGCGCGGTGGAACGCGGCATCGTGCTTGTTGAGCAGCTCGACGTCGTCGCGCGCTTCGCGCATCGCCGCCAGGTGGCCTTCCACCGCGGCCAGTTCGGCGGCGGAGATGCGGCTCGCGGCCAGGCCGGTGGCCACCGGTTCGAACAGCCGGCGCACCTCGGTCAGCTCCAGCAGGGTGTCGCCGCGCAGCAGCTCGATCGCGGATCCGAGCCCTTCGAGCAGCACGCCGGGTTCCAGGCTGGTCACGTAGGTGCCGTCGCCGCGCCGGATCTCCAGCACCCGGGCGAGCACCAGCGCCTTGACCGCCTCACGGGTCAGGTTCCTGGAGATGCCGAGCTGCGCCGAGAGCCGCGGCTCCGACGGCAGCCGGGAGCCGGCCGGAAGCTCGCCCGACTGGATCAGCTCTCGGATGCGGTCGATCGCCTTGTCGGTCAGTGACATGTCTCGACCTCACTCGGTGGCCTGACGCTGCGGCGGGCGGAAAACATCCTACGTCCAATCCCGCGCTCGCCGGCCGAGCGTTGTCAGCCGGACATGGGATGGCTACACTTCGGCGCGCCGGTCTGCTGCGAGGGAGCCCGATGAACATCGGCGAGGTCGCCCGCTATTGCGGGGTGTCGCGCAGCACCGTGTCGTACGCCCTCAGCGGCAAACGCACGATCTCCGCCGGCACCAGGGAGCTCATCCTCGCGGCCATCGACGAGCTCGGATACCGTCCGGCCGTCCCGGCGCAGTCGAACAAGCGGCCGCGCACAGGCGCGGTGGGCCTGGTCATGCCGCCGGCCGCCGAGCAGCTGACCGCGATGCAACTGGAGTTCGTCGGCGCGGTCATGGGCGCCGCCGCGAAGGCGGATCTGGACGTGCTGCTCTCCCCCTCCGGGGACGACCAGGACAGCTCGTTCGAGCGGATCATGACCGGCCGGCACGTGGACGGGGTCATCCTGACCGAGGTCCGGCTCGACGATCCGCGGGCCGAGCGGCTGCGCCGCGCGCGCATTCCGTTCGTGCTGATCGGCCGGCCCACCCGGCCGAACGCGATGTCCTGGGTGGATCTGGACACCGCGGCGCTGGTCGGCCGATGCGTCGATCACCTGGTCGGGCTCGGGCACCGGCACATCGCGCTGATCAACCGCTCGACCAGCCTGGTGATGTCAGGGTACGGACCGGCGCACCGGGCACGCGAGGGCTTCGCCCGGGCCACTTCGCGCCACGACGCCGAGGGCGTCGAGTTCTGCTGCGCCGACAACGCCAGGGCCGGCGAGAGCTGCATCGAGGCGATTCTCGACGCCTACCCGCGGGTCACCGCGATCGTGACGATCAACGAGGCTGCGCTGCCCGGGATGGAGCGGGCGCTGGAGCGGATCGGGCTCGAGGTGCCTGGCCGCCTGTCGATCACGGGGATCGTGGCCCGCAAGTGGGCGGAGCAGTTCCACCCCAACCTGACCGCGATCGATGTGCCGGCCGCCGCCCTGGGCGCGACCGCGCTCGACTTCCTGCGCGAGCGCATCGCGAAGCCGGAGAGCGCACCGGCCCATGTGCTGCTGACGCCGCCGATCGATCTGCGCAGCAGCACCGGCCCGGTCTCATAGCGCTCTTGGCGCGCGGCGCGTCAGGCGCCTGAGATCGACTTCGGCGAACCCAGCCGGATCACGTTCCAGGACAACGGGGGCAGGGTCGCGTCCAGCACGCCGCCGACGATCTCAGAACCCTTAGCCGCCTGTGGCGTGACGCGCTCCGGTTCGGCGAGGGTGTTCTTCGCGTCCGCGTCGGCGTCCGTCAGCACCGAGTGCTCAAGCACCGCGCTCGCTTCGAGTCCGCGCAGCTCGACCCGCAGCGCGAGCGGCTCGCTCTGGCTGCGATTGACCGCGAAGATCGTGACGGCGCCGCTCTCCTCGTCGAGCACCGCGGTCGCATGCAGGATCGGCGCGGTCCCGTGGACGGCGGTGGAGTAAGCAGGACTGTCGGCGTGGACTTGCAGCACGCGCCCTCGGCCGTAGCGGGAGGCCTGGGCGAAGGGGAAGAACGTGGTCTGCCGCCAGGCCGGGCCGCCCGGCTCGGTCATGATCGGCGCGATGACGTTGACCAGCTGCGCCAAGCACCCGATCGCCACGCGGTCGGCGTGGCGCAGCAGTGAGATCAGCATCGAGCCGACGACCACGGCGTCGGTGACCGAGTACACGTCCTCCAGCAACCGCGGCGCCTCCGACCAGTCGCGCGGTCCCTCCGGCGACTGCTTCGACATGTACCAGACGTTCCACTCGTCGAAGGAGAGCCTGATCCGCTTCGCGGACTTCAACTTCGCGCCGACGTAGTCGCACGTCGCCACCACGCCCTCGATCAGCGCGTCCATGTCGACGGCTGACGCGAGGAAGGAGTCGCGGTCCCCTTCCCGCTCCTCGTAATAGGCGTGTACGGACACGTAGTCCGCGAGGTCGTAGGTGTGCTCGAGCACCTCGGCTTCCCAGGCCCCGAAGGTCGGCATGCCGCGGCCGGAGCTGCCGCAGACCACGAACTCGGCCTGCGGGTCGATCAGGCGCATGGCGTGCGCGGTGGCCGCCGCCAGCCGCCCGTATTCGGTCGCGGTCTTGTGGCCGATCTGCCAGGGCCCGTCCAGCTCGTTTCCCAGCGCCCACAGCCGCACGCCGAACGGCGCGGTGTCGCCGTGTGCGACGCGCAGGTCGGAGAGGGCGGTGCCGGAGGGGTGGTTGGCGTATTCCAAGAGTTCGAGGGCCTCGGCGACGCCGCGCGTGCCCAGGTTCACCGCCAGCATCGGCGCGCCGCCGGTCTTGCGCAGGCTGCGCATGAACTCCGCGAGGCCGAACCGGTTGGTCTCGATCGAGCGCCAGGCCGGATCCAGCCGGCGCGGCCGCTGCCGCGCCGGGCCGACGCCGTCCTCCCACCTGTATGCGGATACGAAGTTGCCGCCCGGATAGCGCACGACGCTCACGCCCAGCTGCCGGATCAGCTCCAGGACGTCGGTGCGCAGGCCGTCCTCGTCCGCGGTCGGATGCTCGGGCTCGTAGAGGCCGGTGTACACGCAGCGGCCGAGATGCTCGACGAACGCGCCGAACAAGCGGGGATCGACCACTGCGACGTCGAACGCGGGATCGAGCACGAAGCGTGCGGTTGAGGGCTGCATGCTGCTCCAATCGGCTGCGGGGACAGGTGAACAACAGGTGGATAACCACGGCACCGGTGCCACAAGCGGCTACGCTACGCGTCGTGATGATCGCCGCGGATATTCTGGTCGCCCTGATGGCCGCCCTGCACGTCTACATCCTGGTCCTCGAGATGTTTCTGTGGACGACGGGCCGGGCGCGCAGAGCCTTCGGCACCACGCCCGAGTTCGCCGCGCAGACGCGCACCTTGGCCGCGAACCAGGGCCTGTACAACGGCTTCCTGGCGGCCGGACTGGTCTGGGGCCTGATCGCGTCCGATCCGACCGGCTTCGCGGCCAAGGTCTTCTTCCTCGGCTGCGTCGCGGTGGCCGGCGGGTACGGCGCGCTGACCGCGTCGCGTCGCATCCTGTTCGTGCAGACGGTACCCGCGCTGGTGACGCTCGTGGCGGTCCTGCTCGCGCGGTAGCGAGGCCGAGGAGAAGTCCGCCGGATCAGATGGCTGATCCACCCTGCCCATGTCGACATGGGCAGGGTGGATCAGCCCTATTCATTCCCCGGGCTTTCGCTCCCCGGGCGTTCCCGGGACGTCAGCGCAGGTTGAAGTCCTGGTTGGTGCCGGGGGCGTTCTTGCAGGGCCACTGGTCCAGCTGCTGGCCCTGGTTGCTGCCGGCGCCGTACACGTCCAGGCACAGTCCGCTGTTCTGGTTCTTGAACTGCCAGGAGCCGTCGGAC
>NZ_DASRGV010000021.1:0-11667 GCF_035650855.1 Actinocrinis sp. | reverse complement strand
GCACCTACGGACGCGTATACGTCGGCACCAACGGCCGCGGCATCATGTACGGCGATCCGAGCGGTTCGTCGACCGGCAGCCCGAGCGCCAGCGCCAGCGCGTCGCCGAGCAAGAGCGCGAGCCCGAGCGCGTCGGCGTCGCCGTCGTCGAGCCCGTCGGCGTCGAGTTCGCCCTCTGCTTCGCCCTCGGCGAGCGCGAGTTCGGGCGGCGGCTCCGGTTGCCATGTGACGTACACGAAGAACAGCGAGTGGCCCGGCGGCTTCACCGCGGGAGTCACCATCAACAACACCGGCACCAGCGCGATCAGCAGCTGGACGGTGAAGTTCACCTTCCCCGGCGACCAGAAGATCACCAGCTCGTGGAACGACGGCTCGCTGACGCAGAGCGGCGAGACGGTCACCGCGACCAACGCCTCGTATAACGGTTCGATCAGTCCCGGCGGCAACGCGTCGTTCGGATTCCAGGGAACGTGGACGTCCAACGACTCGTCACCCACCTCGTTCAGCGTGAACGGCACCACATGTAACTGAGGGCCCTGCGGCCCCCTGCCCCACACGCCACCCCTGCGCCGCATCCGGCGGCGCAGGGGTGGCGTGCGTCCGCTAAAAGTCCGCCGCTTGTTAGCTGCATGATTGCGGTGAGTCAGCGCAAAACCCCGCAGCGCGAACATTCTCGTGCAATGGTCGGTTGACCAGTCACTCGCGATTGCAGATGCACAGGGAGCCGGCAGTGATGGGGCCGATGGGCGCGACGACGGAGACCGGATTCGGGTGGGCCACACCCGTGCTGTCCTATGCGATGGCCTGTGTGGGCTCGGCGCTCGGGCTGCGCTGCACGGTGCGCGCGCTGGACGCGAGCGGGCGTTCGAAGCGCAACTGGCTGCTGACCGCGGCGGTGTCGATCGGCGCCGGGATCTGGACGATGCACTTCATCGCGATGCTCGGATTCGCGGTGACGGGCACCGAGATCCGGTACGCGGTCTCGCTCACCCTGCTCAGCCTGGTGATCCCGATCCTGTTCACCTGGGCCGGGATGCTGATCGTCGGCTACGGGCGCTCGCGGACGGTGTCGCTGAGCCTGGGCGGCGCGGTCACCGGGTTCGGCGTCGTGGCGATGCACTACACGGGCATGGCCGCGATGCGCCTGAACGCCAGCCTGAACTACAACATCGGGACCGTCGCGCTGTCGGTGCTGATCGCGGTGGCCGCGGCGACCGCGGCGCTGTGGGCGGGATTGACCATCCGCGGACCGGTCGCCGCGATCGGAGCGTCCATGATCATGGGCGTCGCGGTGACGGCGATGCACTACACCGGGATGCGCGCCGCCGAGGTGTCGGTGGCCGCGCAGACAGTGGCATCAGGGCACGTACCGGGCGGCGGCGCGACCGCGATGGCGTTCATCCTGCCGATGATCGTGTGCCTCGGATCAACGCTCTTCCTCACCTCCGCCTTCGTCGCCCTCTCCCCCACCGGCAGCCAAGCGCGCGACGCGGACGAGCCGGACGATGACGACGTTCCGCCGCCCGGCAGACGGCGCCCGACGGCGGAGAGGCAGGGTTCGCATGCATGAGAACCGCCCGCCCGCGCCGCGCGGCCGCCGCGGTTCGCACGCGAGACCGAGCGGCATGTCGGGCCGGATATCCGTTCCGATGCCCCGGCCGCCGCGCCAGGAACAGCAACCCGAGCAGCAGGCGCCGCGCTCGCCGCTTTCGCAGCAGGCCTCGGCTCGGGCGGCGCGAGCCGCGTGGCGCGGACAGCGCGCGATCTCCATGTTCAGCACGATCACGCCGGGAACGGCGCGCGGCGCCGGTGCGGCGGCCTCCGCCCTCGGCCGCGCGAGCGGCGGCGCGCTGTTCCCGACGATCCGGGACTCCGAGGCGGTCGCGCGGATCCCCAGGCCCCGCTCGATCCGGGCCAAGGTGGTCTGCCTGCTGGTGGTGCCGATCGTCTCGCTGATGACGCTGTGGGGCCTGGCGGCCGTGCAGACCGCGCAGACGGTGTACGCGCTGACCCAGCTCAAGCAGCTCGGCGCGGCGGTCAGCGTGCCCAACGACGACTTGATCAGCGCCCTGCAACGCGAGCGGATCGACGCCGCGCGGTTCCTCGGCGGCCAGTCGGGCTCGGGGCTGACCGCGGATTATGCGGGCACTGATGCGTCCGCCAACGCGCTGCGCGACGGCGCGGGCACGGCCGCGGCGGCGACCACCGGACTGGGCGCCCAGGTCAGCGGCCCGATGGCGGCCCTGCTCACCGACCTGTCCGGCCTGCCGGGGCTGCGCGGCGAGGTGTCCCGCAGGCAGGTGACGTGGACGACCGCGAACGCCGGGTACACCAAGGCGATCAGCGACGCGCTGGAGCTTGGCAACGGCCTGCGCGCGACGCTGACCAAGGTCGGCCAGAACGGGCAGATCGCCTCGGACGCCTGGGCGGTCACCGAGTTGGCGCGCTCACGGGAGATGCTGGCGCGGCAGGCCGCGATCGTCGCGCAGGCCCAGGCGCAGTCGGGCGGCGCACCGCTCGGCGCGGACGCCTATCGCCAGTTCGCAGGGGCCTACTACAGTCAGCACGAGCTCGAGCAGGGCGCGCTCGCGCAGCTGCGTGACGTCGACGTGGCGGCATACCAGCGGGTGACTTCCTCGGACTCCTATCAGCGGCTGCAAGGCGCGCAGCAAACGCTCCTCAACGCAGGAGATCAGGGCACGAACAGAGGCGCCATCACGCAGGCGGAGACCGCGTGGTCGACGCTGGCCCCGGGAGAATTGGACCGCCTCGGTGACGTGGTGTCCGGCGCGGGCGTGGCCGCGATCGCGCAGGTCAATCCCTACGGCCGGGCGCTGGCGACGAAGGCCGGCGCCGGGGTGCTGCTCGGCCTGTTCGCGGTGACGGTCTCGCTGCTGGTCTCGGTGTGGATCGGCCGGGGGCTGGTCGTCGAGCTGGTCGGGCTGCGCGACTCGGCCCTTGACCTGGCCCGGCGGCGGTTGCCCGGCGCGATCGCGAAGCTGCGCTCCGGGCAGGAGATCGATCTCGAGGCCGAGGTCGGGCAGGGCACGCTCGGAGTGAGCACCCTGAGCCGTTCCTCGCTCGGCGGCGCGTTCGCGGCGGGCGCGGAGGACGGCGGCGACGAGGTCGGCCAGGTCGCGATGGCGCTGGCGACGGTACACCGCGCCGCGCTGCGGGCCACGCTGGACCGCGCCGAGGCGGTCAACGGCGTCGCAGGGATCTTCCTCAACCTCGCCCGGCGCAGCCAGGTGCTGCTGCACCGGCAGCTCGCGCTGCTCGACCTGATGGAACGGCGGATCGAGGACCCGGCCGACCTGGAGGACCTGTTCCGGCTCGACCATCTGGCCACCAGGATGCGCCGGCACGCCGAGGGCCTGATCATCCTCTCCGGCGCGGCGCCCGGCCGCAGCTGGCGCAGGCCGGTGTCGCTGATGGACGTCGTGCGCGCCGCGGTCGCCGAGGTCGAGGACTTTGCCCGGGTGGACGTGCGTCAGATGCCTGACGCGCGCGTCGCCGGCGCGGCGGTCGCGGACCTGACGCACCTGGTCGCCGAGCTGGTCGAGAACGCCACCTCGTTCTCGCCGCCGCACACGCGTGTGCAGGTGCAGGGCTCGCAGGTGGCGGCGGGGTACGCGTTGGAGGTCGAGGACCGCGGGCTCGGCATGGGCGCGGAGGCGCTGACCGAGGCCAACCTGCGGATCGAGCGCGACAACCCGGACGACCTGCTCGACAGCGACCGGCTCGGGCTGTTCGTGGTCAGCCGGCTGGCGCGCCGGCACGGAATCAAGGTCGCGCTGCGGCAGTCGGCGTACGGCGGCACGACGGCCGTGGTGCTGCTGCCGAAGGCGCTGCTGGTCGACGCGGAGCTGCCCGCCGGATCGCGTCCTGCCGCGATCGGCGCGCGTCAGGCCTCTGACGGCGATCGCGACACGGTGCCGGGCCGCACGACGTCGACGGCGGCGCGACGTCCCGGTGCGCTGGTCGGCTCCGGCCCGACCGCGGCCGGCGGCGCGGCGGCGTCCACTGCGGGATCACCGCACACGACGGCGCCGGCGGCGCGCTCCGGACCGGCGGGAACGAAGGCGCCGCACGCCGGGCCGGCTCCGGTCGCCGCTCCGGCGTCCGCCTCCCCGCAGGCGCCCCGCGATGCGATGCCGCCGCTCGACCTGCTGCCGCGCCGGGTGCCGAGCCGACCGGATCTGGAGGGTCCTGATACGCCTGCGGCCGCGCCGTGCGACCCGAACGCCGAAACCGCCGCCGTCACGACCGAACCCGCGCTGCTGCGCGCGTCGACGGGTCCTGAGACGCCCGGCGGGCTGCCGCGCCGGGTGAAGCAGGCCAGCCTCGCGCCGGGGCTGCGGACGGATCCGGAGCAGGGCGGCGGCGCGCTCGACTCGGACGCGGACCTGGCCCAGCGCACGCCCGAGCAGGCCCGCGCGACCATGGCCGCGTACCAGCAGGGCTGGTCGCGCGGCCGCTCCGGCACCGGATCCGGGGCCGCCGCGCCGGCCGCAGAGGACTGAGATGCACACCCCCACGACCCACCCCACGGAACGATCGATCACCGAGGCTGACAAAGCCCGCTGAAGGCCAGGAGGCCCGATGCCCCCCAGTACCAACGCCGGCGGCGAACTCGGCTGGCTGCTCGACGAGACGGTAGCCGCCGTCCCGGCGGTCCGGCACGCGGTGTTGCTCTCCACCGACGGCCTCGCGGTGGCCTCGTCGGCGGGGCTCACCCGCGAGGACGGCGAGCACATGGCGGCCGTCGCGTCCGGATTCCACAGCCTGGCCAAGGGGGCCGGGCGGCACTTCAAGGCCGGGTCGGTGCGGCAGACCATGGTCGAGCTCGACGGCGGCTACCTGTTCGTCGTGGCGGCCGGCGGCGGCACCTGCCTGGCCGTGTTCAGCGGGCCGGAGTGCGACATCGGCCTGGTGGCCTACGAGATGGCCCGGCTGGTGCGCCGGGTCGGCGAGCACCTGTTCGCCGCGCCGCGGGCCGGCAGCGGCGCGGGCGCGGCCGCGTCGTGACCGGCGTGCGGCCACCGGCGGCGGGCGGCGCGGCCGGCAGCAGGCCGAGCGACGCCGCCGATCGCGCCATGGGCGGCCCGGCCGGAGCCGAATACGGGTACGGATACGAGAACGGGATCCCGCACGACCGCGCCTACGGGTACGACAACGGCTACGAGTACGGGTACGAACCCGCGCACGAATCAGGTCGCGACGCCCTCTACGAACCCGGATACCAGCGCGAGTACGTCCCCGAACCGGATCCCGGTGGCGGCCGCGCGGCTGAGCCGGCGTTCTGGTATGACGACGAGGCCGGCCCGCTGGTCCGGCTCTACGCGCTGACCAGGGGCCGCGCCCGCTCCGACGCGCGCGTGTTCAACCTGCTCGCTCTCGTGATCGCGGAGAGCGGTCCCTACGACGATCCGACGCTCAGCCCGGAGCAGGTGCGGGTGCTTGAGTTGTGCTGCCGCGCGCCGCAGTCCGTGGCGGAGGTCGCGGCGGGCTGCGATCTGCCCCTGGGCGTCGCGCGGGTGCTGCTCGGCGACCTTCTCGAGATCGGGCATGTCAGGGTCCGGCAGCCGAAGCCGCCGGCCGCGCTGTTCGACGAACACATCCTGCAGGAGGTGATCAATGGGCTCCGCGCGCTCTGATCGCGGTTTCCGGGTCCCGGGCGCCGGCACGCGCGCCGACGCGGCCCCCGTCCCGAGCGCCAGCGTCGGATCGGCCGCGTATCGCGCGGCGGCCCGGGAACGCGGAGAACGCCGGGCCGAACCGGAGAACGAAGAACCCTTCCTCGCTCTCAAGATCCTGATCGCCGGCGGCTTCGGCGTGGGCAAGACCACGCTGGTCGGCTCGGTCAGCGAGATCCGCCCGCTGCGCACCGAGGAATCGATGACCGAGGCCGGCCGCGGCGTGGACTTCACGCACGGCGTCGAGCGCAAGACCACCACGACGGTGGCGATGGACTTCGGCCGGATCACGGTGCGCGACGACCTGGCGCTGTACCTGTTCGGCACGCCGGGACAGGACCGCTTCTGGTTCCTGTGGGACGAGCTGGCGCAAGGCGCGCTGGGCGCGGTGGTGCTGGCCGACACCCGGCGGCTCACCGACTGCTTTCCTGCGGTCGACTTCTTCGAGCGCCGCGCCATTCCGTTCATCGTCGCGGTGAACTGCTTCGACGAGGCGCGGCCGTTCGGTCCGCAGGAGATCGGCGAGGCGCTGGACCTGGAGTCGAACACGCCGGTACTGCTGTGCGACGCCCGCGAGCGCGCCTCGGCCAAGGAGGTGCTGATCGCGCTGGTGGATCACGCGGGCCGGGTGCACTCCTCGCGCCGGTCCCGGCCGGGCGGTCAGGGCGCGATGGCCTGAGCCGGAGCGCTGCGCCGCCGGAACGCGATCCGCTGCGGTCCGCTGCGATCAGCCACAGTCAACCGCGGTCAGCCAGAGTCACCCGCGACCGGCGCGGTCAGCCCCTGGGCACGGAGGTCGGCAGCGGGTGGTCCGGTTCGAGCGCGGGCAGCCCGTCAAGGCTCTTCGCGTTCACGCCGTTGACGCGCTGCGCCCACTCGTCCGGCGTGCGCGTGGCGTGGAGCTTGTCGAGCACCGGCCGCTCGTCGACGAGCTCCATGTAGGGGACCGCGAATCCGCAGGAGTCTGATACCCGCTCGACGTCGATGAGGATGATCGAGCGCAGGCCGGGGTGCGCGAGGTTGAAGCGCGGGGCGAGCGCGGCGAACTCGGGATCGTCGGCTCGTAGCACCCTGCCGTGGCCGTGCAGCCGCAGGATGCGCGAGTTGCGGGTGAACGAGCAGAACATCACCACGATCCGGCCGTTCTGGCGCAGGTGCGCGATCGTCTCGGCGCCGGAGCCGAACAGGTCGAGGTACGCCACGGTGCGTTCGTCGAGCACCGCGAAGCAGTCCCGGTATCCCTTGGGCGAGATGTTGACCAGGCCGTCCGGCCCGCTCGGCGCGGTGCCCACGAAGAACATCGGCTGCGCCTCGATGAACTCGCGGATGCCCTCGTCGATCCCCTCGAACACGTTCGCCACGGCGGCCCTCCCGTTTGATCCCGCTGACGCCTTCGGCCTGCCTCCGGTTTTCACTGTAGCCGCGCAGATCAAGTTGTTTTGCGGCGCCGGCCGGTGAGTTCGGTCACGCGGTCTGGATCAGGCTGTGGCGGCCGTTGAGGCGCCAGTCCGGTTCGGCCGCGTCGAGCCGCTCGACCTGCTCGCGCGAGACCCCGACGACGACGTCGGACTTCGCCGCGCGCAACGCCGCGACCGGCAGACCGAGGTACCGCACCGCGTCGGCGAACGGCGTCGTCGCGTCCCACCAGCTGTCCCCGACCAGGCGACGGTAATTCAGATCGCCCTTGACCAGCACGAATCGCTCCCGCAGCCGGGCCCGCAGGTCTTCGGGCAGCTCGTGGAAGGAGAGCGGCGAGCACCAGAACGGGTGCGTCGCGATCCGCAGTCGATCGGCGGCGGCGTGCTCGAACAGCCTGGCCCCGGCGGCGCCGAGCGGCCCGGACATGCCGCGCAGGCGCCGCAGGCACTTGCCGACGTCGGCCGCGGTGGCGTCGGAGATATAGTACGGCGCCGGTTTGACGTGCAGCTCGATGCTCGCGGCCAGTGCGGATTCGGTGCGCGGGTCGAGGGTGAGCAGCTCGTCGGCGAGCAGCAGGTCCGAGATCAGTTCGCGGCCGCCGTTGTCGCAGATGATCGCAACTGTCTTCGATGTGTCGGTGGTGGATGCGCCCCCGGATCCAGCCTCCGCGTGAGCGCCGAGCAGGCGTTCCCGGAGCAGTTCGGTGTCGTCGGCGAGCGGCGGATTGACAGCGGTGTACCCCTCGACGACCTCCGTCACCTGGAAGACCAGGTCGGCGCGGTTGCCGAGCACGGCGGCCTCGGTCAGCGCGGCGAACCGGCGGGCCGGCGGGAGCCCGTCGAGCGCGGCGTACCAGGAAAAGGCCGCTTCGAGCTGCGGATCGGACAGCTCGGCGTCCTTCATCGGCTCGTACGGATCGACTCCCGACCAGGCCGATCCGGGCGGCGCGAAGTATCCGGTCGCGTCGAGGATGCGCCGGAAGAAGTAGCTCTCGGCCCACAGGAACGGCGCGTCCGCCCACGGTTTGCCGTAGTGGCCGCGGTCCCATGGCCCGCGCCACCGTTCGGCGTCCGGAGCGCTGTCGGGCAGCGGGTTGATCGGGCCGGTGCGTGACTCGTCGAGCAGCGCCCGAAGCGCGCGGATCTGGTCGGGGCCGTAGGGCAGCGCCGCGATCAGGTTCTCGATCAGGACGGGATGCCGCCGGTGGAACACGTCCCAGGCGAACGAGCCCTCCGGGCTGATCAGGATCGGCGGCGGCAGCTCGTGCGACATGCCAGGCATTTTACGTGCCCGGCTTCCCCGGGGCGTCAGCCGAGGGGCGCCGAACCGGTCAGCTCGGAGACGCGGTAGCGATCCGTGCGCGGCCCGAGCAGCAACCGGAAGGCGCCGGCCGCGCCGAGCAGCAGCATGGCGAGCAGTTCGACCCAGAACCCGGCCGTCGGGGTGAAAGTGACGATCACGGACGGGCCGACGAGCTGCCGGTAGTGGAAGCCGAGGAAGGTCGGCTCGGGGGCAAGGCTGCTCACGACGCTCACGACCACGTCGCCGAACGGCACCAGCGCCATGCCGAAAAGGAGACCCGCCGCCCGCGCCTTCGCCCGCACGGTCGCGGCGACGAGCGCGAGAGCGATCATCGCGACTCCGCCGAGGATGACGGCGACGTGGTTCCAGCCGTCGTTCTGCGCCCACGAACAGCAGGTCTCCGAGTGCTGCACGCCGTTGAATACCGTGCCCACACCGAGGCGGTACGAGGTCAACGCGTTGCTGGCGACCCACAGGACGGCGCCGGTGAACCCGAGCAGCACCGCGGCGACGCGGTCCGCCCTGCGCTGGCGCCCGCGGCGATGCGCCGGCTGCCGGATCACCAGGATGAGCACGACGAGCGCGCCCGTGGTCTGCAAGACGAAGACGGCGAGCGACAGCCAGATGCCGAGTGCGTCGTATTCCCTGGACAACCGGGACGGGCGCAACTTCCAGAAGAAATTGGTATCCACGATGAGCACGATGCTCAGCGCCAGCCCGCACGCCGCGTCGCGAGTTTTCCGGTTGCGCAGCAGCACGCCGCAGCCGACCAGAACCGCCGCCTTTATGCCCTGCCCGACAATCGGCCCGATCGATTCATAAAGAGGCTGAGTCCTCGGGCCGAGCTGCGTGTGCGCGAACAGGGTCGCGATCTCCGCCAAGCCGGCCGCGATGAACAGCGCTGCCGCGACCAACCACGCCGCTTGGTTGCTTTCGCTCCGTCCCCGTATCGCGTCTGTGGTGATGTATTCGCCCGCGTCTGGCTGTCTGATCGCCCAAGCGTCGTCCGTCGACATCGCCCGCCCCCGCCCCCTTTGATGCCTGTGGGGCGCACCCTATCGGAGTGCGCCCCACAGTGGAACGGCTATCTAGTCAGTCGCGATTCGTCGCGGTCTGACTTGCCTCACGACGAGTACGTGGTCGTGCATACCGTGCCGTTGAGGCTGATCGCCGCGGGCGACGGATATGCCCCGGACTCGTTGCCGACGAACCCGATGCTGGCCGAGTTGCCGCCGTTGGGCGCCAGGTTCGCGTTCCAGTCGACGTTCGTGGCGTGCACGAACTGACCGGTGCTCGTCCAGTTCGCGTTCCAGCCGCTGTTGAACGACTCGGTGGCGGCGGGGAAGGTGAACGTCAGGGTCCAGCCGTTGATCGCCGCGGGGCCGGTGTTCGTGATCGACAGGTTGGCCACGTAGCCGCTGCCCCAGGACTGGCTGACCTCGTAGTCGACGGCGCAGGTGCTGTTCGCCGGCGTGCTCGTGGTGAACGTCACCGGGTCGGAGGCCCGGGAGAGGTAGCCCTTCTGGTCGGTCGCCAGCACGTTGATCGTGTAGCCGGTGCCGGGCACCAGGTTGTAGAGCGTCGCAGAGGTCGAGGTCGACTCGGCCAGCACGTTGGTGACGGTGCCGACCTGCTGGATCACCTCGTACCGGTACACCTGGCCGCCGCTGGACGGCTTCCAGCTGATCGTCGCCTGCGAGCCGGTGATGTTCGACGCGCTCGGCGAGCCCGGCGCCGTCAGGGCGCTGACTCCGCTGCCCGAGGGGGTGAGCACGATCGTCTCGATGGAGTACGGGGCGATCGTCTGGCTGCTGCT
Source organism: Actinocrinis sp. (assembly GCF_035650855.1). Lineage (GTDB taxonomy): Bacteria > Actinomycetota > Actinomycetes > Streptomycetales > Catenulisporaceae > Actinocrinis. The sequence goes on along the minus strand of NZ_DASRGV010000021.1, from coordinate 1,435 downwards.
CGTGCCCTGGGCCGCGCTGGTGATCGAACCGGCCTCGTCGCCATAGGTGTAGACGGTCGGGGTCGCGGCGCTCGGGGAGTAACCGGTGTAGTGCAGGTTGATCGGGTAGGAGTTGTTCACGTCCTTGTTGACCACCTGCACCGCCAGGTCGCCGTTCGCCTGCCGCACCGCGTGCGCGCTGACCAGCGGCTGGTCCGTCCCTGCCTTGACCATCTGGTCGCCGGGCCGGCCGAGCTTGCTCAGCATGCTGATCGCGAAGTACGGCGGGAACGGGGTGTTGATCGCCGGCTCGCAGGTCGTTCCCACGCAGGTGCCGCTGGAGAGCACGCCCCAGTCGTTGAAGTCGGTCGCGCCGTCCGGAGCGGTGCTGATCGTGCTGGGGCCGTTGTGGGTGTCCCACCAGTCGACCGTGAACACGCCGTCTTCGAGGGCTGTCATGTAGGCGTCCGCGCCGAACAGCGCGTCGGGCTGGGTGGTGGTGTCGACGCCCGAGTTCATCTCGGTCAGCGCGATGCCGAGGTTCGGGCCGTTGGCGCCGGCGTACTTGTTGATCTCGCTGCGCAGCTGGTCCAGTTCGCCGGGCAGCTGCTGCGGCTCGGACAGCGCCGTCGCGGCGTCCTTACCGCTCGGGTACCAGTGCACGATCACGAAGTCGATGGCTGATCCGGCGATCTGGAGCACGGTGCGGTTCCAGTCGTAAGCGTCGCCGGTGGCCACCGCGCCGTCCGGCCAGTTGCCCGGCAGGGTCAGCACCGCGCCGATCTTGATGGTCGGGTCGACCGCCTTCATCGCCGAGACGTATTGCAGCACGTTGTTCGCGTACGTCGTCGGGCTCTTACTCGAGTGGTTGTCGGTCTCCCAGTCGGAGCCGTAGTACCCGTTGCCGTACAGCTCGTTGCCGATCTCCCAGTACTTGTCGCCGTAGCCCTTGGTCACGTTGGCGTACTGGACCCAGCCGGCCGCCTCGGCCGGCGTACCGGAACCGTAGTTGGCGATCAGGATCGGCTGCGCGCCGATCTTCTTGACCGTGCCCATGAAGGAGTCGAAGTCCGTGCCGGGCGCGACATAGCCGCCGGGCGCCGTGTTGTCCTGCCAGTGGTAGATGTCGCCGTACGAGCCGCCCGGGTATCGCAGCATGCCGACACCCGCCTGGCCGAGCAGGTTCTGCACGGCCGGCACGTTCATCTGGCTGTCCCAGACCGCGCTGTTGAGCCCGTAGCCGGTCGCCGGGATGGTGCCGAGCCCCTCGGTCGCGTTCACCGTGACGTTCACCGCCGCGCCGGCGCCGGTCCCCGTCGCGGCGAGCGCGCTCGCCCCGGGCGCCAGCGCGCCGGCGAGCATCAGCGCGGCTCCCCCCGCGACCCGCCGAAACCGGCGCGATCGCCTCCATTGCGAACTCACGTGCGACTCCCTCCGCCACGTTGGAGCACAGTTT
>NZ_DASRGV010000020.1:0-22454 GCF_035650855.1 Actinocrinis sp. | reverse complement strand
AGGACTCGCCGGTAGCGGTCCACCCCTCGCCCAAAGCCTTGGCGAGCAACGGTTCCGCGACCACGAGCCGCTCGTTACCGTCCGTCGCGACGACGTAAGTCACGTCCGGATGCACAGCCACCGCAGTGTTGGACACGAGTGTCCACGGCGTCGTCGTCCACACCAGCAGCGCGGCCTGTGGGCTCTCGCCGTCGCCCGCCAGCGGGCCTGAGGTCAGCGGGAAACGCACGAACACCGACGGGTCGACGACCGTCTCGTACCCCTGCGCGAGTTCGTGGTCGGACAGGCCGGTACCGCACCGCGGGCAGTACGGAGCGACGCGGTGGTCCTGGACCAGCAGCCCCTTGTCGAAGATCTGCTTGAGCGACCACCACACCGACTCGATGTAGCCGGGGTTCATGGTCCAGTACGCCTCGGACAGGTCGACCCAGTAACCCATCCGCTCGGTCATCTTCTCGAACTCGCCGACGTGCCGCTTGACCGACTCGCGGCACTTGGCGTTGAACTCGGCGACGCCGTAGGCCTCGATGTCCTGCTTGCCGGAGAAGCCGAGCTCCTTCTCCACGGCCAGCTCCACCGGCAGCCCGTGGCAGTCCCAGCCGGCCCGCCGCTCGACCCGGAAGCCCTTCATGGTCTTGAAGCGCGGGAAGATGTCCTTGAAGACGCGGGCCTCGACGTGGTGGGTGCCCGGCATGCCGTTCGCGGTCGGCGGTCCCTCGTAGAAGGTCCACCGCGGACCGTCGGCGGTGGCTTCGACGGACTTGCGGAAGACGGAGTGGTCGCGCCAGAAGCCGAGCACCTCGTGCTCCATGGCCACAAGGTCCACCTGGGCGGGTACCTGGCGATACATGGTCTCTGCCGTCCCTCTCACTCGCGAGCGTGCCCGAGGTCGTCGGACACAGTGGTCGCGAAGGGACGAGGCGCCCGCGCCGCGTTCTGCACACGGCGGCGGGATTCCCGCGGTACCACCCTTCTTGGCCCGGAAGCGCCACTGCGCGCGGGTCCAGGCCCTCTCGTTGCGCTGCCCGGCCGGTTCTACTGAGCGCCGCGGTGCGCCTCACGGCCACCTGCTGCGCGGTTCTTCCGGCGGCTCCGGGGTGATTTTCGCGCCGTACCCGCCGCCAGGCTCACACCGTCCCTGGCTCGCTCGCGGCTGCACGCGGCGTTACTGTCCCCATCCACGCCTGTTCGGACTGCGGTACATAGTGTAGGGCCATGGCTCGACCGAAGCCGCATCATTTGCCGTCTGGGGGCGACGGACCGGCCCCCGCCCTGCGCATCGCCATCCGCGTGAAGCCCGGAGCGAGCAGGACGAGGGTCGGCGGGACGTACGGCACCGACGGCGCTCAGGCCGCGCTTGTGGTGGCGGTCTCGGAGCGCGCGGTGGACGGCAAGGCGACCGAGGCGGCGCTCAAGGCGCTCGCCGAGGCGCTGGGCGTCCCGCGGCGCGACGTCCGGCTCGTGTCCGGTGTCACCAGCCGAGACAAGGTGGCCGAAATCTCGGATCCACCGGCCGGGACGGGTGAGCGGCTGAACACTCTTCGCGCAGGTTAAACCGGGTGCCTGCGGGGGTCACTCGCGCGGCCTACCAGCCTGGCGGAAAAAGTTCTTTGCCGTTTCGTGATTAGCGATGGAGGCGGCCGGGCACCAATCGCACGCGTAACCCGTTGTGCGGAATGGGTGACGGGCGTCGGAGCGCTTCCCCACCCGCACCAAACGCCCGCACCCGAGCCGCCCCGGTAGCTTCCCTTTCGCCGTCCGGAGCGGCCGTTTCCGATCTGAGAGCGAGGGATGCATCCGTGAGCACCGCGCGCAATTCCGCCCCCGCCGCGTCACCGGCGATTTCCGCTCCGGCCGCGAAGAAGGCCGGTAAAAAGACGGCGGCCAAGCCTGCGCAGCGCCCTGCGGCCTCGGGCCCGGCGAACAAGGTGCCCGCCTCGCGGGGTGGGCGGGCCGCGGCCGCGAAGCCCAAGACCGAGGTGCCGACGGCGCCGGATCCCGCGCTCGTGGCGGCCAACGGCGCGGCGGGCCGCGGCGCCCCGGGCGAGCTGCCGGTGCGTCCCGGCGAGGACCCGTGGACCGAGGCCGAGGTCGCCGAGGTGGAGACCGACCTGCGCGCCGAGGTCGACCGGCTGCGCGCGGACGTGGAATCGGCCGACACCGCCCTCGCCGACCTGCTGCGCGACGCCAGCGACGGCGCCGGGGACGACCAGGCGGACGCCGGGTCCAAGAACTTCGAGCGCGAGCACGAGATGTCGATCGCGGCGAACGCGCGGGAGATGCTGGTGCAGTCGGAGCGGGCCCTGGCCCGGATCGCGGCCGGCGCCTACGGCGCGTGCGAGACCTGCGGCGAGCCGATCGGCAAGGCGCGCCTCCAGGTGTTCCCGCGCGCCACGCTGTGCGTGGGCTGCAAGCAGAAGCAGGAGCGCCGCTACTAGACCGCCGGCCGCAGCGGGTCCGTCCGGTGCGCGACTTTCTCAGCTCTCGCTGAGAGCACCGGGCGCGACCAGGTAAGGTCGCCGCGTGGAACGTATGGACACCGCACACGGGCAGGATGCCGCGCCGGCGGCCGAAGAGGACCGCACACCGGCCGCGGAGCAGGCGCATCCCGCGCAGCTCGAAGGCCCAGGGGACGACGTTCCTCCCGCCGGTTCGGGACGGCGGGTGCGCCGCGTCGGCGTGCTGCTCGCGGTCGCTGCGGCCATCTACGCGCTGGACGCGGCGAGCAAGGCGATCGTGGTCGCGACGATGCACTACGGCCAGCCGATCAAGCTGTTCGGCCCGGCGCTGCAGCTCGACTACACCCGCAACCCCGGCGCGGCGTTCTCCGTCGGCGAGGCGTACACGATCATCTTCACCGCCATCGCGGTCGGAGTGATCGTGGTGATCCTGCGGCTGGCCCGGCGGCTGTTCAGCCTGCCGTGGGCCATCGCGCTCGGGCTGCTGCTCGGCGGCGCGCTCGGCAACCTCACTGACCGGATCGCCCGGGCGCCGGGGATCTTCCGCGGCTGGGTGGTCGACTTCATCCAGCTGCCGCACTGGCCGATCTTCAACCTGGCCGACTCGGCGATCTGCGTAGGCGGCGCGCTGATGGTGCTGCTCGCGTTCCGCGGGCTGCACCCGGACGGCACCGACGAGCGCGCCGTCCAACAGGCCCAGGCCCAGGCGCGCAGCGCCGCTCAGGACCGGCAGGAGCCGGCCGAGTCGGGCGACGAGGCGGACGGAACCGCCGCGTGAGCACGGGAACCCTGCGCTCGCTCCCGGTTCCGGACGGCCTCGACGGCGAGCGGGTCGACGCCGCGCTGTCCCGGATGTTCGGCCTCTCCCGCACCAAGGCGGCGGACCTCGCCGCGGACGGCCGGGTCATGATCGACGGCTCGGTCGTCGGCAAGTCGGACAAGGTCCGCGGCGGCGCCTGGCTCGAGGTCGAGCTGCCGCCGCCCCCGGTCCCGGTGGAGCAGACCGTTCCGGAGCCGGTGCCCGGCATGCGGATCGTGCACGACGACGAGCACATCGTGGTGGTCGACAAGCCGGTCGGCGTCGCGGCGCACCCCAGCCCGGGCTGGCTCGGCCCGACCGTGGTCGGCGGCCTCGCGGCGGCCGGCTACCGCATCTCCACCTCCGGCGCGGCCGAGCGGCAAGGCGTTGTGCACCGGCTCGACGTGGGCACCTCCGGCCTCATGGTGGTCGCGAAGTCCGAGCTGGCGTACACGCTGCTCAAGCAGGCCTTCCGGGAGCGCACCGTGGACAAGACCTACAACGCGCTGGTGCAGGGCCACCCGGACCCGATGAGCGGCACGGTCGACGCGCCGATCGGCCGCCACCCCAAGCTGGACTACAAGTGGGCGATCACCGCCGACGGCAAGGACTCGGTCACCCACTACGACACGATCGAGGCCTTCCGGCACGCGACCCTGCTCGACATCAAGCTGGAAACCGGCCGCACCCACCAGATCCGGGTCCACATGTCGGCGCTGCACCACCCCTGCGTCGGCGACCTGACCTACGGCGCCGACCCGGCGCTCACCAAGCGGCTCGGCCTGTCGCGGCAGTGGCTGCACGCGGTCCGGCTCGCCTTCGAGCACCCGGGCACCCGCGAGCGCGTCGAGTTCGAGTCCCCGTACCCTGACGATCTTCAGCACGCGCTCGACGTGATCGCCGCGGAGAGCTGACGCAGTGTCGGACGCCGTGTCGGACGAGGCCGTCAGGCCAGCCGAGGACGGGGCGCAGCGTGCCGATTCCGCGCCGACCGGCTGGCTCGTGTTGATCTACCGCATCCCGTCCGAGCCGACCCGCCTGCGCGCGACCGCCTGGCGCCGACTCAAAGGCTTGGGCGCGATTTACCTGCAGAACTCCGCCGCAGCCCTGCCCGCAAGCGCCGCCGCCGAGCGGGCGCTGCGCAAGCTGCGGCACGAGATCGGCGAGATGGGCGGCAGCGCGGTGCTGCTGTCGTGCACCGCGCTGGCCGGCGAGGGCGAGGTGCTGGCCGCGTTCCAGGCCGCGCGGGACGACGAGTACGAGGAGATCATCGACAAGTGCCAGGACTTCCTCGCCCAGCTGGACAAGGAGTACAAGGCGCGGCACTTCACCTACGCCGAGCTCGAGGAGAACGAGGAGGACCTGGTCAAGCTCCAGGGCTGGCTGGCCAAGGTGACAGACCGGGACGTGTTCGGCGCGCCGAAGCGGTCCGCCACGCTCGAGGCGCTGGGCACCTGCGAGCGGGCGCTGGAGGAGTACGCGGCGCGCGTCTACCGGGAAGAGGGCGAGGGCCAGTAGCGGCAGCGCCCTGGCCCGCGCCTCGCGATCACCGCTTGCGGCGGGCCCGCCACAGGCTCCACGGCAGCACGAGAACCACCGCCGCCGGCAGGATCCACCAGGCCGGAACGGAACTCTTGCTCACCGCGAAGGTGACCGCCAGCGCCGCGACGACGAAGACCGCGACCCGCCAGTCGTCGCCGACGATGAAGTCGTACCAGAAGGCGCCGAAGGCCTTCAGCCGCGCGATCATGACTCCTCCATCCGCAAGGCGGCCGAGGCCGGGACGACGGCGGTCTCGCGCGGCGGCGCCGACTGACGCAGCACCGCGACGAGCCCGAGCGCGAAGAGCGCCACGACCGGCGCGATCACCAGCAGCGCCGCGTCGTCGCCGGGCCAGTGCGCGTCCGCGCCCTGCGCGCCCCAGAACATCCCGAAGCTGGTGAGCATCACGCCGACCACGAACTTCAGCGTGTTCTCCGGCACCCGCGAGAGCGGCGCCTTGATCGCCAGCCCGACCAGCGTGACCACCGCGATCGCGGCCAGCGCGGCGACCGCGGCCAGCGGCACGTCGTGCTGGTTGCCGCCGAAGGTGATCGCGATGAACGCCACTTCGAGCCCTTCGAGCAGTACGCCCTTGAACGAGAGGGTGTAGGCGTACCAGTCGGTGACCACCCAGCGCCGCTCGGCCTGCGCCTCGCGCGCCGCGGCCAGCTCCCGGTCGAAGATCGCGTCCTCGTCGTGCAGGTCCTTGTGCCCGCTGGCCCGCAACACCGCCTTGCGCAGCCACTGCAAGCCGAAGACCAGCAGCAGCGCGCCCACGATCAGGCGCAGCGCGCCCAGCGGGATCGCGGTCAGCGCCGGGCCGAGCGCGGCGACGATGGCGGCCAGCACGATCAAGGCGCTGACCACGCCCTGTCCCGCCGAGCGCCAGCCGCGCGCGGTACCCGCCGCCAGCACGATCGTCAGCGCTTCGACCGCCTCTACCGCGCAGGCCAGGAACACCGCGGCGAAAAGAGCACCCCCGGTACCGGTCATCGACCCTCCTCGCGACTGCCTCGGAAACTGCGTGTGCCACGTTCTTCGCGGCATCCTAACAGCCGTTAGTTGCGCCTCATAACGGCGCTGGACGGGGAATTCGAGCGGTCCGGTATAGTGGGATTTCCGGCGGAGGGGCTCGCCGTCAACCGCCGCAGCCGGGACGCCGCGGCCAACGGTCCCTACTCGAACGAGGTAATGCGAGTAGGAGAGGTGTACCCGATGGTCCACAAGCCGGAACACGACCCCGAGGCCGCGATCGACGGCAACCATCATCTGCCGATCGACCCGGACGTCCAGGTCGAGTCGGCCGAGAAGACCCAAGCCCACACCCCAGAGCGCCACCGGCACGAGCGCGTCCTGGCGGCGATCGCGATCGGCGGCTTCCTCGGCGGCGTGGCCCGCTACGAGATCGGCCTGGCGTTTCCGACCGCGCACGGCACGTTCCCGGCGACCACCTTCACGGTGAACGTCGCCGGCTCGTTCATCCTGGCCCTGCTCACCGTCTTCGTGCTGGAGATCCTGCCGCCGACCGTGTACGTGCGCCCGCTGCTGGGCGTCGGCTTCTGCGGCGCGCTGACCACGTTCTCGACCTGGATGCTCGACACCGACCGGCTGCTCGGCGCCCACGACTACGGCGCGGCCGCGGGCGACGTGCTCGGCTCGCTCGCCGCCGGGCTCGCCGCGACCAGCCTCGGCCTGACCGTGGGGCGCGCGATCGTCGCGCACCGCGAGCGCAAGCTGGCCGAAGAACTCGAGGGCGCGCAGGAGCACCAGCTGGTCCCGGCTCAGGGCGGGTCGCGATGAGCCGACAGCACGCCTCCACCGCTATCAAGCCGTGTATGACCGACGTCCGGACGGAGGCCGCCTGATGCTCGCTGTCGCCGTCGGGCTCGGGGCCGCGTTCGGCGCCGTCCTGCGCTACGTGCTCGACCAGGCCGTCGCCCGCCGCCGCGCCGGGGTGTTCCCGGCCGGCACCTGGCTGATCAACATCAGCGGCTCGCTGGTGCTCGGCCTGCTCGCGGGCCTGGCCGCCCACCACGGGCTGGCCACCAGCGCCGTCGCGATCGTCGGCACCGGGGTCTGCGGCGGGTACACGACCTTCTCCACCTTCAGCTTCGAGTCCGTGCGCCTCATGGAGGAGGGCTCGGGACTCGTCGCGCTGGCGAATCTGGCCGGAAGCGTCGCTGCCGGGCTCGCCGCCGCGGCGGTCGGCCTGGCCATCGGCCTGGCCTGACAAGTGCCTTACACAAACTAGCTGCTCACTGCTCCGGAACTCGATTTTCTGTCAGTGGGGGAGCGCTAGGATTTCGCCGTGGCTGACTCCTTCGTGCACCTCCACGTACATACCGAGTACTCGATGCTCGACGGAGCCGCCCGGCTCAAGGACATGTTCAAACGGGCCGTCGAGCTGGAGATGCCCGCGGTCGCCATGACCGACCACGGCAACCTGCACGGCGCGCACGACTTCTTCAAGCAGGCCACCGGCGCCGGGGTCAAGCCGATCATCGGCATCGAGGCGTACGTCGCGCCGGAGACCAGGTACACCGCCAAGCCGGTGCTCTGGGGCCAGCCCAGCCAGAAGTCCGACGACGTGTCTGCTTCGGGCTCTTATACCCACATGACGATCTGGGCGGCCAACGCCCGCGGCCTGTCGAACCTGACCAAGCTCTCCTCCCGCTCCTACACCGAAGGCTTCTACCGCAAGTGGCCGCGCATGGACCGCGAGCTGCTCGCCGAGCATCACGAGGGCCTGATGGCCACCACCGGCTGCCCGTCCGGCGAGGTGCAGACCCGGCTGCGGCTTGGCCAATACGAGAAGGCCCGCGACGCCGCCGCCACGTACCAGGAGATCTTCGGCCGGGACAACTACTACCTGGAGCTGATGGCGCACGGGCTGGACATCGAAGCCCGGGTCCGCGAAGACCTGCTGCGCATCGGGCGGGAGCTGAACATCCCGCCGGTCGTCACCAACGACTCGCACTACACCTTCCGCGAGGAGTCGGTCTCGCACGACGTGCTGCTGTGCATCCAGACCGCCGCCAACATCGACGACCCGAACCGGTTCCGCTTCGGCGGCGACGGCTACTACCTCAAGAGCGCGGACGAGATGCGCGCGGTCGAGGACAACGAGGTCTGGCTCGAAGGCTGCCGCAACACCCTGCTGATCGCCGAGAAGGTCGATACCAGCGGGATGTTCACGTTCAAGAACCTGATGCCGCGGCTGCCCCCGCCGAACGGGCTGACCGAGGACGAGTGGTTCCGCAGGCTCGCCTACGAGGGCCTTGACCGGCGCTTCCCCGGCGGCTACCCGGACACCGAGGTCTACAAGCAGCGGCTCGAATACGAGCTCGGCATCATCACCCAGATGGGGTTCCCGAGCTACTTCATCGTGGTCGCGGACTTCATCAACTGGGCCAAGGACAACGGCATCCCGGTCGGCCCGGGCCGCGGCTCGGCGGCCGGCTCGCTGGTCGCCTACGCGCTCGGCATCACCGACCTGGACCCGATCCCGTACAACCTGCTGTTCGAGCGGTTCCTCAACCCCGACCGCGTCTCGATGCCCGACATCGACGTCGACTTCGACGACCGCCGCCGGGCCGACGTGATCCGCTACGTCACCGAGAAGTACGGCGAGGACAAGGTCGCCCAGATCGCCACCTTCGGCACCATCAAGGCCAAGGCCGCCGTGAAGGACTCCTCGCGGGTCCTCGGCTATCCCTTCGCGATGGGCGACCGGATCACCAAGGCGATGCCGCCCGCGGTGATGGGCAAGGACATCCCGCTTTCCGGGATCTTCAACCCGGAGCACCCGCGGTACGCCGAGGCCGGCGAATTCCGCTCGCTCTACGAGTCCGACGCCGACGTGCGCAAGGTCGTGGACACGGCCAAGGGCATCGAGGGCCTGATCCGGCAGCCCGGCGTGCACGCGGCCGGCGTGATCATCTCCGCGGAGCCGATCACCGATTACGTGCCGGTCATGATGCGCCCGGCCGACGGCGTGATCATCACGCAGTTCGACTACCCGACCTGCGAATCGCTCGGCCTGATCAAGATGGACTTCCTCGGGCTGCGCAACCTGACCATCGTCGACGACGCGGTGCGCAACATCGAGCAGTCCACCGGCACCAAGATCGACCTGCTGAAGATCCCGCTGGACGACAAGCCCACCTACGAGCTGATGAGCCGCGGCGACACGCTCGGGGTGTTCCAGCTCGACGGCGGCCCGCTGCGCTCGCTGCTGCGGCAGATGCGCCCGGACAACTTCGAAGACGTCTCCGCCGTCATCGCCCTGTACCGGCCGGGCCCGATGGGCGCCAACTCGCACATCAACTACGCCGAGCGCAAGAACGGCCGCCAGCCGATCACCCCGATCCACCCGGAGCTGGCCGAGCCGCTGCGCGAAGTGCTCGACGTCTCCTACGGCCTGATCATCTATCAGGAGCAGGTCATGGCCGCCGCGCAGGTGCTCGCCGGGTACACGCTCGGACAGGCCGACCTGCTGCGCCGGGCGATGGGCAAGAAGAAGAAGGAGGTCCTGGACAAGGAGTTCGTCCCGTTCTCCGAGGGCATGCGCGCCAACGGCTACTCGGACGTGGCGATCAAGACCATCTGGGACATCCTGGTCCCCTTCGCCGACTACGCGTTCAACAAGGCGCACTCGGCGGGCTACGGCCTCGTCGCGTACTGGACCGCGTACCTGAAGGCCAACTACCCGGCCGAGTACATGGCCGCGCTGCTCACCAGCGTCAAGGACGACAAGGACAAGTCCGCGATCTACCTCGGCGAGTGCCGCCGCATGGGGATCAAGGTGCTGCCGCCGGACGTCAACGAGTCCGACGCCGACTTCACCCCGCGCGGCCAGGAGATCCGCTTCGGCCTCTCCGCCATCCGCAACGTCGGCGCCAACGTGGTCGAGTCGATCCGCAACGCGCGCCGCAGCAAGGGCCGGTTCACCTCCTTCCAGGACTTCCTGAACAAGGTGGACGCGGTGGTCTGCAACAAGCGCACCATCGAATCGCTGATCAAGGCCGGGGCCTTCGACTCGCTCGGCCACGCCCGCCGCGGCCTGCTCGAACAGCACGAGCGCGCGGTGGACAGCGTGGTCGAGGTCAAGAAGCAGGAGGCCATAGGGCAGGACTCGCTCTTCGGCGCGCTGCTCGGCGAGGACGAGAAGTCCGCGGCCCCCGGCCTCGAGCTGGAGTTCTCCACGACCGAGTGGGACAAGGGCATCCTGCTCGGCTACGAGCGGGAGATGCTGGGCCTGTACGTCTCCGACCACCCGCTCTCCGGCCTCGAAGGCCTGCTGGCGGCGAAGTCGGACGCCTCGATCGCCACGCTCAACGCCGAGGCGCAGATGTACCCGGACGGCGCGACCGCGACCATCGGCGGGATCATCAGCGGCCTGCAGCGCAAGATGACCAAGCAGGGCAACCAGTGGGCCATCGCGACGATCGAGGACCTGGAGGGCTCGATCGACGTGATGTTCTTCCCGAACAGCTACCAGCTCTACGCGACCGCGCTGGCCGAGGACGCGGTGGTGCTGGTCAAGGGCAAGGTCGAACGGCGCGAGGACGTGCCGCGGCTCATGGCGATCGAGCTGAACGTGCCGGACCTGGCGCAGGCCGAGGCCAACCAGCCGCTGGTGCTGCACGTGCACGACTCGAAGATCACCCCGGCCTCGGCGCCCCGGCTGCGCGAGGTGCTGGCCAGCCACCCGGGCATGACGGAGGTCAGGGTGCGCATGCGCGGCCGGACCTCGACCACGGTGCTGAAGGTCGGCGACCACCTGCGGGTGACCCCGTCCCCGGCGCTGATGGGCGACCTCAAGGCGCTGCTCGGCCCCTCCTGCCTGGGCTAGCGAACAGGGAGACTTGTCTGTGCCGGCGGGACGAAAACGCAGTCGGGCGCGTCCGGAACGGGGCGCGTCCGGCTAGTGCAGGGTCTCGCCCCGCGCCAGCATCTCCACGAACTTCTCGATGCGCGCGGCGCGGGTCTGCGGCCGCTTCGCGTCCTGGATGCGGTACAGCACGGCGTACCGGTTGGCGCCGGTCAGCGTCGCGAAGAACTCGGCCGCATTCGGGTTCGCGTCGAACGCCGCCTGCAGGTCCGGCGGCACCTGAGCCACGGACTGCGCTTCGTACGCGCGCTCCCACCGGCCGTCGGCCTTCGCCGCCTCGATCTCCCGCAGCCCGGCCGGCTGCATCCGGCCGGCCGCGATCAGCTCCTGCACCTTCTCGGTGTTCACCTTCGACCACCGGCTGCGCGCCCGGCGCGGCGTGAAGCCCTGCAGGAACCACGTCTCGTCGAACGAACGCTTCTGCCCGTCGATCCAGCCGAAGCACAACGCCTCTTCCAGCGCCTCGGCGTAGGTGACCGTCGCGATGCCGCTGTCCTTCTTCGCGATCTTCAGCCACACCCCGTCAGGCGTGTCCGCATGGTGCTCGGCCAGCCAGGACGCCCAGAGCCGCGCGGAGGCGAAGGGCAGGATCAGTCGGTCCATGCCTCCCATCGAAGCACGCGCCACCGACACAGTCCGCTAACGAGCCCGACCCCCGCGCGACAAGCTCAGGTTGCCGTGAAAAGCTGGCCCCGATGAGCACTGAGACGCCATGGCCGCCACCCCTGCCGTCGCCGCACTCCGACGAGGATCCGCGCGTGCCGTTCCTGCGGCGGCCCGAGGCGCGTTACGACGCCGCCGCCTTCGCCGTGGTGGCCGGGGCGAGCGTGCTGCTGTCCCTCGGCGTCGGGGCGCTGTGGCGCGAACTCTCCCCGGCGGTGCTCGGCGTGGTGAACCAGGGCGGCGTCTACTACGCGGCCCCGGAGGGCAAGACCTTCGTCGCGCGCGACGGCTGGTTCGCCCTGTTCGCCTGCGTCGCGGCGATCCTGCTCGCGCTCTTCGCCTTCCTGCGCTACCGGCGCGGCGGAAGCGTCGGCGCGGCGATAGCGCTCGCCGCCGGCGGAATCGGGGGCGGCTATCTGGCCGCCTGGTTCGGCGCGATCATCGGCCCGGGCGGGGGTTCGATACTCACGGCCGCGCACGGTGTGGCCAACGGCGCGACCTTCGACCTGCCGATGTCGGTGCGCGCCATCGGCGTGATCTGGCTGTGGCCCGCCGTCGCGGCCGGCGTGTTCTTCTTTCTGATCCTGCTGTTCGGCCCTTCCGATCCGGAACCGGAGCCGCAGCTCTTCCCCGGCTGGGGAGCGCAGGAGAGCGGTCTGCCGCCGGACGCGTACCCGCTGCCGTTCAACGCGGCGCCGACGGGACACAACGGCAACGGAGTCGTGCCGGGCGGCCACCTGCCCACAGCCCCCTCGTCGGACGAACCGTCAGACGGGCAGCCCACGCACCCCGATCAGCGTTCTGACTGAACCTGGCCCCGGGCCTAGGCCTGAGCCTGACGCGTGGCCTGCCACTCGTCCAGCAGAGCAGGCACCCGGCTGCGCACGAACGCGAAGAAGTCCCGCATTTCGCCGACCCGCTCGCCGACCGTCGTGTCCGGCCCGCCGACCGCGCCGAGCACCTCGTCGGCCGCCGAGATGACCAGGTCGTAGAACTGCACCGCGGTGGCGGTGCCCGCGTACCAGGTGTGATCGCGCAGCCGGTAGAGGTCGCGGCGCGAGCCCGGGACCGGTTCGCGCACCACGAAGCCGAGCTGCCCCAGGTATCGCACCGCGCCGGAGATCGCGGCCGCGCTCGCGTCCAGCCGCTCGGCCAGCTCGTTCGCCGTCAGCCCCGGCGCCTCGGCGGTCATCAGCGCGAACAGCACCCGCGCGGCCATCCGCGGAAAGCCCCAGTCGGCGAACAGCAGCGCCAGCCGCTCGACGAAGCCGCGCACCGCCTCCTCGTCCCGTGTCGTCACTGTCACCATCACATTTTATACGCTTCAGTGGTTTCACAAATTAGTGAAATCAGAGTAGCTTGCCGCCATGGAGGCTGCGGCGGGAAGGACGGGGCGGCGGTGACGCGGGAAACCGGGGCGATCGAGATCGCCGGACTGCGCAAGGACTTCGGGCGCACCCGCGCCCTCGACGGACTGGACCTACGCGTGCAGCGGGGCGAGGTGCACGGCTTCCTCGGTCCGAACGGCGCCGGCAAGTCCACGACCATCCGGGTTCTGCTCGGCCTGCTGCGCGCGGACGCCGGCACCGTCCGCCTGCTCGGCGGCGACCCCTGGCGCGACGCGGTGTCCCTGCACCGGCGCCTCGCCTACGTGCCCGGCGACGTCACCCTCTGGCCGAACCTGACCGGGGGAGAGGCGATCGACCTGCTCGGCGAGGTGCGCGGCGGGTTCTCCGCCAAACGCCGCGACGACCTTATCGACCGCTTCGAGCTCGACCCGCGCAAGAAGGGCCGCACCTACTCCAAGGGCAACCGGCAGAAGGTCGCCCTGATCGCGGCCTTCGCCGGGGAGCCCGAGCTGCTCATCCTGGACGAGCCGACCTCCGGCCTCGATCCGCTGATGGAGGCGGTGTTCCGGCAGTGCGTCGCGCAGGCGCGCGAGCGCGAGGCGACCATCCTGCTCTCCAGCCACATCCTGTCCGAGGTGGAAGAGCTCTGCGATCGGGTCTCGATCATCCGCTCCGGGCGGACCGTGGACACCGGCAGCCTCGCCGACCTGCGGCACCTGTCCCGCACCACGATCGTGGCCGAGCTGGCCCACGCGCAGGCGGTGGACCTCGCCGCGCGGCTCGGCGGCGCACCCGGCGTGCACGAATTCGCGCTCGAGGACTCGACGGTCCGCTGCCAGGCCGACCCGGAGGCGCTGGAAACGGTGCTGCGCGCGCTGACCGAGGCGGGAGTACGCACCCTGACGAGCCGCCCGCCGACGCTCGAAGAGCTGTTCATCAAGTACTACGCTACGCAGCGGCCGCAGGACGAGGACGATCAGGCGGCGGCGATCCGATGAGCACGTACGCACCTGTCGCGCCTGCCGCGCATTCGCGGACCTGGCAGGCGAGCCCGTTCGCCGGTACCCGCGTGCTGCTCAAACTTGCCGCGCGCCGCGACCGGATCATGCTGCCGGTGTGGGTCTACGCGCTGCTCGCCACCTCGGCCTCGACGGCGTACAGCTTCAAGAACCTCTACAGCACCGAGGCCTCGCGCAGGGAATTCGCCGCGGTCATCAACGCGACGCCGTCGACGATCGCGATCTACGGCCGGGTCACCTCGACCTCGCTCGGCGGCATCACCGCCTGGCGTATCGCGGTCCTGGCGGCCACGCTCGCCGGAGTGATGTCGATCCTGCTCGTCGTGCGGCACACCCGAGCCGAGGAGCAGACCGGACGACAGGAGCTGCTCGGTGCGACCGCGATCGGTCACCGTGCGCCGCTCGCCTCGGCCCTCAGCGTCGCGCTCGTCGCGAACGTGGGCGTGGCGCTGGGTACGAGCGTGGTGCTTCCGTTCCTCGGCTGCACCTTCCCCGGGGCGCTGGCGCTCGGCCTCGCGATCGCCTGCTGCGGCTGCCTCTTCGCGGGCCTGGCCGCCGTCACCGCGCAGATCGCGGAGAGTTCGCGCACCGCCAACGGCATCGCGTGCGCGGTGCTCGGCGCTTCCTTCCTCGCCCGGGCCGCCGCCGACGCGAGCGGCTACGGCTGGCTGATGTGGTGCACACCGCTCGGGTGGGTCGAGCGCGTCGACGCGTACGGCGCGAACCGCTGGTGGGTCCTGGCGCCGCCCCTAGCGTGCGCCCTGCTGCTCACGCTGGTGGCGGTCCGGCTCGCGGCGGGCCGCGACCTCGGCTCAGGACTGCTGGCGACCCGCGACGGGGCCGAGCGCGCCGGCCGCGATCTGGGCGGTCCGTTCGGCCTGGCCTGGCGGTTGCACCGGGGCGCGCTGCTCGGGTGGTCGGTCGGATTCCTCCTCGGCGGCCTGGTGATCGGGTACATCGCCAAGGACATCGGCGGCGTGCTGACCTCCAGTGCGCAGATGGTCAAGATCATCGACGAGATGGGCGGACAGCAAGGGCTCATCGATGCCTACCTGGCCGCCTGCGCGGGCATTTTCGGCCTGGTCGCGTCGATCTACGCGGTGCAGACGACGCTGCGCGCGGGCGGCGAGGAAAGCGCCGGTCGTGCGGAACCCCTTCTGGCCACGCCGATCGGACGGGTGCGCTGGGCGGCCAGCCATGTCGGTTCCGCGCTCCTGGGCACGGCCGTGCTGCTGGTGGTCGGCGGATTCGGCGCGGGGCTCGCACACGGCCTGCGCACGCATGACGTATCCGGCCAGCTGCCGCGGCTGATCGGCGGCGCGCTGGCGCAATGGCCGGCCGCGATCATCGCCGCAGCGATCGCCGTGGCGCTGTTCGGCGCGCTGCCCCGATACGCTGCCGCCGCCTGGGCAGCGCTCACCCTTTTCCTGCTGCTCGGCCAGCTCGGACCGGTACTGAAGCTGAGTCAGGCCGTGATGGACGTCTCACCGTTCACGCACGTGCCGAAAGTGCCCGGCGGCGCGTTCTCCTGGACACCGCTCGGATGGCTGGCCCTGCTCGCGGGAGCCCTCATCTGGCTCGGCCTCGCCGCCTTCCGGCGCCGCGATCTGCAACTGGGCTGACACGAACCGAGTTCCGTCCCGCCCAGCGGGACGATCTTCCCCGTCAATCACGCCCGATCGCGGCGGTGCGCGCTGAAGTGAGCCGCACCAGGTCCGCGGGCGCCAGCTCGATCTCCAGGCCGCGGCGGCCCGCCGAGCAGAACACCGTCTCGTATGCGAGGGCGGATTCGTCGACCACCGTGGGCAGCTTCTTGCGTTGGCCGAGTGGCGAGATGCCGCCGAGTACATAGCCCGTCGTCCGCTCGGCCGCCGCCGGATCGGCCATCGCGGCCTTCTTGCCGCCGGCCGCGTTCGCCAATGCCTTGAGATCCAGCTGTCCTGAAACGGGCACCACGGCCACCACGAGCTTGCCGTCCACGTCCGCGAGCAGCGTCTTGAACACCCGCTCGGCCGGTACACCCATGGCCTCGGCCGCCTCGGTGCCGTAGGACTGAGCGCCCGGATCGTGGTCGTAGGCGTGCACGTCGAACGACACTTTGGCCTGCGTCAACGCCACTGTCGCCGGAGTTCCCTTTGATGCGGCACCTTTGGACGCCGCCTTGTTCGCCATGCCGGGGAGCTTAGCGCCCATCACGGCCCCGGCCGCAGGCCGTTTTTCGGTGCCTAAGGGTCTAAGTGCCTAGCGGTCGCGGCGCAGCAGATCCACGGCCGGCAGCGTTCGCAGCTCCTTGATGAGCAGGGTCTCCCGGCGCAGCAGGGCCTGTTCCCGCTGGAGCCTGCTAGCCGTGTCCGGCGTGGCCAGCAGCCTCTGCTTGTCCCGCAGGTCGAGCACCATCGCCGCGGCGATCAGATACGACAGCACGGTGGGGTCGTCCGGCAGTTCCGGGATGCTGCCGGTGCGCACCCCGCGCAACCCTGCGAGCGCGCGCTGATAGCCGAGCAGCAGCGCCGTGCTCGACGTCTTCAGCGCCTCGGCCCGCGCGTCCGAGGGCTCCTCCAGATACTCGACCTCGCCGATCAGGTACGCCCCGCTGGTGTCGACGTCCAGCAGCCGGAACCGCTGCACACCGGTCGTCACCAGCGAATAGCGGCCGTCCTCGTGCGCCTCGAGCGCCGAGATCCGCGCGGTGCAGCCGATGTCGTACACGCTCTCCACGGACTGCGCGCCGACCTCCCGGCCGTCTCGGATCGCCACGACCCCGAACTGCCGCGCCTCGCCCTCGGGCAGCTCGCGGAGATCCGCCACCATCTTGCGGTAGCGCGGTTCGAAGATGTGCAGGGGCAGCACCACGCCCGGAAAGAGCACCGATCCCAGGGGGAAGAGCGGCAGCGTGGTGGCCATGCGCCTAGCCTAGAGCGCTTAGCTGAACGTACGCAGGCGACACAACCAGCAACACCGGTTACCCGGCACACGCCTCCCAGCGTGTCGCGATGCGGGGCGTGAGAACCCGGAACCGGACACGGACGATCACGGTCCGGTCACTCGTGCGGGTCGGCTGATCGTCCGCAGGGCGGAATACTCGGCGACGGCCATGACCAGTGGAACTACACTGGGCTGGTGATCACTCGTATCGATTTGCGGGGGATGGACCTGCTCGGGGGCTCCCTCGACCTGCGCACCCTGGTGCCGCGGGCCGAACTGGACGTCGAGACGGCGCTCGAGGCCGTGCGGCCGATCTGCGAGGACGTGCGCGTCCGCGGCGAGGCGGCGCTGATCGAATACGGGGAGCAGTTCGACGGCGTCCATCTGGAGTCGGTCCGGGTGTCCCGCGAGGCGCTGGCGAACGCGCTCTCCAGCCTGGACCCGCAGGTCCGCGCGGCGCTTGAGGAGTCGATCCGGCGTGCCCGCAAGGTACACACCGACCAGAAGCGTCGCGACGTGCGCACCCAGGTCGTGCCCGGCGGCGCGGTCACCGAACGCTGGATCCCGATGGACCGGGTCGGGCTCTACGTGCCCGGCGGCCGGGCCGTGTACCCCTCTTCGGTGGTCATGAACGTGATCCCGGCGCAGGTCGCCGGGGTCGGCGCGATCGCCGTCGCCTCCCCGCCGCAGAAGGAGTTCGGCGGCCTGCCGCACCCGACGATCCTGGCCGCGTGCGCGCTGCTCGGCGTCGAAGAGGTCTACTCGGTCGGCGGCGCGCAGGCCGTGGCGATGTTCGCCTACGGCGCGGGCCAGGGCGCGACCCGCTGCGCGCCGGTCGACCTGGTCACCGGTCCCGGCAACATCTACGTCACCGCCGCCAAGCGGCTACTCAAGGGCCGCATCGGCATCGACGCCGAGGCCGGGCCCACCGAGATCACGATCCTGGCCGACCTGACCGCCAGCCCGGCGCACGTCGCCGCCGATCTGATCAGCCAGGCCGAGCACGACCCGCTGGCTGCCGCGGTGCTGGTCACCGACGCGGTCGCGCTGGCCGAGGCGGTCGAGCTGGAACTGGCCAGGCAGGTGCCGGCCACCAAGCACAGCCAGCGCATCACCGCCGCGCTCGGCGGCCGCCAGTCCGCGATCGTGCTGGTCGACGACCTGGAAGCCGGGCTCGCCGTGGTCAACGCCTACGCCGCCGAGCACCTGGAGATCCAGACCTCGAACGCGCGCGTCGTGGCCGGCCGGGTGCGCAACGCCGGGGCGGTGTTCGTCGGCCCGCACTCGCCGGTCTCGCTCGGCGACTACTGCGCCGGCTCGAACCACGTGCTGCCCACCGGCGGCTGCGCCTGCCACTCCTCGGGGCTTTCGGTGCAGTCCTTCCTCAAGGGCGTGCACATCGTCGAGTACACCGAGGCGGCGCTCAGCGAGGTCGCGCACCACGTGGTCGCGCTGGCCAACGCGGAGGACCTGCCGGCGCACGGCGAGGCGGTGACGATCCGCTTCCCGCACGAGCAGCAGCAGGCTCGGCGCGAGGACGACTTCGGATCTCAGTACCCTGAGTTTTCTGCCGCTGACGCTCATGCCGATTCGGCGTCGGCACCGGCACCGGCGTCGATCTCCGATGCGGACACCGAGCAGGAGCTGCGCTGGTGACGACGACCCAGGGCGCCCCGATCTCCTGGCAGGACCTGCCGATACGCGACGACCTGCGCGGGCTGAGCCCGTACGGGGCGCCGCAGCTGGACGTGCCGGTGCTGCTGAACACGAACGAGAACCCTTACCCGCCGCCGCCCGAGCTGATCGCCGACCTGCGCGACGCCGTCACCGCCGCGGCCACCACGCTCAACCGCTACCCGGACCGGGACGCGGTCGAGCTGCGCAAGGACCTGGCCCAGTACCTCGGCCACGGGCTGACCGCCGCGAACCTGTGGGCCGCCAACGGCTCCAACGAGGTCATCCAGCAGATCCTGCAGTGCTTCGCCGGCTCCGGCCGGGCCGCGCTCGGGTTCGAGCCCTCGTACACCATGCACCGGCTGATCGCGCTGGCCACCGGCACCACCTGGATCGCCGAGCCGCGCGAGGCAGACTTCAGCCTGGACCCGGCCAAGGCGGTCGCCGCGATCCGGCGGCACCAGCCCGACTTGGTCTTCCTCACCTCGCCGAACAACCCGACCGGCACGGCCGCGCCGATGGAACTGGTGGAGGCGGTCGTCGACGCCGCTCCCGGCATCGTCGTGATCGACGAGGCGTACGCCGAGTTCTTCCGCCCCGGCACCGCCTCGGCGCTCACCCTGCTCCCGGGTCGGCCGCGGCTGATCGTGACCAGGACGATGTCCAAAGCGTTCGCGATGGCCGGCGCACGCGTCGGTTACCTCGCCGCCGATCCCGCCGTGATCGACGCACTGCTGCTCGTCCGGCTCCCGTACCATCTCTCCGCGCTCACGCAGGCGGCAGCGCGTACCGCGCTGGCTCACGTCGATGCGCTGCTCGGTACTGTGGACGCGGTAAAGGCGCAGCGCGACCGGATCGTGAGCGAACTGACCGCGCTCGGCCTCCCGGTCGTTCCCTCGGACGCGAACTTCGTCGCTTTCGGCGTGAACGGCGCGTCGGAGAGCGGTGACGCTCGCCGCGACAGCAAGGCGGTCTGGCAGGCGCTGCTGGATCGAGGCGTTCTGGTCCGCGACGTCGGGCTTCCCGGGATGCTGCGTGTCACCGCCGGGACGCCCGAAGAGACCGGCGCGTTCCTGGCCGCACTGAAAGAAGTACTGCACTGAAGGAGATTCTGTGAGCGACGACTCCCCGCGCCGTCGCGTCGGCCGGGTGGAGCGGGCCACCAAGGAGTCCACCGTCCTGGTCGAGATCGACCTCGACGGCAGCGGCTCGGTGGACGTGGAGACCGGCATCGGCTTCTACGACCACATGCTCGCCCAGCTCGGCAAGCACGGTCTGTTCGACCTGACCGTGAAGACCACCGGCGACCTGCACGTCGACTCGCACCACACCGTCGAGGACACCGCCATCGCGCTCGGCACCGCGTTCCGCAAGGCGCTGGGCGAGAAGGCCGGCATCCGGCGGTTCGCCGACTGCTGGGTGCCGCTGGACGAGGCCGCCGCGCACGCGATCGTCGACCTGTCCGGCCGGCCGTACCTGGTGCACAGCGAGCCGGAGCGGATGGCCCCGATGATCGGGTCCTACGACACCACGCTCACCCGGCACATCTTCGAGTCCTTCGTCGCGCAGGCACAGATCTGCCTGCACATCGACGTGCCCTACGGCCGCAACGCGCACCACATCGTCGAGGCGCAGTTCAAGGCGGTCGCGCGGGCGCTGCGCGACGCGTGCGCGTTCGACCCGAGAGTCGTCGGCGTGCCGAGCACAAAGGGCGTCCTATGACCGGCAGTTACGCGGCCGCGTTCCTGATCTTCCTCGGCCTGTTCCTGATCGGTGGCGTGATCTCCTTCGCCAAGCAGGGCCTGCCGAAGGTCCTGATCGGGATCCTGGGCGTGTGCGCGGCGATGGCCATCGCGGCCGGCGTGCTGCGCTGGAAGTGAGCGGACCACCGGTGAAGCACGTCGCGATCCTCGACTACGGCTCCGGCAACATCCGCTCCGCCGAACGCGCCGTCGCGCGGCAGGGCGTCGAGGTGACCGTCACCTCCGACTTCAACGCTGCGATCGAGGCGGACGGCCTGTTCGTGCCCGGCGTCGGCGCGTACGCGGCCTGCATGGACGGGCTGCGGTCCGTGCGCGGCGAGCGGATCGTCGGCCGCCGGCTGGCCGGCGGGCGCCCGGTGCTCGGCGTGTGCGTCGGGATGCAGATCCTCTTCGAGCGCGGCATCGAGCACGGCGTCGAGACCGAGGGCTGCGCCGAGTGGCCCGGCACGGTCGAGCGGATCGACGCCCCGGTCGTCCCGCACATGGGCTGGAACACGCTGGAGCTCCCCGCGGAAAGCCGCATGTTCGCGGGCCTGCCCGGGGACACCCGCTTCTACTTCGTGCACTCCTACGCCGTGCAGGACTGGCACCTCAACGACACCGGGCCGCTGCGCACTCCCAAGGTCGCCTGGTGCAAGTACGGCGAGCGCCCGTTCGTCGCCGCCGTGGAGAACGGCGCGCTGTGGGCCACCCAGTTCCATCCGGAGAAGTCCGGCGACGCGGGCGCGGCCCTGCTCGCCAACTGGGTGTCCACCCTCTGATCCGCCCGCCCAAGACCTTGCCCCCAAGAGAAGAGTGCGCACACATGCCGAAGCTCGAGCTCCTGCCCGCCGTCGACGTCGAAGGCGGCCAGGCGGTCCGGCTCGTCCAAGGCGAGGCCGGGACCGCGACCGGATACGGCGACCCGCTGACCGCCGCGCTCGCCTGGCAGCAGTCCGGAGCCGAGTGGGTCCATCTCGTCGACCTGGACGCCGCCTTCGGCCGGGGCAACAACCGCGAGCTGCTGGCCGACGTGGTCGCGCGGCTGGAGGTCAAGGTCGAGCTGTCCGGCGGCATCCGCGACGACGACTCGCTGCGCGCGGCGCTGGCCACCGGCTGCACGCGGGTGAACCTCGGCACCGCGGCGATGGAGCAGCCCGCGTGGGTGGCCAAGGCCATCGCCGAGCACGGCGACCGGATCGCGGTCGGCCTGGACGCGCGGCTGGAGAACGGCGAATGGCGGCTGCGCGGGCGCGGCTGGACCAGCGACGGCGGCGAGCTGTTCGCGACGCTGGAGCGGCTGGACCGCGAGGGCTGCGCCCGCTACGTCATCACCGACGTGAACAAGGACGGGATGCTGCAAGGCCCGAACATCGAACTGTACCGGGCGGTGTGCGCGGCGACCGGCCGGCCGATCGTGGCCTCCGGCGGCGTGTCCAGCCTCGATGATCTCAAGGCTCTGCAAAGCCTCGTCCCGCTCGGTGTGGAGGGCGCTATCGTGGGCAAGGCCCTGTACGCGGGCGCATTCACCCTCGAACAGGCGCTGGAGGCGGTTTCCCGATGAGCGTGAAACGGTACAACTCGGGAGGTCCCTTCGAGGAGAAGTTCGGCTACTCGCGATTGGTCGTGGCCGGCCAGCACGCGTACTGCTCCGGCAGCACGGCGGTCGTGGACGGGATCGTGAACCACGAGGGCGACCCGTACAACCAGGCGCTCACTGCCTTCAACGTCGCGCTCAAGGCTCTGTCGGAAGCTGGTTTCTCCCGCGCGGACGTCGTGCGTACCCGTATGTACGTCGTGCACCCGCGCGACATGGAAGCGGTCGGGCGTGCCCACAAGGAGCTGTTCGATGCGGTACGGCCTGCGGCGACGATGGTCGTGGTCTCCAAGCTGATCGACGCTCAGATGCTCGTCGAGGTCGAACTCGACGCTTACCGGGAGGCTCGCTGATGAGCCTCGCCGTGCGCGTCATCCCGTGCTTGGACGTGGACGCCGGGCGGGTCGTCAAGGGCGTCAACTTCGCCAACCTGCGCGATGCCGGCGACCCGGTCGAGCTGGCCGCCGCCTACGACGCCGCGGGCGCGGACGAGCTGACCTTCCTGGACATCACCGCCTCCTCCGGTGACCGCGAGACCACCTACGAGATCGTGCGGCGCACCGCCGAGCAGGTCTTCATCCCGCTGACGGTCGGCGGCGGCATCCGCACGGTGGAGGACGCTCGCCGGATGCTGCGGGCCGGTGCCGACAAGGTGGGCCTCAACACCGCGGCGGTGCAGCGGCCCGAGGTGATCTCGGAGATCGCGGCCGAGTTCGGCGCCCAGTGCGTCGTGGTCGCCATCGACGCCCGCCGCGTCCCGGCGGCGCCGGCGCGGCCGGAGGCCGCCCCGCC